>NZ_CP180191.1:2896764-3207731 GCF_047549485.1 Piscinibacterium candidicorallinum | reverse complement strand
TTGATCTGGATGCGCATGGAGACCGTGTAGTTCGCCTGCTCGGCCAGCGGATTGAGCGGCACCAGCGCGGCCTGGTTGCGTGCCAGCTCGCGGCCGGGCGCGAGTAGCCGCGTCTCGACCACGTTGCCCGCGCCGTCGACCAGGCGCGCGTTCACCACGTTGAGCGTCATGTTGGGCGCTACGTTCACGGTGATCGGGTAGCCGACTTCGCCGCGCTCGGGCACGGGGTCCGGCTGTTCGAGGTCACTGAAGAAGGTGGTGGGCACATTGCCTTGGCCAGCGAAGGGCCAGAGCACCACGCGGTTGCTGGGGGCGGTGTCCACGGTGCGTGCGCCCACGTTCAGGCCGTACACCGTGTTGGCGCCGGAGACGCCGGCCTCGCGCGCTTCGGCCGCAAGCAGCACAAAGCGGTGATAGATGCTGTCCAGCTTCAGGTCGATCGCATCGCGGTCCGAGGCCTGCGTGCCGCCGCTCACACCGGCCAGGGATTCGGATGCAAAGCCGTAGTTGCCCACGCTGCCGGCGACGAAGCGATCCGCCGGAGCCGCGCCCAGGAAGCAGGGCTTGCCCTGGGTCTGGTAGTGCGTGAACTCGTTGTTGACGATCAGGTAGGTCACGTGCCGGTGGATCACATCGGTGATCGCGGCGTTGTGCGTGAGCAGCGGGGCGTTGGCGGCGCTGCGAACGGTGTTCAGGTAGTTCACGCCTGCCTCGCTGCGCGCCAGGTCCTTGCTGAACTGGGTGCACAGGGTGGCCTGCGGATCGGTGCTGCCGCTGGGCGGCGGGGCTGGGGGTGGGGGAGGGGGCGCCGGTGCGGGTGCAGGCGCGGGCGCTGCGGGGCCGCTGCCACCACCGCCACCACCACCACAGGCGGCCAGGGTACCGGCGGCCGCCAGCGCCAGCAGCGTGACGCGCAAGGCGCTGCGCCAAGCCTCGCCCTGGGGTGTGTTGCTGCGCGCCATGTCCGATTGCTCCGTTCAAGTGCCGGCCGCGGTTTGCGGCGTTCTGAGGGAGTCATCGGCTTCGCGGGCGCGAGGTTGAGCAAACTAAGCAACTTCTTTGGGCCGAGTTGCAGGGGAATCACAGGGCAATTCGGCCATTCGAGATGTGGGCCGCCAGCGGGCCGCCGGTTGCCGTTTGGGCACGCGAGTTGAGGGCCGGGCGGTGTGGCAGCGTTGCGCGGCAAGGTGCCGCTTTCCGCTTGTCTGGCGCGGTTCTTCAGGGCAATGCCTTGAAGATCCCTACCAGGAGCGCGTCTTCAGCCCGGTGCCCTGGAAACCCTTGCCAGACAAGCGGATTGGCGGGTGCGATTGTTTCAGGGGGGTATTGCGGCGCGAGGCAGTCGCGGCGGGAGATCCAAGTGCAACCGTCTTGCGCTGCACCGAGCCGACCGGGCGGCAGGCCGATCACATGCTGCTGGGGCCGGTCGCGGCGGACATCGACTGCCGCGTGCCCAGGCACTGAGGTGTGCGGCCCGCCGCCGCTGGCATCTGCGTTGGTGTCAGCGCAGCGCAGCCGACGAGGGGGCTGCAGCGCTTGGGCGTCCGCCGCCCCGGGCGGCGGCGGGACGCGCGGTCTGCACCGCCGGCATCCAGGCGCCGCGCACCTCGATGGCCACCGTGTCCAGCGCCTTGCCCTGCGCGTCCACCAGCGCAATGCGGTACTTGCCCGGCGGCGGCAGCCAACTGGTGCGGGCGCCCTGCGCCAGCGGCCGGTCGTTCACCAGCCAGCGCACGCGTTCGCCCGGCGGCACCTCGGCCACCAGCTGGACGCGCTGTTGCGCGGGCGGAATGTCCGGGTCCAGCGCGACGATGGTGCCGGCCGCAGGCGCGGTGATGCGTGCGCTGACGATGCGCTGCGCCAGCGCGACCGTGCTGCGCTCCGTACCCGCCAGAAACACCTCCTCGCGCGCCGGCTCCACGCCGCCGAAGTCCACGGCCTGCTTGACCAGCGTGGCGGGCAGGGCCGGTGCCTGCGAGGGCCGGCCCGCATGCAGGGCGCGCATCACCTCGGCCCACACAGGCGCTGCGCCACTCACGCCGGACACATTCCACATCGGCGCGCCGCTGGCATTGCCCACCCACACGCCCACGGTGTAGCGGTCCGAGAAGCCGATGCACCAGTTGTCGCGCATGTCCTTCGAGGTGCCGGTCTTCACCGCCGCCCAGCCGCGCGTGGCCAGCGGGCTGGTCAGGCCGAAGGTGCGGGCGCGGGCCTCGCGGTCGGCCAGCATGTCGGCCACGATCCAGCTGACGTCAGAGCTCAGTGCACGCCGGGGCGCGGCGGGTGGCGTGGCCGGCTTGAGGGCGAAGCGCGGCTCGCTCGCCATGCCCTGGTTGGCGAGCGTGCGATAGGCATTGGTGAGTTCGAACAGGCTCACCTCCGCCGCGCCCAGCGCCAGGCCGGGGCCGAAGTAGTCCCCGCTTTCGCGCAGGGCAAAGCCCAGGGCCTGCAGCTGGCGGAACAGGGCCTCGGGCGTGACCATCATCGCGGCCTTCACGGCCGGGATGTTCAGCGAGGACGCCAGCGCCGTGCGCACCGACACCGGGCCGGCATAGCCGCGGTCGTAGTTCTGCGGCGCGTAGATGCCGGACTGCGTGGGCACTGCCAGCGGTGCGTCGTCGATCAGGCTCGCGGCGGTGAGCTTTTTCTCGGTGAGTGCCTGGGCGTAGACGAAGGGCTTGAGCGTGGAGCCGGCCTGGCGCCGTGCGGTCACAAAGTCCAGCTGCGCCGCATCCGAGAGCGCGCCGGACGAACCCACCCACACGAGTACCTCGCCCGTGGCGTTGTCCAGCACCAGCACGGCGCCGTCTTCCACGTTGCGCGTGGAGAGTTCGGCCACATGGCGACGCAGGCTGTCGCGCGCCAGGGCCTGCAGGCGTGCATCCACGGTGGTCTGCCAGACCTGCGCCTTGCCCGCGCGCCGCGCCAGATGCGCGGCCAGCGGCGAACGTGCGCCCGGCAACGCGCCCTTCTGCACGGCCTGCGCCAGGGCAATCTGCGTCTGGCCTTCCAGCGGCGCGCACTGTGCGGGTGTGGCCGCGGCACCATGCACGATGCGGCAGGCCCGCTGCGCCACCAGCTTCTCGCTCGCATTCGGTGCGCGTATCAGCGCCGTGAGGATCGCGGCCTCCTGGCGGTTCAGACCATGCGGCGCCTTGCCGAACATGAGCTGGCTGGCCATCGGAATGCCCAGGATCTCGCCGGGCATGGGTACCTTGTTCAGATAGGCCTCAAGGATCTGCCCCTTGGTCCAGCGCCGCTCCAGCACCAGGGCCTGCCGCGCCTGCTCGGCCTTCTGCAGCACGCTGCGCCCGCCGGGTCTGGCCTTGAGGTCCTCGTCCATCAGGCCCACTAGTTGCATCGTGAGCGTGGAGGCCCCGCGGCGCGAGCCGCTCAAGGTCTGCTTGGCACCCGCACCGACGGCCTTCCAGTCCACCCCGCCATGCTCGAAGAAGCGCGCGTCTTCGGCGGCAATGACGGTGTCGATCAGCGCCGGCGAGAACTGGTCCAGCGTGAGCCATGCGCCGCGTCGTGCGGTGGTGTCCACACGCACGCTGCCGATGGGCGTGCCGTCGCGGGCTGTGACCTGCTTGTCACTGGGGTGGTGGGATTGTTTGGTTTGCTGGTAGCTGGGCGTGGCGTGGGCCGGTGCCAGCAGGCTCACGGCTAGAACGAGCATCCATGCGGCTCTTCGGGCAAAAGTGGCTGGAGAGCCGCGCCAGGCAAGCGGGAAGGGTTTTCTGGCGCTCATCGCTCGCATCCTCGCGCGGCGTTGGCGATCGATGCATCCGCAGGCGCTGCGCCCTGCACCCGCCCTACTTTCTTTGCTCCGCCAAAGAAAGTAGGCAAAGAAAGGCGGGGCCCCGAAAGCGCCCTGCTGCGCAGGGTTCCCGCTGTTTGCTGCGGATCGGCCGGAAGCGCAGAACTCGCCCTCTTTTGGCCCACGCTGCGCGCGAGCCAAAAACCGGGGCTCGAACAACTGCGCTTCTCTTTCGGCCAATCCGCAGCAAGCAGCGGCGCTTCCGAAGGGCGAGGAAGTTCACAAGCTGAACCCCACCCTGACCCTCCCCTGGTTTCAGGGGAGGGGATTGGAGGGAGGGCGTCGGCTCGAAGTGGAGCTTCGCTGTTGACCGCATGCGCGAGTGCGCCAGTACGGGCTGTGGCACTTGAACTTGAGCTGGAACTGAAACCCGCAGTAACCGTGCCGGTGATCGCAACCGCGCACACGCGCGTACGGCAAGCGCAGCGAGGCTGTGCAGCCACGATTAAGTGATCCGCGGTCCGCGCAGGTGTCCCGCCGCCACACGCATCGGAATCCCGAGCGATTCCCTCCCCTGTGCACAGGGGAGGGTTAGGGTGGGGTAGGGGTGTTGTCTTGCCGCCGCCCTGCAAACGCGCCGAGTCCGGGCAGTGCCAGGCGGAAAATGAAGCGCAGTTGTCCGAGCCCCGGTTTTTCGGGTGCGCCGCAGGCGTATCCGAAAAGAGGGCGAGTTCTGCGCTTCCCGCCTGGCGCTGCCCGAACTCGGGGATCGGCCGCAGGCCGACGCGGTTGGGGCTCCGCCTTTCTTTGGTTTCTTTCTTTGGCGGAGCAAAGAAAGAAACCCGGGTGCAGGGCGGAGCGCCTGAAATTGTCTCGGTCAACCGCAGCAGCGCCGCAAGCGATGAACAGACGCGAGACGCAACGCGTGCGTCCCAGCGCTGCATCGCACCAGCTTTCACTTCACCACCACCTTCCCATTCGGACTCTCCCCAAACATCTCCGGCGCATACATCGCCTCCACCCGCGTAGGCGGCAGCGCAAAGGTGCCGGTGCTGTTCAGGCGCACCGTGTACTCCACCGTGAACTTGCCCTTGGGCACAAACTCGTAATACGCCCGGTAGCCCTCGAACAGGCGTTCCACATAGGCCAGCATCGGGCCGTCCCAGCGCCAGGTCTGCTCCTGCGCCTCGCTGCTCTCCTGGGATTCGATCGCGCTGTCGCGGCCCAGGCCGCTGCCCAGGATCGTGGCGCCGGTGGGGATCGGGTCCTGGATCACCACCCAGGTCATGTCGGTCTGCGCATCAATCTCGATCTTCACGCGCAGCACATCGCCCTTGCTCAAGGTGCCGGGCACCTTCGGGTCCTGGGGCGTGACGGTCTTGGTGATGCGGTAGCCGCTGGTGAAGGGCTTCTTCAGTTCCACCGCGGCCACGCTCGATACCGTCGCCCAGGGCGCACCTTGCCCGGCATGCGTCACCTTGATCTGCGCATTCGGGTCCGGTTTCTCACCCCAGGCAAAGCGCATCGGCGCCACCCAGTCCTGCCGCCAGGCCGCGCTCTGTGCCGGCGCGCTGCCCAGTTGCGCAGTGGTCGTGCCCTCTACGCGAGCCGATTCAAACGCGCGGCCGAACTTCTCGATGGCCAGGCCGCCCCAGAGGTTGGCGGTGGTGGTGAGCCAGGCGCCGCGCTGCTGGCGCTGCAGAGTCCCTTGCACGATGCGGCCGACATCCTCCTTCCAGGCGGGGTCGGTCATGATGGCCAGCAGCAGGCGGGCCATGTTGGCGTCGCCGTTGATCATGAGCCACCACCAGTAGTCGTCCTTCTCGGTGGAGAAGCCCAGGCGCGTGCCCTGGGTGTTCAGGCGGCTGCGCAGCACCTGGTAGGCCTCGGCCAGCTTGGCGTCGCGGTCCTTCACGTTGGGCATGCGGCGCAGGATGCTGACGAAGTCGATGACCTGATGCGTGGGCCAGAGGTTGCTGTTCAGGCGGATGCTGTCGAGCATCTCGGGCCGTGCGGCGCCGCGGCGCGAGAGCGCTTCGATCGCGGCGATCTTGCGTGCTTCCAGATCGCTGCGTGGTGACCAGAAGGGCCGCTCCAGCTTGCCATCCACAAACTGGATCAGGCCCTGCTGCATGCGCGACAGGCTCTCCGCCGGGATCGCCCAGCCCACCTCGTGGCTGGCGGCCAGCAGGTAGCTCGTGAGCACGTCGTAGCCGCGGCCGCCGGGGAAGTAGGCCGCCAGACCATCGCCATCCAGATACAGCGGCAGCTGGGCCATGATGCCGTCCCAGAGCTTGGTGTCGCGCAGGCCGATGGACTTGCTGGTCTTCTGCTCCAGGCAGATGAAGGGGTATTCCTCAAAGAAGCGGCGTACGCCGGGCATGGGCTTGGCGAGCGAATCCACCAGGCTCACATCAATGCGCGCCTTGCCCGGCAGTGCGTCTGCAGGCGGTGTGGCCGGCAGGCTGATCGTGCCGTCCACGCGCAGCAGCGTGGCCTGCTGGACCGTGTAGGGCACGGCCGGCACGATGCGCTGGGCCAGCTTGATGCGGTCGGTTGCACCGTTCGCGCCGGCGGGGGCGTTGAGTTCGCGTGCGGCAATCTCCCAGTCCACCCGGTCCACCGTGCCGGGCGTGTGCGGCCAGCTGATCTCCTGTGCAGTTTCCGGCGCGAGCTTGAGCTGCTTGCGTTCGAGCGGGGCGTCGCCGGCCTTGCCGGTCACTTCCACATTCATCTCGCGCTTGGTGGTGTTGCGCAGGGTGATGCCAGCGTTGTAGGTGTCGCCCTCGCGCGCCAGGGGCGGCAGGCCGGAGACGATCTGCAGGTCCTGCGTGACGCGGATGTTGGTCCGGCCGGTGCCGAAGAGCGCGTAGTTGCCCGTGGCATCGCCGTCGGCAATCGCCACCAGCGCAAAGCTGGTCAGGCTGTCATTGAGCGGCACGGTGAGGGTGGCCTCGCTGTTGGCGTCCAGCGCCACCGCCGGGTTCCACAGCAGCAGGGTGTCGAACAGTTCGCGCGTCTGCCCCTGGCCGCCGCCACCGCCCGGAGGCGCCGCCTTCTTGCCGAAGTGCCGCTTGCCTACCACATACATCTGTGCGGTGAAGGTCTCCATGCCGTAGTCGCGCCGTGCCATCATCGCGTCCAGCAGCTTCCAGCTGGTGTTGGGCGAGAGTTCGAGCAGGGCCTGATCCACCGCCGCAAAGGCCACCGTGGTGCCGGCCGGCAGGGGTTTGCCGTTGGGGTCAGTCACCTTCACCTTGACCTTGGCCTGGCCGCGCACGGCGTAGGTGTCCTTGTCCGGCGTGACAGCCACCTTGAGTTCATTGGCTTGCAAGCCCACGCTGATCTCGGCAATGCCCAGCTTGAAGGCGGGCTTGGTCAGGTCCACCAGCGCATCGGGCTGCGGCGTGTTGCGGTATTCGCGCCACTCGTGCCACCACTCCACCGGCGCCTTCCAGCCCCACTGGAAGAAGCTGTACCAGGGCACCTCGCGCAGGCGCTCGCGCACCGCCAGCACGCTCACGTACACGTTCGGGCCGTACTCGGGCTTGATGGGCACTTCCACCGTGGGGTCGCGGCCATTGATGCGCACCACACGGGTCTCGATCAGGCCTTCACGCTCCACCGACACCAGCGCCGTGGCAAAGCGGAAGGGCATGCGCACCTGGAACTTGGCCGTCTCGCCCGGCTTGTAGCGGCGCTTTTCCGGCAGCAGATCCATGCGGTCGTGGTTATCGTTGTCGAACCAGAGTTCGCCGCGGCGCGTCACCCACACCGATGTGGAGCTGCTGGCCGTGTTGCCGGCGTCGTCGCGGCTGCTGGCCGTGAGTTCGATGTTGCCGGCTTCCTTCAGATCGATCTCGCAGAGCACGAGACCGCGCGCATCCGTCTTGCCCTTGCACACGGTGCCCAGACTCTTGCTGTTCTCGGTGTTGTCGTAGGCGTAGAAGCCGCCCACCAGGCGCTTGCGGTAGCTCTGGGTGTTGCGCAGGGTGGCTTCCACCTCGATGGCCTTGCCCGCCACCGGTTTGCCCGCGGTATCGAGCACCAGCACCTGCCCGGCAAGCGCAGAGCCCACACTCACCCAGCCGCCCACCTTGATGCCCACCACCACACCGGCCGGCCAGACGCGGGCCGTGTGGCTCAGGGTCTGCACCTCGCCATTGGCGTCGGCATAGGTGGCTTCAAGGACCAGATCGCTCGCGCGCTTGACGGCGGGCAGGTCCTTGAGCGTGACCGTGCCTGTGCCGCCCTTGTTGAGCGTGAGCGGCAGCTTGTTGGCCACGATGCGCTGCGGCGGCGCCTGCTCGCCTTCTTCATCACTGCGGCGGCGTTCCTGCGCAAAGGCAAAGCCGTCGTAGTCCGCAAAGTCCACGCCGGCATCGCGCAGCATGGCGGACACCCGCACTGGATGGTTGGCGGCTGGCCCGCCGGAGAGATAGTCCAGATTCACCGCCACCGGCAGTTCGCGCGGGTTCACCAGCACCGCAGGGGCCGGGGTCTTGGCGTCCTTGGCCGCAGGGCGCACGCGGCCGGTCATGGTCGGCAGGCGGAACTCCTCCACCCGCAGCATGCCCAGGCTCATCGTGCGCACACCGGGGCCGGATTCATCGTCGTCATCCAGCTCGGCATTGCGCGCGCGCTTGGCCGCCGGCCCCGGGTTGGCTGGCGGCACCTGCACCGTCATGGAATAGCTGCCGAGCTTGGCATCCTTGGGCACGGCCCAGCTGGCCGTGGCAAAGCGCGAGCCGGTCCAGGCCAGCGGCAGCACAAATTCCTGCTGCGAGCCCTCATGCGTGATCTTTACCGTCCTGGGCAGGCGTTCGAGCGGCAGCAGATTCAGGCCGCGGCTGTTCTCGGTACGCAGATAGGCCTTGAGCGACACGGTCTCGCCGGCGCGCAGCAGGTCGCGGTCCAGCACCGCGTGGGCGCGCAGCTTGCCCGTGCGCTCCCAGCCGGTGGGCACATTGAAACGCCAGGTCTCGATGCCCTGGTTCCAGGTGGAGAGCACGAAGGCCAGGTCGGTGCGGCCATCCGGCAGCTTCTTGCGCGCGCTGACGAGGTAGCGCGGTGCGTCATAGTCGTTGTTGCGGCTGCAGCGCGGGTTCTCCAGCGCCAGCGGCACGCGTGCGATGCCGTCCTTGTCGGTGGCGCCCTGCCACACGCGCTTGCCATTGCAGTCGGTGATGCGTACCTCGGCATCGGCCACAGCCTGCGCCTTGTCCAGAGTCGTCACCCACACCGCGGCATTCTCGTGCCCGAGCCGGAAGTGCACCGCCATATTCGTGACGAGGCTCGATGTGCGCACAAACATCGGCTGCTTGCGCGCCAGCAAAGACTCGCCGAGCTTGAGGCTCTCCAGCTCCACCACATAGAAGCCCGGGTCCTTGAAGGGCACGCCCACCACCTCGAAGGGATAGGCGTCGGCCTTGGCTTCGGTCTTGGGGGCCGGCAGCGGGATGACCTCGGCCCCCTGGCCCTTGAGCATGGACTGGTCGCGGCTGTCGGCGTTGTAGGGTGCGTCGGTCCGGTCGTAGCGGCGCAGGGTGGCCAGCCATTCGAGGATCTTGGCGTCGTCTTCCACCTTCATGCGCCGCACATAGGGACTGCCGGCGCCCTTGGGCAGCTCGATCCGGCGCACCGTCACGGGCAGGGCGGGGGCGTTGTTGAACTCCAGCACGCCGAACACGCCGCTGGCGAACTTGGCCAGGGGCGGCGCATCAGCCGTCTTGGTCTTCAGCGGAAAGAAGCTGGCGTTGGCCAACGTGCGGCCCGACTCGTCCTTAACCGTGCTCGGCGCCTCGATCAGCAGTTCTGCAGCTTCCGGCAGAGGCGGCGCAAAGCTGATCTGGTTGATCGCACCGCGGTCTTCCTTGGGCAGGTCGGGCTTGCGGCTGCCGTCCGGGGTCTTGAGCCGGAACTTCTCGGCCACCTCGCGCGGCACGCCGGCAGTGAATTGCACGGTGATCGGCAGGATCGGCGTGCAGGGCGCCTGGGCGTTCTCGCGCGTGCAGGTCATGCTGGCCGTGAAGGGCTCGCGCACCGTGAAGCTGTAGACCTGCGTCTTAGTTGTGGCCACGCCCGAGGCCGTCTTCACGCCGGGGCCCCAGACCAGCGAGACCTTGGCCTTGGGGCCTGCGGCCTGCGCGCACTGCGCCACCACCGTGCGCGCTTCGTCGCGCTGGCGGCGTGCGGCCTCTTCCTTGTTGGGCTTGTACTTGCTGCGGCGCCACCAGTAAGCAGCGTCCAGGTACTCGTCGCGCTGCTTGCCGGTGAACAGCTTCAGCGGCACGCGGTCGGCCACACCTTCAATCTGGCAGTACGCCGATGCCGTGATCGACTCCGGTACTGCAGGGCCGGATAGGGTCAGCAGGAAGACTTGGTGCTCGTCAATGCTGCCCGCCTCGCGGTAGGGCCGGCTGCTGCGCAGGTAGGGGCCGCCGGTGTCGAAGGCGAAGCGCGTGGTGCCAGTCAGCGCATTGCCGGCGAGCGTCTTGGTCTCGGGCTTGAGCGCAAAGCTGCAGCGCAGTCCGGGTGGCAGATCGTCCACGAAGTCATAGGACCAGGTGGTGTCATCAATCCAGCGGCCCGCACCCGGGGCGGCGCAGTCCACATTGAAGGGGTCGGCGGCCTTGGGGTCGCCAAAGCGCACCATGGACTCCGAGAACTTGGCCACCACCTGGCGCACTTCGATGATCTCGCCCTGCGGCGTGAAGCGGGTGATGCTTGCGGCCTGCGCAGCGGGCAGCGCAGACGACAACAGGCCCAGCGCAATACCTGCGCCGGCCAGCAGCTTGCTGACTTGATACACGTTGGATCCCTCCCGATCTGCGGGGCAGTATATGGAGGGCTGTATCACGCAAGCTCACCCAAAACAGGGGAGCGGGCGGGTGAGGAATGCAGGCTGGCGCGTCGCGCTCTCGCCTGAGCCGTCGAGCCCGTTCAGCTCCACTCGCCCGGGCGCGGCGGCTTGTGGTGGATCGGCTCCTCGATGCGCACCTGGTGCTGCTTGAGCCATGGGCGCTGCACCTCGAATTCGAACCAGCGCAGCAGGGCTGCACCGGTGCGGTTGGACAGCGGTGCCACCAGTTTCTGCAAGCCCAGGAGCGAATAGCCGGCCTCCTTGGCATTGAAGGCGCGGAAGTGGTCTTCCGGCCAGCCGCGGGGCAGGCGGTCTACCCGCAGGCCGAGCACGCGGTGCACGTCGCGCGCATCCAGCCAGGGCGCCTCGCCGTCGTCATGCAGGCGCAGCACCTCGCCCTGAAAGTCCACATAGCGGCTGGAGAAGTCTTTGAGCGCCGCCACCTTGATCGAGTGATACACGCGCGGGGCGCTGATCACGGTCAGCACGCCCAGGCCGATGCCGAAACCCGCCATCTGGATCACGAACAGGTGCGCACCAATCTTGTCCATGATCGGCCGCCCCCAGTACAGGCCAGCCAGCACCACCCCGAGCAGCAGCACCCACCAAAACGTGAGCCAGCGCGTGCGCATGGGGGCTAGCCCTGCTGCGGCCGGAAGCGCGCCAGGATGCGCACGTCCTCACCGATCACCTGCGCCGAATGCAGCTGCAGCAGCGGCGCATCGCCCAGCAGGCTGTAGGCGGGCTGCTCCGCAATGCCCGGGCCCTCGCCCAGCAGGCGCGGCGCCACATAGACCAGCAGCTCATCCACCACGCCGGCGGCGATCAATGAGCCATTGAGCTTGCCACCACCTTCCACGTGGATCTCGTTCAGACCTTCATCGGCCAGCGCCTGAATGGCCGCGCGCAGATCCACCTTGCCGGGCTTGTTGGCGGCTTCGGGCACCTGGATCAGCTGCACGCCGCGGTCGCGCAGTTCGGCTTCCTTGTCTGCGTCCCGGCTCACATGCAGCAGCGTCACCGGCCCGCCGTGCGAATGCAGCAGCTTCGCCTCCAGCGAGACCTCCAACCGGCTGTCCACCAGAATGCGGCGGGGCTGGCGCGGCGTGTCCACCGCCCGCACATTGAGCTGCGCGTCATCCTTGCGGATGGTGCCGATGCCCGAGAGCACCGCACAGGCCCGCGCCCGCCAGTGGTGGCCGTCGGCCCGCGCCGCCTCGCCGGTGATCCACTGGCTCACGCCATTGGCCAGCGCCGTGCGGCCATCCAGGCTCACCGCCGCCTTCACGCGCACCCAGGGCAGCCCGCCCTGAGCGCGGCGCAAAAAGCCGCGGTTGATCTCGGTGGCTTCGTCACGCAGCAGGCCGCAGCGCACCTCCACGCCCGCATCGCGCAGCCGGGCCAGACCGCCCTGTGCCGCGGGGTGCGGGTCTTCCACGGCGGCAATCACCCGCGCCACGCCCGCCTCCAGCAGCGTCATGCTGCAGGGCGGCGTGCGGCCGAAGTGGTTGCAAGGCTCCAGCGTCACATAGGCCGTGGCGCCCACCGTGTCATGACCCGCCTCGCGCGCCGCGCGCAGCGCCATCACCTCGGCATGCGGCCCGCCCGCGCGCTGCGTATGCCCCGCGCCAATGACCGCACCGTCCTTGACCAGCACGCAACCCACCCGCGGGTTCGGGCTCGTGAGGTATAGCGCCGCCTCGGCCTGGGCCAAGGCCATGCGCATGAAGCGTTCGTCGTCGTGGGAAAACATAGGAGCCGACTTTAGCTGCGCATCGCCGCCACGTGCCGGCAGCCATGCAAAAGGCCCGCCGAGGCGGGCCTTTGTGCTGAAGCAGGCAGCAGCGTTACTGGATAGACACGCGCTTGACCTGCGGTGCGTTCACGCGCGGCAGCGTGAGGGTCAGTACGCCGTTTTCGAACCTGGCTTCTGCGCGGGCCGAGTCCACGGCCTGGGGAAGCTCGAAGGTGCGGGCGTAGCTCTCGTAGCTGCGCTCGGAGAACAGGATCTTCTCGCCGTCCTTCTGTTCGTTGGCGCTCTTGCGGGTGGCGCGAATGGAGACGGTTGCTTCGTGCACGTCGACTTCGATGTCGTCCTTGCTCACGCCGGGCAGGTCGGCACGGACTTCATAGGCTTCGGGCTTTTCCACCACTTCGATGCGGGCCTTGGCCACGAGCGACTGGCCTTCACGCGCCAGCGGGGCGGAGACGGCGCCCGGGCGGGCGAAGAAATCGTCGAGCACGGAATCAAAGAGCGCGAAGGGGTCGCGCACATTGCGGCGAGTGATGATGGCGTTCATGGGTCAACCTCCTTGAGGGTTTGGGGCAGCGGACGCAGGCTGCGCGTCCATGCACCCAAGCTAGGGGCTGTGCGGGCAATTCCAAGGGGGAAGCACGGCTCGAATCGCGCCGAAAACGATCGCAGTGTGCGGCGCTTGATTCAGCGCAAATCGCCCCGATCTGGCGCGCTTTTGGGCGGCGCGGCGCCCATCGGGTGAGGTCAGGCCAAGCCCTTGCGGCGAGCCACCGGCCCAGCCAGGCTCAGGCGCCCGGCTTGTCCTTGCGCGGCTTGAGTTCGAGCACGGCGTCGGCAAACTCGTCCACGTCCTCGAAACTCTTGTAGACGCTGGCAAAGCGGATGTAGGCCACCTTGTCGAGCTTCTTGAGCTCGCGCATCACCAGCTCGCCCAGGCGCTCGGAGGGGATCTCCTTCTCGGCTGAGCTCATGAGCTTGGATTCGATCCGGCCAATCGCGGCTTCCAGGCTCTCGGCCGTGACCGGGCGCTTGCGCAGCGACAGGCCGAGCGAGGCGCGCAGCTTGGACTGGTCGTACTCCACGCGGCTGCCGTTCTTCTTGACCACCAGCGGAAAGCTCAGCTCCGCGCGCTCATAGGTGGTGAAGCGCTTCTCGCAGGCCGGGCATTGCCGGCGGCGGCGCAGGACAGTGCCGTCATCGGAGGCACGGGTTTCAAGCACGGCGGTGTCGTCGTGGTTGCAGAAGGGGCAGCGCATTGCGGGATTTTTGCATTGCTTGTGCCTGGGCCAGGGTCCGGCGTGTCATCTGCCCTGCCTAAGATCGGCCACATGTCTGATACGCCCCACGCCGCAGCACGCCCTGCGGCCCCGCCCAGCGACCCCAGTGCGTCTGCCGCGCCACCGGTGCCAGCAGTGCCCACGGTTCCTTTGGGCGAGGCCCTGCGCTTCTGGCTCAAGCTGGGGTTCATCAGCTTTGGCGGCCCGGCCGGGCAGATTGCCATCATGCACAGCGAACTCGTGCAGCGGCGCCGCTGGATCAGCGAGCGGCGCTTTCTGCACGCCCTGAACTACTGCATGGTGCTGCCGGGGCCGGAGGCGCAGCAGCTGGCCACCTACATCGGCTGGCTGATGCACCGCACCTGGGGCGGCCTCATTGCCGGCGGGCTGTTTGTGCTGCCTTCGCTGTTCATCCTGATCGGGCTGTCGTGGCTGTACATGGCGCACGGCAACCTGGGCTGGGTGCAGGGCCTGTTCTGGGGCATCAAGCCGGCCGTGGTGGCGGTGATTGCCTTTGCCGGCTGGCGCCTGGGCAGCAAGGTGCTGCGCGCGCCGCTGGCCTGGGCCCTGGCGCTGGCAAGCTTTGCGGCGCTGCTGGCGGGCGTGGCCTTTCCGTGGGTGATTGCTGCGGCGGCGCTGGTGGGCGTGTTCACCGCGCAGCACTGGGCGCCGGCTTCACATGCGCAAGCCGGCGGCGCCACCGCAGACACCGGCGGCCATGTGATTGACGACCACACCCCGCCGCCCGCCCACGCACGCTTTGCACCGCGGCACCTGGCGCTGCTGCTGGCGGTGGGGGCCGCGCTCTGGCTGCTGCCCATGGCGGTGCTGACGGCGCTCTACGGCTGGCAGGGCGCGCTCACGCAGATGGGCTGGTTCTTCACCAAGGTGGCGCTGCTCACCTTTGGCGGCGCCTATGCCGTGCTGCCCTATGTCTATCAGGGGGCGGTGGACCACTACGGCTGGCTCACGGCCACGCAAATGATCGACGGCCTGGCCCTGGGCGAAACCACGCCCGGCCCGCTGATCATGGTGGTGGCCTTTGTGGGCTATGTGGGCGGCTGGGGCGCGGCAGAGGGGCTGGCGCTGTCTCCGGCCGCAGCCGGCGCAGTGGCGGCCACGGTGGTGACCTTCTTCACCTTCCTGCCGAGCTTTCTGTTCATTCTGATCGGTGGGCCGCTGGTGGAAAGCGGCCGGCAGCACAGCCGCCTGGCCGCGCCGCTGGCCGCAGTGTCAGCCGCCGTGGTGGGCGGCATTGCCAAGCTGGCCGTGTTCTTTGCTGCGGCCGTGCTCTGGGCGCCGGCCGCACTGGATGCGCGCTACGCCGCAAGCCTGGGCATTGCGCTGGCCGCCGGCGTGGCGCTGTTTGTGTTCAAGCGCAGCGTGATCGAGGTGATTGGCGCGGCGGCTGTGCTGGGGGTGGCGCTGAATGCGGTGCTGGGTTGAGAGTCGGATTGAGTCCAGCGTGTCCAGGACTGGCTTCCGCTTGTCCCATGCGGCTTTCCAGCCATTTTGGCCTGAAGACTGGCTCCCAGAGCCGATCTCGCTTTTCAGCTTTGCACCGCGCAAGCCCACGCGGGGCAGCGTGCCTTTCGCAGCCTGGGCGCAGTGTTCAAGCGCATTTGTCCTGAAAACCCGCGCCGTTGCTGGCTGTTTCACACGAAATCGTGGCGTGGCGGCGCAGCAATGTGCTGAAAACGCATAAGCTTGCGGTCTGTATGAATTCGCCAGAGAAACTCTCCCCCGCGCTGCTCGAAGCAGCCACCACCTCGGAAGCGATGCTCTTCGGCGCCCCGCGCCGCGCGCCGCCGCTGGGCGGGGGCAACTGGCTCATGATCCGCCCGGTGGCTGACGCGCCCGAGGCCAGCAGCCTCACGCTCAAGCAGATCAGCGGCCCGGAAGCCTGGGCGCTGTACACAGACCTGCGCGAGAAGGTCGAGCTGGCCATCAACAAGATGCGCGCCGACGCCGAGGGCAAGGTGCGCGAGATGCACGAACAGCAGCGCGGCCTGCCCATCAAGTGGTACTTCGCCATGAACGGCGAGACGCCGGTGGGCATGGTCGGCATGATGACCCTGGCCAGCGGCGGCGCCTGGTACGGCCGCATGGTCGATCTGGACGTGGTGCCCGAATTCCGCAAGCAGGGCTTTGCCAACCAGATCCTGCTGGCCATCGACGCCCACGCCAAGAAGCTCGGCCTGAAGGCCGTGGCCATCGCCACCGACGAAGACGACTGGACCAGCGCCTGGCTGGAGCGCCACGGGTTCATGCGCGCGACTCGGGTGGGCAAGCAGTAAGGCCCTGCCGTGGCGGAGTGTGAGTTCTGCGGCGCCAAACTCGTAGCGGCTGGCATGGCCTGCGCGCACTGCGCGGACGTTCCCGAGCAAATCAGCGAAAAGCAGTGGATGGCGTTCCTGCGCGGCGCACACTGGTTCAGCCGTGCAGCGCTCATCATTACGCCAGTAACCGGACTCATCGCGCTCGGGCTCGACAAGGAGCGGTCTGCGGAACCCGTGTTTGTTTTCTTTATGGTTTGGTTCCTTCAGTACTGGGCGAGTGAGTACTTCTGTGATCGGCGGAGGGGAGAGTTCGCCAAACTAGTCATATTCAAACACCTTGGCGTCGGCCCGGAAGACTCGCTGCGCAAGCGAAAGGCGTTCGATCTCTTTGCCATGTTTGAAGTGGCACTGCTCGCCGCAGCCGGGCCGGTGGCGCTGGTGAGGGTGGTTTTCGGCATCTGACTGAGGGCGCCGCGTGCAGCGGCGACGTGCTTCCCGCTCGTCTGGCGGACCTCTCCAGCCACTTTGCCCTGAAGACCCGCATGAATGCTTGATCGGCGTTGTCGGATCGAATGAAAAAGGGCCGCAGAATCTGCGGCTCTTTTGCTTTGCGGTGCTGATCTCGCGCTTGTTCAAGCCGCCAGATAGACTTCAGCAGCCTGCCGGGTTTGTGAGTTCACTTAATGCTGTTCAAATGAACAGCAGTATCGCGAGGCCCCGCGTTGTTGTTGGCTCCGCAGGCTGCGACGCCCTTGATTTAGACCGCAAGTGCCGTTTTATGTCGCAGATTTGCGGTCTATATCTAGTTAGACGCCATGGTGACCATCAGGCAGCACAGCACTGCGGGAGAGTTGATTGACTTCAACACCCTTCTGCCAGATGTCGAAGCTTTCTGCAGCGTCGACGAATGGGTTGTGCAGGTCGATGAGTGTATCGGCATCGGAGCTCGCGAAATCGAGGCGCAGACGGCTTCGGAACCTGCGGTGCTACGCCCGGATGAATTGCGCGCTTGGTACGGCGGCGTGCTTCAAACGATTGATGGCAGCTTCATCGGCGTTTGCCAGGGAGAGGAGTGCTGTCGCCTCACCGCGGTGGACTCGTCCTTCTGGGAGGTATCTGGACCTCCGGACTTCGAGGCTCACATGAAAGGCAAGTATGAGAACCAATACGGCGAAGGCGCCTAACTTGTCGTTGGAAGCCGACAAGCACAAGCGCCCTTCGGTCGCTTGTGCTTGCGGCTCAACTCAACGTTAGGCGTCACATACTTCTGCCATGGCCGCGTTTAAGCATCACTCCTACTTTCCTAAGGAACGCGACGTTCAACGCTACCTCTTCCCGTTTGTGTGCTTTGGCTGTCGCAAAGCCTTTCGCAAGCCTCATACGGCGAGCGCCCGTCTCTGCCCTCAGTGCGCAGCACCAATGACAATGCTGGGTCGCAAGTTCCACGCGCCGCGGAAGACCGACATAGCCCAATGGAAGAAGGTGAAATACCTGGCAGAGCATGGCTTCCTCTTTCAGTCCTTCTACCAGGAAAGCGCTTTGGGTGGCATGCAGGTAGTGCCCTATCCGCGAACGCTCAGAGAGGTACCAGCGTTCGTTGCCACGTACAGCGATCAAGCTGTCGCCCGCAATCCATCCGCATGGCGCACTCCTAGAACAGCCGCTTTGGGCTACGTGAAGTGACGCCTAACCCCTCCTATATGGACTCCCCCAAGCACAGCAAGATCTGATCGTTGAGGGCTGGCTGGGAGAGAAACCTGCAGCCGTATATCCGGCATCAGAAGTGGGATCGAGAGCGTCCCGTGCCGACATGGAATCTGCGAAGCTGCGGCGCCACACGCTACGAGCGGCAGGCTGGGCTGTCGGAAGAGTTATCGGCGTCGCGCAGCCTGGGGCATCACCCGGCTGGCCATGATGGTCGATCAGCCCATCGCAAGTGTTGAAGCAAATGGGGAAATAGGGCCAGGTCTTGCCTTTTGCCTACTTCAGCACGGCTGAAAATGATTGAATCCATTTCGTCGAAGTCTGGCTTTACGCTTGTCCGTAGCCGGTTCTAAACGGAAATGGCAGATCGCGCTAAGTGAGCAGGGAAACAGGCTCAGGCCTTGCCTTTTGTTCAGTCCCACGCCAGCGAAAGAACCAGATTTCACACAGGTCCGCACGGCTTTCCGCTTGCCCCAAGCCCCTCTCCAGCCACTTTCCCCTCAAAACCCGCATGAACACTCGATCCCCGTTTCCGGGTCGAATGAAAAAGGGCCGCAGAATCTGCGGCCCTTTTGCTTTGGCTGCGCCTGAACGGGTCAGCCGTACACCGGGAAGCGGGCGGTCAGGGCGTTGACCTTGGCGCGGACGGCGGCGATGTTGGCCTCAGAGCGGTCTTCCAGCACGTCGGCCACCAGGTTGGCGGTGAGTGCGGCTTCTTCTTCCTTGAAGCCGCGGGTGGTCATGGCCGGAGAGCCCAGGCGGATGCCGCTGGTGATCATGGCCTTTTCCGGGTCATTGGGGATGCCGTTCTTGTTGACGGTGATGTGGGCCTCGCCCAGCACCTTTTCGGCTTCCTTGCCCGTAATGCCCTTGGGGCGCAGGTCCACCAGCATGACGTGGCTCTGCGTGCCGCCGGAGACGATGCGCAGGCCGCGCGCAACCAGGGTGCGGGCCATGACATCGGCGTTCTTGATGACCTGCTGCTGATAGAGCTTGAACTCGGGCGCCAGCGCTTCCTTGAAGGCCACGGCCTTGCCGGCGATCACGTGCATGAGCGGGCCGCCCTGCAGGCCGGGGAACACGGCGCTGTTGATGGCCTTCTCGTGCTCGGCCTTCATGAGGATGATGCCGCCGCGCGGGCCGCGCAGGCTCTTGTGGGTGGTGGAGGTGACCACGTCGGCATGCGGCACCGGGTTGGGGTAGACGCCCGCGGCAATCAGGCCGGCGTAGTGCGCCATGTCCACCATGAAGATGGCGCCCACGTCCTTGGCCACCTTGGCAAAGCGCGCAAAGTCGATGTGCAGGCTGTAGGCGCTGGCGCCGGCGATGATGAGCTTGGGCTTGGCCTCGTGCGCCTTCTTTTCCATGGCGTCGTAGTCGATCTCTTCCTTGGCGTTCAGGCCGTAGGAGACGACGTTGAACCACTTGCCGCTCATGTTCAGCGGCATGCCGTGTGTGAGGTGCCCGCCTTCGGCCAGGCTCATGCCCATGATGGTGTCGCCCGGCTTCAGGAAGGCAAGAAACACGGCCTGGTTGGCACTCGCCCCGCAGTGCGGCTGCACATTGGCGGCGTCGGCGCCAAACAGCTGCTTGATGCGTTCAATGGCCAGCTGCTCGGCAATGTCCACAAACTCGCAGCCACCGTAGTAGCGCTTGCCCGGGTAGCCCTCGGCGTACTTGTTGGTGAGCTGGCTGCCCTGGGCGGCCATCACGGCCGGCGAGGTGTAGTTCTCGCTGGCGATGAGTTCGATGTGGTGCTCCTGGCGCGCGTTTTCCTTCTGGATGGCGGCCCAGAGCTCGGGATCGGTCTGCTCGATCAATTGATTGCGTGAAAACATGGTCGATGCCCCTTGCGAGAAGGTGGGTGGATTCAATCGGCCATCGGGATGCCCAGGCGCTCGGCTCGGTGCAGCGTGTGCCGCACCGATCCCCGTGCTTCCCGGTGTTGATTCACCTTGACGGGGCAGGCCCGTCTTGCGCCAGTTGCGCGGGGATGATGGTGCCCAGCAGTTTACTTGCTCTTCTTGCTGGCAATGGCGCTGCGCCGGGCGTCGGCCGGGTAGGCAAAGTCGATCGAGCCGTTGTTCCAGCGGCCCAGGAAGATCATGTTGCGGCTGAATGCATCCTTGTCATCGGCCGAGAAGGGGCCGTCGTGCGTGGCCACCACACCCAGATAGGGCTTCTTCATGTTCTCCATGGTGCGCTTGAGGTTGGGGCCAGAGGTGTCAAAGCCGGCCTGCAGCAGCACCTGGAACATGAAGAGCACGGCGTCATAGCTTTGCGCCGCGGCCATCAGCGAGGGCACGGGCTTGCCCTGCAGCTTGCGGTTCAGGCCGAGGATGAAGCTGTTGCGCCGTGAGTTGCCGCTGTCCTCGATGATGGTCTGCACCATGAACACGCCGTTGGCGGCGCTGCCCGCGGTGTCCCACACGGTGCGAAAGCTCATGGGCCAGGAGCCGAACAGCGGAATGCTCACGCCGGCCTGGCCGCGACTTCTTGTCACGACCCCGTTTTCCGGGCCGACCGTGTAGCTCACGATGGCCTGGGCGCCGGCATCGCGCGCCGCTTCCATCTCGCTCACGAGCGACTTCACGCCAATGTCAAAGCGCGCCACGTACACGGGGTCGAGCCCGCGCTCCTTGAGCGCCGCGCTCACGTCCTTGAAGCCGCCTTCTCCGTAGCCGGTCTTGTCGGCAAAGATCGCCACGCGGCGCAGCTTGCGGCGTTCGACGATCTCTTCCACCAGAAACGGCGCCTGGATGGCGTCGCGCGCGCTCATGCGGAAGATGTAGCTGTCCTTGGCGGGGAACTTGGCGGTGACGGCCGTGCCGGTGGAGACCGGCACCACAAGTACGTGCTTCGCGTTCTGGAAGGTGTCGATCGCGCGCATGGCCACGCCGGTGTTGCAAAAGCCGATGGTGAAGACGACCTTGTCCTTGCTGATCAGCTCCTCGGCAATGCGCTGGGCGTTGTCCGGCTTGGCTTCGTCGTCCTTGAACACGAGCTCCAGGGGCCGGCCGAGAAAGCCGCCGGCGCGATTGACCTCTTCCACCGCCAGCTCGGCGCCCTGCCGGGCCGACAGGCCGAAGTCCGCGCTGCCGCCGGAGAACGGGCAGATGAAACCGATCTTCAGGGTGTTCTGGGCTGGGCTTTGGGCGAAGGCCGCGGGGCTGAGCAGCGGGGCGAGCGCAAGCAGGGCCACCGCACCGAGTTGGCGCAGACGGGTCATCGGGGTCTCCTTGCGGGGCGATGCGTCGCCCCTGTGTTGTCGGTCTGACGCGTTTGTAACGGCGCCGGCACGCGAGTTGTGTGCAGCTGTGTCGATTGGTCAACACAGGTTTGCAATGCGTGACGGATCGCCACGACAGTGCTAGGGCTAACCCTGCACGCCGGCGCTGCTGTTGGCGCTGTCTTTGGCGCTGAGTTCGGCGCTGAGTTCGGCGCTAGATGGCCAGCAGCGCGCGCGTGGCCTCGGAGGCGACGGTGCTGCGATCGCCGCTGGCAATCACGCTGCCGCGTTCGAGCACCACATAGCGGTCGGCCAGCGCCGCCGCGAAGTCGAAGTACTGCTCCACCAGCACGATGGCCATGTCGCCCCGCGCCGCCAGCGCCGCGATGATGCGCTGGATGTCCTGGATGATGTTGGGCTGGATGCCCTCGGTGGGTTCGTCCAGGATCAGCAGGCTGGGCTGCGCGAGCAGGGCGCGCGCAATGGCCAGCTGCTGCTGCTGGCCGCCGGAGAGGTCGCCGCCGCGCCGGTCCATCATCTGGCGCAGCACCGGGAAGAAGTCGAGCACATCGTCGCGGATGCGCCGGGCTGCCGCGCCGGAGTGTGCCGCCATGCCGATCAGCAGGTTCTCCTTCACCGACAGGCGCGCAAAGATCTCGCGGCCCTGCGGCACGTAGGCAAAGCCGGCGGCCACGCGTTCATGCGGCTTGAGCGCGAGCACGGAGCGCTCATCCCAGGTGATGTCGCCACTGCGCGGGGCCACCAGGCCCATCAGGCAGCGCAGCAGCGTGGTCTTGCCCACGCCGTTGCGCCCCAGCACGGCCGTGCACTGGCCGCGCTGCGCCGACAGGCTCACGTCCTTGAGGATGTGGCTGCCGCCATAGAACTGGTTGAGCGATTCGACATTCAGCACAGGGGCATCCTCATCGGCCGAGATAGACCTCGATCACGCGTTCGTCGGCCTGCACCTTCGCCAGCGACCCCTCGGCCAGCACGCGGCCCTCGTGCAGCACGGTGACCTGATCCGCAATGCTGCCCACGAACTTCATGTCGTGCTCCACCACCATGAGCGTGTGCTTGCCAGCCAGCGAGCGGAACAGCTCGGCCGTGCGCTCGGTCTCGGCATCGGTCATGCCGGCCACGGGCTCGTCGAGCAGCAGCAGCTGCGGGTCCTGCGCGAGCAGCATGCCGATCTCCAGCCACTGCTTCTTGCCGTGCGACAGGGTGCCCGCAAGCACATGGCGGTCGTCCAGCAGGCCGATCTGTGCGAGCAGGCCGTCGATGCGGTCGCGCGTCTCGCCATTCAGGCGCGCACGCAGGCTCGCCCAGACGCTGCGCGGCGCCTTGAGTGCGAGTTCGATGTTGGTGAAGACATCGAGCATCTCGAACACCGTGGGCTTCTGGAACTTGCGGCCGATACCGGCGGTGGCAATCTCCGGCTCGGACAGGCGCGTGAGGTCGATGGTCTGGCCGAAGAAGGCGCTGCCGGCATCGGGCCGGGTCTTGCCCGTGATGACGTCCATCATCGTGGTCTTGCCGGCGCCGTTGGGGCCGATGATGCAGCGCAGCTCGCCCGGCGCCAGGGTCAGGCTGAGCTGGTTCAGGGCCTTGAAGCCGTCGAAGCTGACCTCAATGGCATCCAGATACAGGATCACGCCATGCGATGTGTCCACGCCCTCGGGCACCAGGCGCCCGGCGGCCAGGCTGCTGCCGCCGTCGCTGGCGCCCAGGCCCACTGCAGTCTGCGTCATGAGGCCCTCCGACGTGCGCGCCACTGCGCGACTGCGCCCACGATGCCGCGCGGCAGGAACAGGGTGGCCAGCACGAACAGTGCGCCCAGTGCAAAGAGCCACAGCTCCGGAAAGGCCATGGTGAACCAGCTCTTGAAGCCGTTGACCGTGGCGGCACCGATGATCGGCCCCACCAGCGTCCCGCGCCCGCCCACCGCCGCCCAGATGGCGATCTCGATCGAGTTGGCCGGCGACATCTCGCTGGGGTTGATGATGCCGATCTGCGGCACATACAGCGCACCGGCGATGGCAGAGAGCACCGCGGCGATCACCCAGATGGTGAGCTTGTAGTACAGCGGGTTGTAGCCGCAGAACATCACGCGGCTCTCAGCATCGCGCACCGCCTGCAGGATGCGGCCGAACTTGCTGGCCATGAGCGCGCGCGAAGCGAGCAGGGCGGCCAGCAGCACGAGCACGGTGAGCGCAAAGAGCACGGCGCGCGTGCCGGGCGCGGTGAGCTCGAAGCCAAGGATGCGCTTGAAGTCCGTGAAGCCGTTGTTGCCGCCGAATCCGGTCTCATTGCGGAAGAACAGCAGCATGGCCGCATAGGTCAGGGCCTGCGTGATGATCGAGAAGTACACGCCCTTGATGCGTGAGCGGAAGGCGAAGTAGCCGAACACGAAGGCCAGCAGCCCCGGCACCAGAATCACCAGCAGCATCTGTGCAATGAAGCTGTCTGACACGGCCCAGAACCAGGGCAGCTCCTTCCAGTCCAGAAACACCATGAAGTCCGGCAGATCGCTCTTGTAGACGCCGTCGCGGCCAATCTGGCGCATGAGGTACATACCCATGCCGTAGCCGCCCAGCGCGAAGAACAGACCCTGGCCCAGGCTCAGGATGCCCGTGTAGCCCCAGATCAGGTCCATGGCCAGGGCCACGAGCGCGTAACAGAGAATGCGGCCGACGAGTTTGAGCGTGTAGGCCGAGACATGCAGCGCATGCCCCTCCGGAAACAGCGCATGCGCAAGCGGTAGAAGCATCAGCAGACCGGTCACGCCGAGGATGACCCACAGGGCGCGGCGCTGGCTGGCAGCATCGCTGCCGATCAGGCGCAGGCTGACCGGGCCGGGTGCGGAAAGCGGTGCGGCGCTGCTCATGAGTCGACAAACCGGCCGCGCAGCGCAAACAGACCCTGCGGCCGACGCTGGATGAAGAGGATGATCCCCACCAGGATCACGATCTTGGCGAGCACCGCGCCGATCTGCCCTTCAAGCAGCTTGGACAACAAGCCCAGACCCATGGCCGCAGACACCGCGCCGGCCAGCTGGCCCACACCGCCAAGCACCACCACCATGAAGGCATCGATGATGTAGGTCTGGCCGAGGTCCGGCCCGACGTTGCCGATCTGCGAGAGCGCCACGCCGCCCAACCCGGCAATGCCGGACCCGAGCCCGAAGGCCATCATGTCCACGCGCGCCGTGGGCACGCCGCAGCAGCTGGCCATTGGGCGGTTCTGCGTCACGCTGCGGATGAACAGGCCCAGGCGCGTACGCGTCAGGATCAGCCAGGTGCTCACCAGCACCAGCACCGCGAACAGGATGATGGCGATGCGGTTGTAGGGCAGCACGATGCCCGGTAGCAGCGCAAAGCCGCCGGACAGCCAGGCTGGATTCTCCAGGCCCACGTTCTGTGCACCGAAGATCGTGCGCATGGCCTGGATCAGGATCAGGCTGATGCCCCAGGTGGCCAGCAGGGTCTCCAGTGGCCGGCCGTACAGGAAGCGGATCACCGTGCGCTCCAGCAGCACGCCCACCAGGGCCGCGCTCAGAAAGGCCACGGGCAGGGCCAGCACCGGATACCAGGCGAAGTACTCCGGGGCCCACTGCCGCACCTGCACCTGCACCACGTAGGTGGCATAGGCGCCGATCATCATCAGCTCGCCATGGGCCATGTTGATCACGCCGATCAGCCCGTAGGTGATGGCCAGACCGAGGGCCACCAGCAGCAGCACGCTGCCCAGGCTCACGCCCGTGAACAGGGTGGCCACGGCGTTGCCCAGGGCAATGCGGCGCTCGATGGAGGCGAGCGAGGTCTGGGCCGCGGCGCGCACTGCGCTGTCCGGCTCGTTGGGGGTGCCGCCGGGACTTTCGAGCATGGCGGCCAGGGCGGCGCGAATCTCCGGCCGGCTGCTGGCGGCCAGCAGCTCGACCGCCTCGCGCCGCTGGGTGGCGTCCGGGCTCTTGAGCATGAGTTCGGCGCGGCCCATCTGCAGGGTCTCGCGAATCTCGGGGTCGCGCTCCGCCGCCAGGGCGCGTTCGATCAGGGGCAGGCTTTCGATTTCGGCATCGGCCAGCACCTTGGCCGCTGCGCTGCGCCGCGTGGTGGTGTCGGCCGACGCGAGGTCCAGCAGGGCCAGCGCGGTGCCCAGCTCCCGGCGCAGGCGGTTGTTGACTGTGATCTCACCGGCGTCATCCGGCAACGGGGTCTTGGCGCCTGTGGCGAGGTCAAGCACTTGCGAACCGTCGTCCAGCAGCAACCGCGTACCTGCCACACGCAATTGGCCGGATTCGAGTGCGGTGAGCACCGGCCGCGCGAGCGGCTCGGGCAGCTGGGCCAGGGCGCGGATGCCCTGGACGCGCAGATCACTGTCGTCCGAAGTGAGCTGGGCGATCACCGGCGCAGGCAGCGCCAGCGGGGCGGCGGGCGATGAAACGGGCGTGGCCGACTGTGCCATCACGAGAAAGGGCACAAAGACCAGCAGGCCGATGAGGCTGAGCAGGGCGGCGCGCAACAGCAGCCACCCATCAACGCGGGGCGGCGTTGGGGACATGAATCACTCCGGCACCGGACGCACCGGTGCACAGGCAGGCAAGGTGGGGCGGAACCGAAGGCGTGCCCGGCCGATGGCGGGCCGGGCACGCACTCAGGCAGAGGTCAGATCGACCCGCGATCAGATCTTGGTCTTGCCGTCCGGCACGTCCTTCTTCTTGTCATTGCCCGGAATGAAGGGGCTCCAGGGGTTGGCGCGGACCGGGCCGGGGGTTCTCCAGACGACGTTGAACTGGCCATCGGCCTTGACCTCGCCGATGAACACCGGTTTGTGCAGGTGGTGGTTGCGCTCGTCCATCTTGGCCGTGAAGCCGCTGGGTGCCTTGAAGGTCTGGCCGGCCATGGCGGCAATCACCTTGTCCACGTCCGTGGTCTTGGCCTTCTCCACGGCCTGCTTCCACATGTAGACGCCGATGTAGGTCGCTTCCATGGGGTCGTTGGTCAGGGGCTTGTCCTTGTGGCCGGGCAGGTTCTTGGCCTTGGCATAGGCGGCCCACTTCTTGGTGAACTCGGCATTGGCTGGGTTCTTCAGGCTCATGAAGTAGTTCCAGGCCGCAAGGTGGCCCACCAGCGGCTTGGTGTCCACACCGCGCAGCTCTTCTTCGCCGACCGAGAAGGCCACCACGGGCACGTCGGTCGCCTTCAGGCCCTGGTTGCCCAGTTCCTTGTAGAAGGGCACATTCGAGTCACCGTTGATGGTGGAGACCACGGCGGTCTTCTTGCCCTCGCTGGCAAACTTCTTGATCTTGCCGATGATGGTCTGGTAGTCGCTGTGGCCGAAGGGGGTGTACTCCTCCATGATGTCGGCATCGGCCACGCCCTTGCTCTTGAGGAAGGCACGCAGGATCTTGTTGGTGGTGCGCGGGTACACGTAGTCGGTGCCCAGCAGCACGAAGCGCTTGGCACTGCCGCCGTCCTTGCTCATCAGGTATTCCACCGCGGGAATGGCCTGCTGGTTGGGCGCGGCGCCCGTGTAGAAGACGTTCTTGGAGAGCTCCTCGCCCTCGTACTGCACGGGGTAGAAGAGCAGGCCGTTCAGTTCCTCAAAGACCGGCAGCACCGACTTGCGTGACACGCTGGTCCAGCAGCCGAAGGTCACGGCCACCTTGTCTTTGGTCAGCAGCTGGCGGGCCTTCTCGGCAAACAGCGGCCAGTTGGAGGCCGGGTCCACGACGACGGGTTCGAGCTTGCGGCCCAGCACGCCGCCCTTGGCGTTGATCTCCTCGATCGCCATGAGCACCGTGTCCTTCAACACGGTTTCGGAGATGGCCATGGTGCCGGACAGCGAGTGCAACACGCCGACCTTGATCGGCTCCTTGGCCTGGGCCCAGGCCGCTCCCATGCTGAGTACTGCACTGACCGCAACCGCGGCCTTCATGACTGCGCGACGTTTCATGCTCTTCCTCTCCCTTGTCCTGGGTGCCGATCGCCGGACCACCGGTGGTCCGGTTTCAAGCAGAGGCTTCGCATCTTCCGTGCCAAGTGCTGCGTTGCAGCAATAGCAGCTTTTTCAGCCGGCTCCGCATGCCAGACGGACTGGGCGATGTCAGATGCACCGTCAGGGCGCGAGGCCGCACCACGGCGGGGCGGCCTCGCGGTGGATGCTCAGTGCCGCAGCATGCCGCGCTCCTCGATGAAGCGCACGACCTGCTGCACACCTTCGAGCGTCTTCAGGTTGGTGAAGACATAGGGGCGCTGGCCGTTTGGCGTGGCGCGCTGCACCTGGGTGTCGCGTTCCATGACCTCCAGATTGGCACCCACATGGGGCGCGAGGTCGGTCTTATTGATGACCAGCAGATCGCTCTTGGTGATGCCCGGGCCGCCCTTGCGCGGGATCTTCTCGCCGCCGGCCACATCAATCACATAGATCGTCAGATCAGAGAGTTCCGGGCTGAAGGTCGCGGCCAGGTTGTCGCCGCCGCTCTCGATGAAGACGACATCGGCGTCCGGAAACTTGCCCAGCATCCGGTCCACGGCCTCGAGGTTGATGGATGCGTCCTCGCGGATGGCGGTGTGCGGGCAGCCACCGGTTTCCACACCCATGATGCGCTCGGGCGGCAGCGCGCCGGCCACGGTCAGCAGGCGCTGGTCTTCCTTGGTGTAGATGTCGTTGGTGATGACGACCAGGTCGTAGGTGTCGCGCATGGTCTTGCAGAGCATCTCGGTCAGCGTGGTCTTGCCGCTGCCCACCGGGCCGCCGATGCCCACACGCAGGGGCGGGTTCTTCTTGGTGCGTTGCATGGCCATGCGCGATCAACTCCTGAACAGACGGGAATACTGGGTTTCATGCCGGGCCGACAGGATCGAGACCTGCGGCGTGGTGGTGTGGCGGTCTTCGGCGGGCATCTGCAGCGCCTGGGCCACCGCAGTCGCAATGCGTTCATGCGCGCCGAGCAGGATGCCTTGGCCGGCCGCCTGACCGAGCGGCACGGCCTTGATGGCGGCGGCCACTTGGTTCTCGACCCAGGCAAAGGCATAGGCCGACAGCAGCCCGTCTGTGGGCGCGTCCAGGGCCGCACCCGCCACGGCAAAGGCGCAGGGAAAGCTCACGGGGTGCACAGGTCGCGGCCCGTTCAGGCCGCCGAAGGCCGGGGCCAGGGCCTGCAGCACCGGGGCGGCGCGCGTCCAGCCGGCCAGCAGCGCAATCAGGCTCCAGCCCATCTGCTGGGTTTCGGCGCGCAGCTCTGCGGTGTCGCGGCTGGCGATGAAGTCTTCATTCAGCGCCCGTAGCGCGCGGGTGTCTGCCGCCAGTGCGGCACGATGCATGAGCGCCAGCGTTGGCAGTTCCCAGCAGGCCATGCCGGCATCGAAGTGCGCGCCGATCCAGGCCTCCGCGCTGCCGGCATCCTTCACCCAGCCGCAATCGATGGCCGCCTCCAGGCCCTGCGAGTAGCTGAACCCGCCCACCGGCAATTGCGGCGAGGCCAGGTGCAGCAGGGCAGGCAGGGCGTGCAGCATGGTGGGCGGTTCAGTGGTGATGGTGCGGAATGCCTTGCGCGTAGGCGCCGGACTCCGGTTCAAAAGGGGCCTGAGTTCGGGTCACGGTGAGCCCCAGGCCGCGCACCATGTCGGCCAGCACGGCGTCGTATTCCAGCTTGAGGTGGTCGAGCGCCAGCTCCATGGGCATGTGGCGGTTGCCCAGGTGATAGGCGGCCCGCAGGAGGCTGAAGGCGTCGGGTGCGTGCAGCAGCATCACATCCTCGTCCGCGGCGCGCACCCGTACCAGCTGTGCGTTGTCGCAGACGAGTACATCACCCTCGCGCAGCGTGCTGCCCCGCGGCAGGAAGACGCCGATCTCCCGTCCGTCGGCCAGGCGCGCGCGCAGCCGGCTCTTGCTGCGCTCCAGGTAGGGCAGGCGCAGCTCGGGCAGGGGCGTGTCGGCCAGGGCCTGCGCGTCCTCGGCGCTCAGGCGGGCCTCGGCGCGCAGCATGGGCGGTGCGCTTTCAGCCGAGTCCGACATGGCTTCTCGCTTGCCCCATGCTGAGGGCGGGGTTACGCGGAGCACGGCTACGCGCCGACCGAAGAGTTCGCGCCTGCCAGCGCGAACCCCCTGCGCCACTATCCGGCAGTTTGGCGCGCTTCTTGGGCAACTTTGCCCTGAAGAGCCGCATGAATGCTTGATCCAGCATTGCGTTCCCAGGCTCAGAACAGGAAGTAGCGCTGTGCCATGGGCAGCACCTTGGCCGGCTCACACACTAGCAGCTCGCCGTCGGCGCGCACGGCATAGGTCTCGGCGTCCACGTCCATCTGCGGGCAGTAGTCGTTCCAGACCATGTGCGCCTTGCGCAGCTTGCGGATGCCGCGTACGGCGACCAGCGGCTTCTGCAGTCCGAGGCGTTCGCCCATCTTCTTCTTCATCGCGCTTTGCGACACGAAGGTGAGCGAGCTGGCCGTGAGGCTCTTGCCGAAGCTGGCGAACTGCGGGCGGTAGTGCACGGGCTGCGGTGTGGGGATGCTCGCATTCGGGTCGCCCATGGCCGCCAGCGCAATGCTGCCGCCCTTGAGGATCAGCGCCGGCTTGACGCCGAAGAACGCCGGCTTCCAGAGCACGAGATCCGCCCACTTGCCCACCTCGATGGAGCCGACCTCATGCGCAATGCCATGCGCCAGGGCCGGGTTGATCGTGTACTTGGCGATGTAGCGGCGGATGCGGAAGTTGTCGTGCTCGGCCGCGCCGCCAGGGTCGCCTGCGAGCGCGCCGCGCTGGACCTTCATCTTGTGCGCCGTCTGCCAGGTGCGCAGGATCACTTCGCCCACCCGGCCCATGGCCTGGCTGTCGCTGCTCATCATGCTGATGGCGCCGAGGTCATGCAGGATGTCCTCGGCGGCGATGGTCTCGCGGCGGATGCGCGATTCAGCGAATGCAAGATCCTCGGCGATGCCGGCATCCAGATGGTGGCAGACCATCAGCATGTCCAGATGCTCGTCCAGCGTGTTGACTGTGTAGGGCCGCGTCGGGTTGGTGGAGGAGGGCAGCACATTGGCCTCACCCACCACCTTGATGATGTCCGGCGCATGGCCGCCGCCCGCGCCTTCGGTGTGAAAGCTGTGGATCGTGCGGCCCTTGAAGGCGGCGATCGTCGCTTCCACAAAGCCGCTCTCGTTCAGCGTGTCGGTGTGGATGGCGACCTGCGTGTCCGTCTTGTCGGCCACCGACAGGCAGCAGTCGATGGCGGCGGGCGTGGTGCCCCAGTCCTCGTGCAGCTTCAGGCCAATGGCGCCCGCATCGATCTGCTCGGTCAGGCCTGCGGGCAGCGAGGCATTGCCCTTGCCCAGAAAGCCCAGATTCATCGGAAAGGCCTCGGCCGCCTGCAGCATGCGCGCCATGTGCCAGGGGCCGGGCGTGCAGGTGGTGGCAAAGGTGCCGGTGGCCGGGCCGGTGCCGCCGCCGATCATGGTCGTCACGCCGCTGGCCAGGGCCTCGTCGATCTGCTGCGGGCAGATGAAGTGGATGTGCGTGTCGATGCCGCCCGCGGTGACGATCATCCCCTCGCCGGCAATGATCTCCGTGCCTGGCCCGATGATGATGTTCACGCCCGGCTGGATGTCCGGATTGCCCGCCTTGCCGATGGCCGCGATGCGCCCCTGCTTGAGGCCGATGTCCGCCTTCACGATGCCGGTGATGGCGTCGATGATGAGTGCGTTGGTGATGACGGTGTCTGCGCAATCCTTGCTTGCGCGCTGGCTCTGGCCCATGCCGTCGCGGATCACCTTGCCGCCGCCGAACTTCACTTCCTCGCCATAGATCGTGTGGTCGTGCTCGACCATGGCGATCAGGTTCGTGTCGGCCAGACGGATGCGATCACCCGTCGTGGGGCCGAACATCTCTGCATAGGCCTGCCGGCTGATGCGGGTCATGCTTTGGCCTTTCGCACGGTCTTCTTCGCTGCCTTTGCAGGGGCTTTCCGCTTGTCTGGCAAGGCTTTCGAGGCACTTTGGCCTGAAGCGCCGCGCCCAGAGCCGGTCTTGCCTGTCTTTCCCGGGCTGCGCGGTGCGTCGAGGGCGCCCATCACGGCACCCACAAAGCCGTACACCACCCGGTCGCCGGCCAGTGCCACCAGCTCCACCGTGCGGCGCTGGCCGGGTTCGAAGCGCACGGCGGTGCCGGCGGTGATGTTCAGGCGCATGCCGCGTGCGGCGGCGCGGTCGAAGTCCAGCGCGGCATTCGTCTCGGCAAAGTGGTAGTGGCTGCCGACCTGGATCGGTCGGTCGCCGGTGTTGGCTACGACCACGGTGCGCGTGGCACGGCCCAGGTTCAGTTCAATGTCGCCCGGGGCGACCAGCAGCTGCCCCGGGATCATGCGAGCCACCCGCCGGCGAGCATGGCTGCACCCAGCGTGGCCAGGGCGGCGCCCGCCAGCTGGGGGGCCTGCACGCTCATGCGCACTGCGGCCGCGCCGCGTTCGGACTCCAGCCGCATCTGGCGCAGCGCCAGGCCGATCCACAGACCGGTGGCATGCAGCAGCGCGGTGGCCAGCACCATGCCGCTCCAGGCGGCGGCGCCAGCCAGTTCGCTGCCGTGCGCCAAGCCGTGGAACAGCGCAAAGCCACCGACCAGCGCGGCCCCCAGCCCGGCCGACAGGCTCAGGCGGGCCGCCAGCAGCAGGCCGAATACCAGCAGCGAGGCAGCAATCATCGGCTCCACGGTGGCACCCAGCTCCGCGACGGCACCTGCGGCCGCGAGCAGGGCGCCAGCCAGCAGCAGACCGACAAATGTCAGCGGGGCCAGCCAGGGGCGCGGCGTGTGCAGCGCGCTCCACAGACCGACGGCCAGCATTGCGGCCAGATGGTCGATGCCCGTGAAGGGGTGGGCGAAGCCGGCGGTGAAGCCGGCGTGGGCATGATCGCCAGCTTCACCGTGCGCCAGGGCAAGCGCAGGCAGCAGGACGGTGGCACAGAGCACGGCAGTACGGGGCAGAGCAGGGCGCATGGTCAGTCTCCAGCGGGGCGGGTTGGGCAGCGCAAGGTGTTGCAGCGGTTCAGCGAATGGGTTGGTGCACGGTGACGAGCTTGGTGCCGTCGGGGAAGGTGGCTTCGACCTGGATGTCCGGAATCATCTCGGGCACGCCGTCCATGACGTCGGCGCGGGTGAGCACGGTGGCGCCTTCACTCATGAGTTCGGCCACACTCTTGCCGTCGCGCGCGCCTTCCATGACGGCTGCGGTGATCAGTGCGATGGCTTCGGGGTGGTTGAGCTTCAGGCCGCGCGCTCGGCGGCGCTCGGCCAGCAGGGCGGCGGTGAAGATCAGCAGCTTGTCTTTCTCGCGGGGGGTGAGGTCCATGGCGGGCTTTCGGTCAGCGGAATCAGGTGGCCCAGAGTCTGGGCGGTGTGGCCGGGCGCTGCAGGGCGAGCGGCCGCAGGTCGCGCCACAGCGAACGCAGGGCGCGCATCAGGGCCTCGGGTTCGGGGGCGAGGGCGCGGGCGAGCAGCAAATCCGGCTGCGGGCAGGTCAGCGCCAGCAGCGGGTGCGCGGTGCGCAGGGCGTCCATCTGCGCTTCGTCCGGCGCGAACCCGGCGCACCAGGCCAGCGCGCTCACGGCCTGGCCGTTCAGGCCGGCGCGGCGCGCGAGTGACTGTGCATCCAGCCGGCTGTGCTCCAGATGGATCGGTGTGCCGTCGCGTGTGATGCGCAGGTGCTGGCGCACCTCGCCGCGCGCAAAGGTGTCGCCGTGCAGCCGGCGGCCGAGCACCCAGGCATCCCAGCCGATGCAGCGGGCGTCGCCCTGCAGGTCGATGATGAGCTCGCTGTCCGCGAGCGCTCCATCAAAGGCAATCGACTCGTGCGGCAGCCACTCCAGCGCGCAGCCGGCACCCACGCGCCAGTGCACGCGCTGCTCAGAGTGACGACCGTCATCTGAGCGGTACCACTTGGTGGCGCCCGGCTGAGTCACGAGCAGGCCGGTGGCGGGGGCGCCCGTCGTCTGCAGCGCGGGATCGGCGTCCAACTGGCCGTTGAGCAACAGCACATCGCCCGCACACAGCCCGCCGGGCGGATGCACCAGCACGGCCTGCGGCCAGTGTGGGCCCTCGGGTTCCAGAATCTTCTGCAGGCGCAGCGGGCCGCTATGGGCGTGGCGCACGCGGGCGCGTTCAGGGCCGCCCTGCAGCTGGACCTTGAGCTCGGCGCGCCAGCCCGCGGTGGCCGCCGTCGCGTCGTCACGCAGCTGCACAGACGCCGCTGCAGCAGCCACGCCGTGCAGCGTGTGCGTGAAGTCCTCGCCCTGACTTGCCCTGAGATCCAAACCTGCCCTCCCGCAAGTTCGTGTGTCGTCGTATTGGCCGTGCCGGTCCCTCAACCGGCGCGCCGGGCCGACGATGCGCTGCATCCGGCCCAGAGACGGTGGTGTACCTCAGATGCGTGCCGCCTCGTCAAGCACGCGATCCAGATGTCCCGTCTCTCCCCAGTATCGGATGGCAAGTTGCGTGCCATCGAAGTCCAAGGCATTGAGGCTGGCGTTCAGGATCGGCACGGCGCGCGGTGCATCCACGGCCACGCGAATGGCAATGCGCCAGGCCATGGCCAGCACGCCACCGTGGGTGACGATCAGCACGCGCCGGCCGACGTGGCGGCGCGCGATGTCGAACAGCGCGGCGTGGACGCGGTCATGAAACTGCTGCTGGGATTCGCCACCACCGGGCAGGGCGTAGTGCGCTTCCAGCATGCGGGTGTGCGCTTCGGCGTTCAGCCGGGCGTTGTCCTCGCGCGTGTGGCCCTGCAGCGCGCCAAGGTGGCGCTCACGCAGGCGCGGGTCGGTGGCAATCGGCAGACCCAACTGCTCGGCCACCGGCTGCGCGGTGTGGAAGGCACGGGCCAGATCGCTGCTGATCAGCGCGTCGATCGGCTCGCGCGCATGCTGTGCGGCAACCAGTGCCGCAAGCTGCTGCGCCTGCTGCCGCCCGGTGTCGTTCAGATCGATGTCGAGGTGCCCCTGGTAGCGCCCCTCGACATTCCACGCGGTCTCGCCATGCCGGGCGAGCAGCAGTTCGGTCATGCGCGGCGGCTCAGAGCAGTGCCGGGTTCAGGGTGTAGAGGCCCATCAGCTCGGCGGAGTCGAGCACATGGCCCTTCATGGCGGCGTGCAGATCGGCGCCGGTGAAGCGCTCGGGCAGCGCGAGCTTTTCGACATCCAGCGCGTACACCGTAAAGACGTAGTGGTGAATGATGGAGTCGTTCCAGGGCGGGCAGGGGCCGTCGTAGCCGTAGTAGTCGCCGCCCATGTCCTTGTCGCCGGCAAACCAGCCGGTGTAGTCGTTGATGCCGTGCTGCCCCAGGGGCGCGGCGCCGGCCGCCTTGCCGCGCGGCGTGACGCCAGCGCTGTGGCTGCCCGCTGCAATCTCGCTCACACCGGCCGGGATGTTGGCCAGGCTCCAGTGGTAGAAGTCCACCCGCGGCAGATCCGCCGGCACGATCTTGCCTTCCTGGTTCACGTCGTCGCCGCGGCTGGGCACGTCGTAGTCGTGGCAGATCAGGGCAAAACTCTTGGTGCCGGCCGGTGCATCGCTCCACTTCAGGTGCGGGTTGCGGTTGGCCGAGAGCGTGACGTGTGTCTTGGGGTCGATCACGCAGAAGGCGAATTCGCCGGGGATGAATTCGCCCTCGCTGAAGGACTGAGAAATGAGGTTCATGATCCGGATCCCTGTCGTTGTTCCGGGCGCAGTGGTCGGCCGACGCTGTGCTCGCGCGGTCCGAGGAGGCGCCGCACCCGAGAGAGCGCGAGGATACGAGCCGCGGCGGCCCGGGAGCAATCGAGCCTGCGTGACCGAAGCCCACTTTGCAGGCTGGAAACAGTTGGGGGTGCGAATTTTCGTCTGAAAACGAGCTAAATATGATGCCTTTGAAAGAAAGAAGTCTTCATAAGGCGCTTCAGACAAGCGGAAAGGCAGTTTCGCTCAACTTGAACAAACTTGGCCGAAAATGACTGATCAACAGACCGCCGGCGGCACGCGCAACCAGAAGGTCACCGGCCCGTCATTGACCAGCGCCACCTTCATGTCCGCACCGAAGCGGCCGGTGGCCACAACCGGGTGCAGGCTGCGGGCGCGGTCCACGAAGTGCTCGTACAGCGCGCGGCCCGTGGCGGGGTCCGCCGCCGGGGTGAAGGAGGGGCGGGTGCCGCTGTTCGTGTCCGCGGCGAGCGTGAACTGGCTCACCACCAGCAGTTCGCCGCCCACGTCCTTCAGGCTCTTGTTCATCTTGCCGGCCTCATCGGCAAACACGCGGTAGGCGAGCAGCTTGTCCAGCAGTCGGTCGGCCTGGGCGGGGGTATCGCCGCGCTCGGCGCAGACCAGGGCCAGCAGCCCGCCTCCGATGGCGCCCACCACCTCGCCGTCCACCCGGACGGCGGCCTCGGACACGCGCTGGATGAGGGCGATCACGTGTTGTGGATCAGCTGGTGAGCGTGACCCGCGCAAACTTGCGCTTGCCCACCTGCACCAGATACGTGCCGGCAACCAGCTTCAGGCCCTTGTCGCTGACCGTGCTGCCATCAATCTTCACGCCGCCCTGCTCGACATTGCGCAGGGCCTCAGAGGTCGAGGGCGCGAGGCCCGCCTGCTTGAGCAGCTGGCCGATGCCCAGCGGCGCGCCGGAGGTGGTGATCTCCGGCACTTCATCGGGCACGCCGCCGCGGGCGCGGTGGTTGAAGTCTTCCAGCGCCTTGTCGGCCGCCGCCTTGTCATGGAATCGGGCCACGATCTCCTGTGCCAGCAGCACCTTGAAGTCGCGCGGGTTGGCGCCGCCGGCGGTGGCCGCCTTGAAACTCTCGATCTCGGCCATGGGCCGGAAGGACAGCAGGGTGAAGTAGCGCCACATCATGTCGTCGGAGATCGACATGAGCTTGCCGAACATCTCGCCCGGCGCCTCGGTGATGCCCACGTAGTTGTTCTTGGACTTGGACATCTTTTCCACGCCGTCCAGGCCCTCGAGCAGGGGCATGGTCAGGATGCACTGCGGCTCCTGGCCGTATTCGCGCTGCAGCTCGCGGCCCACCAGCAGGTTGAACTTCTGGTCGGTGCCGCCGAGCTCCAGGTCGCTCTTGAGCGCCACGCTGTCGTAGCCCTGCATGAGCGGGTAGAGCAGCTCGTGCATGCTGATCGGCACGCCGCCCTTGAAGCGCTTGGTGAAGTCGTCGCGCTCCAGCAGGCGCGCCAGGGTGTACTTGGCCGCCAGCTTGATCATGCCGGCCGCGCCCAGGGGCTCGCTCCACTCGGAGTTGTATCGGATCTCGGTCTTGCTCGGATCGAGCACCAGGCTGGCCTGCTTGTAATAGGTCTCGGCGTTGGCCTTGATCTGCTCGGGCGTGAGCGGCGGGCGGGTGCTGTTGCGGCCCGAGGGGTCGCCGATCAGGCTGGTGAAGTCGCCGATCAGGAAGATCACCTGATGGCCGAGATCCTGCAGCTGGCGCATCTTGTTGAGCACGACCGTGTGGCCGATATGGATGTCCGGCGCGGTGGGGTCCAGGCCCAGCTTGATGCGCAGCGGCGCGCCGGTGGCCTCGCTTCGGGCAAGCTTCTTGAGCCAGTCCTCTTCCACCAGCAGTTCTTCGCAGCCACGGCGAGTGACGGCCAGCGCCTCGCGGGTGCGGTCGGTGATCGGATGAGCAGAGGCAGGAGCGTTGGACATGGTGGGCGGGTGAATCAATGCCGGATTTGGTCAGCCGGGCGGGTTGTCTTTTGCGCGAGCGCGCGGTTGCAGTTGTGGCGACGCAAAACTTTCCAAGCTGCGCCGCACGCAATCAGATTCACACTCTGAAGCGATTTCGGATGCGCCGGGAGCAACCGGCGCGGGCTTTCCCGATCTCGCCGCACCGGGCGCGCCGGTACACTCCGACTCTTGCGATTTCGCGCTGGCGCGAAATCTGCTGGGGAGCATCACAGTCAAGCCCGGACCTCAGTCCGCACCGCCTGTGACAGGAGCCGCAAAGAGCTTCGGATTATTGCATCGGGCATCAGGGAATCACTGTGTTGAGACGGGGCGCTGCCCCGCATGACGCGACTACTGGAGACGCCGCGCATGAGGAAGTTTTGGTCTCTCGATCAGCCGGAAGGCAAGCACCCGGGGCGCCGCCTGTTCGCAGGCCGCGCCACCACGGCGGCTGATCGACTGCATCGCATTCGCTTGATCGTCGGTGGCGTGGCCGCACTGGCCGCTGTTGCCGCATTTGGCGTGGCGCCCTTCGCGCCGGACATTGCCGACCAGCCTGTCACCCGGGTGACCCAGGCTGTCACTTTGCCCGAGCTGGCGGCGCACGAAGAAGCTGCACCGACGAGCTACATCCAGGAAGTACGCGTCGCCAAGGGCGACACGATTGCCTCGCTGATGGAGCGCCTGGGTGTGCAAGACCCCGCCGCCGTGGCCTTCACCGGCCGGGATGCGGTGGCTCGTGAACTGCTCAAGCTGCGCCCGGGCAAGACTGTGTCGGCCAGCACCGACGACGAGGGCGAACTGCTCTGGCTGCGCGCCATGCTCTCGGCAGATGAACCGAACGCACGCATGCTCTTCATCGAGCGCCGTGACGATGGCACCCTGCAGGCCCGCCAGGTGGTGGAGGCCTACGAGCGTCGCGTGGTGATGCGCAATGCCACGATCCAGAGCTCGCTCTTTGCGGCAGCAGATGCGGCCCAGATTCCGGACGCCATCACGCAACAAATGGTGGATCTGCTTTCCGGCGACATCGACTTCTACAACGACCTGCGCCGTGGCGACAGCTTCGAGGTGGTCTACGAGCAGCTCGCGCTGCCCACCGGCGAGGTGGTGCGCTCGGGCCAACTGCTCGCCATCCGCTTCATCAATGCCGGCCGCAAGCATCAGGCGCTGTGGTTCGATGCGGACGGCCCCGAAGGCCACAAGGGCGCGTTCTACGCCTTTGACGGCCGCAGCCTCAAAAAGGCGTTCCTGAAGACGCCGGTGGAATTCACTCGCATCTCCTCGGGCTTCGGCAACCGCAACCATCCCATCTTCGGTTACAGCCACCGCCACACCGGCATCGATTTCGCCGCGCCGCACGGCACCGGTGTGCGCGCCGCCTCGGATGGTACGGTCGAGTTCGCGGGCTGGCAGCGCGGCTACGGCAACACGGTCATCATCCGCCACGCCGGGGTTCACTCCACGCTGTATGCGCACCTCTCCGGTTTTCAGCGCGGGCTCAGGAAGGGCCAGCGCGTGACACAGGGCGATATCATCGGCTTCGTCGGCTCGACGGGGAATTCCACTGGCCCGCACCTGCACTACGAGCTGCACGTGAATGGCGCGCCGGTGAACCCGCAGACCGCCATCCTGCCTGACGCTCAACCGATCGCCGCGAACCTCATGCCGGCGTTCCGCGCCCACGCAGGCGAGATGGGCCGCCGCCTCGCACTGGCCGGCGGCCGGGAGTACGCACAAGCAGAATAGGGAGACCGCCATGATCACCATCGGGTTGATGTCCGGAACCAGCATGGACGGCATCGACGGGGTGGTGGCCTCATGGCGGGATCAGGGGGCAGCGCTGCCTGAGCTGCGCGCAAGCGCCCATCGCGTTTTCCCGACCGCACTGCGCAACGAACTGCTCGCTTTGCAGCGCGCAGGCAATGACGACCTCAACCGCTCCGCCCACGCCGCCAATGGCGTCGCCGCTGAGTACGCCGAGCTCGTCAGCACGTTGCTCAAGCAAGCGGGACTTCAGCCCGCGCAGGTCCTGGCCGCAGGCGCGCACGGTGTAACCGTGCGGCATGCCCCAGTGGCCAGCGGCCACGGCCAGCCGGGAATATCCATCCAGCTGCTCAATGCAGCCTTACTCGCGGAGCGCTCGGGTGTCTCCGTCGTGCATGACGTGCGCAGCCGGGACATCGCCGCCGGTGGGCAGGGGGCGCCGCTGGTCCCTGCCTTCCACGCCCAGATCTTCGGACAGCCGGGCAAGACACAGGTCGTGCTGAACCTGGGCGGCATCGCCAACATCACGATCCTGCATGGCGACGGCCGTGTCGAAGGCTTCGACACCGGCCCGGGCAACTGCCTGCTCGACCTCTGGGCGCAGCGGCACCGCGGCAGTACCTTCGACGACAGCGGCCGTTTTGCGGCCTCAGGTACGCCGATTCCGAGCCTGCTGGAGCGCCTGTTGCGGGAGCGCTACTTTCAGGCGCCGCCCCCCAAGAGCACCGGGCGCGATCTATTCAATGCCGTGTGGCTGGAATCCCATCTGGGCGGCAGTCAGGCCTACGAAGCCGCCGACGTGCAGGCAACGCTGACCGCGCTTACTGCGCAGACCGTGGCCGAGGCCATTCGGCGCCACGCGCCCGAGGTTGCCGGTGTTTGGGTGTGTGGCGGCGGCGCGAAGAATCGCGCGCTCATGGCTGATCTTCAGAGCCGCGTCGGCCTGCCCATGCAGCCGGTGTCCGTGCGCGGGGTGGATGAGCAGCATGTCGAGGCCTTGGCATGGGCCTGGTTTGCGCGTGCGCATGTGCTGCGTCTGCCCGGCAACGTGCCGGCGGTGACGGGTGCGGCTGGTCCGCGGGTGCTGGGCAGCTTTACCCCCGCTTGATTCCTGCGTTTTGGCAGCGCGAGTCGCGCAGGGACAAATCCAAATGAAAAGGCGCGCCGGAGCGTCCGTCGCGCCTTGATCTGACCGCCCGGAGGAGACCCCGGCGGCCCATCGAGCCTACTCAGACCGAGAAGCTTGAGCCACAACCGCAGGTGGTGGTGGCATTGGGGTTCTTGATCACGAACTGCGAGCCCTCGATATCTTCCTTGTAGTCGATCTCTGCACCTACAAGATATTGGTAGCTCATCGCGTCGATCAGCAGCGTGACACCGTTCTTTTCCATCGGCGTGTCGTCTTCATTGACGATCTCGTCGAAAGTGAAGCCGTACTGGAATCCGGAGCAGCCGCCGCCTTGCACGAAGACGCGCAGCTTCAGGTCCGGGTTGCCTTCCTCGTCGATCAGCGTCTTCACCTTGGCGGCAGCTGCGTCGGTGAAGTTCAGGGGCATGGGCATCGCTTCGGTTTGCGGGGCCAGTTCTGCAACTGCGTTCATGTCGGTTCCTTCACAAGAATCTTGAAAATCGGGGCGAGCAGGAAAACGTCAAGCTGCTCGGCGTTGTAGTTGCGTGCTGCTCAGGCGTTGTTGGCAGCAAGTTTCAGCGCCGGCTTGGCTGCTTCGCTGTGCACCAGCCGCCCATCCACGGCCGCGCCCTGATGCATCTCAAGCGCAGCATAGGTCACATCGCCTGCGATGCGCGCCTTCGGCTGCAGTTCGATCAGCTCTGTGCTGATCACCGGCCCGATGATCGTGCCATTGACCACCACGTGCAGGCAGCGCACCTCGCCTTCGATCTTGGCCTGCTCGGAGACTACCAGCATCGCTGCCTGACCCTCCTGCGCCGTGACATTGCCCCGGATCGTGCCGTCCACGCGGAGGCCACCCTTGAAGATCAGGTTGCCTTCAACCACGAGATCGGCACCGATCAGGCTCTCGATCGGCGGCATCTTGCCAGACTTGGACTTGCCAGACGAAAACATCAGAGTCTCCTTGAGTGATCCAGCGCGGCGCGTCAGCTGGGTACGGTCTGAACCTGAGCGCGTACCGCGCCGCCCTGCATCACCTTGGCGATGACGGATTTTACGGTCACACCCTTGGGTAGTTGCATCTCACCTTCCACGCGCTGTACTCGCCGGAACGCCAGTTCGAGCGCGGGCACGGAACCCGCATTGGCAGAAGGGATACTGACCACTTCAGTCTTGCCCGCGGACTGAACACTTACATCAAGTCGGATCTGACCGCGGAACTCCGCTTCCGTGCGACCGGTTTGCATCACGAGCAACCGGTATCGCATGGTGTTGGACGCTGGGTCGAGCTGCGCACGCAGATTGCGGATCGATACGCCAGGCCCGGCCGTGGTCGCGGGAATGAGGCTTTCGTAAAACGCGGTTTCTTCCTTGAGCTGCGCGACTTCGGCTTCTAGAGCCTTGACCTGGTCGGCCATCTTCGATTGGGACGCGCGCTCCATGGTCAGCTCGCTCTGACTCGCCAGGCTGGCCGTCTTCAGCGCATCACGTTCGGCACGCAGGGTTGCCACATCACTGCGCAGGCGCGCCAACTCTTCTTTAACCTCGCCTTTGTTGAATCCGGCGAAACGGCTGCCCAGGTCGTAGGCCCACATGGCGACCGCCGCGGCCAGCCCCAGGACGATCGCGTAGCCGAACACGCGGATCGGCCAGGGCACATGGGCGCGGATGGCCATGCGCGGTGCAGAAATCGTGAAGCGGCGGCGAAGCAGGGTGAAGCGCATGGCGGGATTGTCAGGGCTGCTCACCCAAAGAAAAAAGCCACCCGAAGGTGGCTTTTGAAACAAACTGCACTGCACCGCGGAGGACGATGCAGTCGAGCATCGATCAGCGCTTGCTGAACTGCTTGGCGCGACGTGCACCGCGCAGACCGACCTTCTTGCGCTCGACTTCGCGGGCGTCACGCGTCACCAGACCGGCGCGCTTGAGGGTGCCCTTGAGTTCTGCGTCATAGTCGATCAGCGCGCGCGTGATGCCGTGGCGCACGGCACCGGCCTGGCCGGATTCGCCGCCACCGTTCACGTTGACCATGATGTCGAAGGTTTCGACATGGTTGGTCAGCACGAGCGGCTGGCGCACGATCATGCGGCCGGTTTCGCGGGCAAAGTATTGGTCCACAGGCTTGCCATTGACGACGATGGCGCCCGAGCCCTTCTTGATGAACACGCGAGCCACTGCGTCCTTGCGGCGGCCCGTACCGTAGTTGTAATCACCGATCATGTGCGTGATCCTCAGATATCCAGGGGCTGGGGTTGCTGCGCGGCGTGCGGGTGCGTGCCGTCTGCATAGACCTTCAGCTTCTTGATCATGGCGTAGCCCAGCGGGCCCTTGGGCAGCATGCCCTTGACGGCCTTCTGCAGGGCGCGGCCAGGATGCTTGGCCTGCATGTCGCGGAAGTTGGTCTCGTAGATACCGCCGGGGTAGCCCGAGTGGCGGTAGTACTTCTTGTCCAGCGACTTGTTGCCGGTCACGCGCAGCTTGGCTGCGTTGACGATGATGATGAAATCGCCCGTATCAACGTGCGGGGTGAATTCAGGTTTGTGCTTGCCACGCAGGCGGCGTGCGACTTCGCTGGCCACACGTCCGAGAACCTTGTCCGTGGCATCGATCACAAACCAGTCGTGCTGAGCGGTCTCAGCCTTGGCGACCCAGGTTTTCATGTGATGACTTTCAAGAATCAGTTGAGGAACGTATTCCGCCGTGCTGCTTGTTCTTGACAGCGCAGCCTCTCCGAATTCGGCGGAAACTCTCGATTGTACGCGCTTCTTGAAATAGAGGACACCGGTACTCAGCGGTGGGTGCGTTCAGTGCAACCTGCGTGGCGGCCTGATGATCACATCTGGCGAACTTGCGTCGCGAAAGAAAAAGGCCCGACGTGTTGACGCCGGGCCTGAAACCACCAAATTGGGATCGGTGGAGGAGACATGTTCACAGTTTAGGTCAAATTGCTGCGATGCAATAGAAAGCATGGCCTCAAAATTCGAGGTCATTTTCTATTGGTGTATGCGGTGCCGCTTTTGCACTCTTGTTGAGCGGCCGATGCACTCCTCTTGTGCGCTGCGGAATCAATGCTCGGCTAGAGTGTGCTCTCGCGGTGCGTTGACCGCCTGGCTTTTGGAGAGTTACTTGATGGAATGCACGGTGCGATGGACCGGGGTTCATGGAATGCAGTTCGTGGCAGACTCTGGCAGCGGGCACAGCGTCGTGATGGACGGCGCACCTGAAGGGGGCGGCCACAATCTGGCGCCGCGGCCCATGGAAATGCTGCTCGCCGGGGCCGGTGGTTGCACCGCCTACGACGTTGTATTGATCCTCAAGCGCGGCCGCATCGATGTGCAGGGCTGCGAGGTCTTCATCAAGGCGGAGCGCGCGGTTGAAGACCCCAAGGTGTTCACCGCGATCGGCTTTCATTTCAAGGTGCGCGGAAGCAAGCTTTCGGAGGCCGCCGTCGAGCGTGCGATCAAGCTTTCGCACGACAAGTACTGCTCCGCGACGGCCATGCTCGCCAAGACCGCCGAAATCACTACAAGCTTCGAGTTGCTGAGCGCCGACTGATGGATCAGACGTGATGCGCGACGGTGGTCATCACTTTCGCCGAGGCGCGCATCAAGGCCTTCAGCGGCTCGGGCACGGCGTCGGCGCCGAGGCGTTCGGCTTCGTCCGCGTGATGGGCTTCGTCAGCTTTCATCGCGTCGACGATGCTGCGTGAGCGCATGTCGTCGGCAGGCAGGCGTTCGAGGTGGCCAGCAAGATGGGCCTCAACCTGCCGCTCGGTTTCAGACATCAGCCCCAGGCCCTTGCCGTCTGAAAGCTTGGCGGAAACAAACCCGAGCGCCAATGCACCGGCGTACCAGAGCGGGTTGAGGTAACTAGGACGGCTGCCCAGTTCCTTCAGGCGCTGCGCGGTCCACGCAAGGTGGTCCTGCTCCTCGCGCGCGGCCTTTCGGAAGAACGAGTTGAGCGCGGGGGTCGACGCGCCGAGGGCGTGGCCCTGATACAGCGCCTGCGCGCACACTTCGCCGGTGTGATTGACTCGCATGAGTTGTCCCGAGAGTTCGGTGGGCTGCGCTGCTTCCGCGACTCCTTCTGCCGGGTAGCTTCGGGCGGCCATCAGTCCGTCGGTCAACGTGCGCAACGCGATATCAAACTCGACGACAAGTGAGTCGACAGGGGAAGAACTTCGTTTCACTGATCACACCGCTTTGAGTTGAACAATCTCCCACATATTGTGGCGGTCGATGCGCATCCGATGGCTGGAGCACTTTGTCGCTCGCGGTGCCTTGCTTTGATGGTGAGCCACGGAGCCGCGACATGGAGTTGCAATAAACGCAATTTCCGGTTGGGGCGTTTGCTGTTTGGCGCGCATTGAAGATGCCCGGATCGACTCCCCGTTAGTCGCTTCGTTGCACTGCGGCAACACGATTCGGGATTGCCGCAACACGGGTAGGGGTCCAATTTGGACACCGGCGATGCCTCTGCGACAATCGCAGCAGGCTTCCACAAGCTGGGAAGTTGTGACCAAGCATCCTCCAACTCAAACCGCTTGCGTCCTGTTGAATAACCAACCCTCGGAGAGCTACTCAATGAAGAAATCTCTGCTCGCACTCGCAGTGCTCGGCACGTTCGGTGGCATGGCTGCTGCCCAAACCAGCGTGACGCTGTATGGCATCGTCGACGCCAACATTTCCCGCTTCGAAGCTGGCGACAAGGCTGCTCCCGGCATCGCCGGCACGACGGTGACCCGCATGAACGACGGCACCACGAACGGTATCAACGGCTCCCGTTGGGGTCTGCGCGGCTCTGAAGATCTGGGCGGTGGTACGCGTGCCATCTTCACGCTCGAGTCTGGCTTCAACATCGACACCGGCAACTCGGCCCAAGGTGGTCGTCTGTTCGGTCGTCAGGCATTCGTCGGCGTGGCCGGCGGCTTTGGTCAGCTGACCCTCGGCCGTCACAACACCCCGGTGTGGAACACGATGGCAATTGCTGATCCGTTCGGTCAGGGCCAAGTGGGTAACGTCGCCGGCGGTTTCGAAACCGGACGCGCCCCGCTGCCTCTGTTCATCGCGCCGGCCACCAACTCGGCCTCTCTGGGTGGTGTTCGTAATGACAACTCCGTGAACTACCGCACGCCGAACTTCGACGGTTTCGTGGGTGAGTTCCAGTACCGCCTCGGTGAGACGGTTGGCAACGTGTCGCGTGGTCGCCAGTTCAACATGGGCGCCACCTTCACCAGCGGTCCTCTGAGCCTCGGCGCTGGTTACCAGCAAGAAAAGACCGTTGGCACTGGCGCCACGCGCAACAAGGTAACGATGGTGGTCGGTTCGTTTGATCTGGGTGTGGCTCGTCTGCACGCTGGTCTGCAGAGCAACCGCGACCTCGAAGTGCCGACCGCGCTCGCCTCTGACGGTCTGCTGAACAAGCACACTGTGTACACCGTTGGCGCAACCGTGCCGCTGGCCCCGTTTACCATCCTGGCCAACTACACGACCGCTACCTTTGAAGATCCGCAACTGGTCAACAACGTGGTTACCCCGACTCGCGAAGGTACCGTGGGTAAGTTCGCGCTGGGCGCTCAGTACAACCTGTCGCGTCGCTCGATTCTGTACACGGGCTTCTCGATGGCCACGGGTGACTTCAAGGACAGCGTGACCGAGAAGACCGCCGTGAACGTGGGTGTGCGTCACGCGTTCTGATCGGAAGCGATCTGATCGTGCAAGCCGAAGAAGCGGGGGTGTCAGATCCCCCGCTTTTTTGCAGCTGAAGAGTTAGTCTGGGATCTGGGTCATCTTGGAGACACGAATGAAGAAAACAATCATGAGCACTGCAGTGCTCGCAGCGCTCTCGTCCGCGTCGCTCGGCGTCGCGGCGCAGACTTCGGTCACGCTTTACGGGATCGTTGATGCCGCCATCACGAACGTCAGCGGCGTGCGTACCTCGACTGGCGACCAGGGGCGCGTGACGGCAGTTTCCAGCGGCGTGCTGGATGGTTCCCGCTGGGGCATTCGCGGTACTGAAGATCTGGGCGGCGGTGTTCGCGCGATCTTCCTGCTTGAGAATCGCCTTGAAATCGATAACGGTCAGGTCAGCAACCGCCCGGTGTCCGGCACGCAAGTTCCTGAGCGTTTCTTCTCAGTCGGTGGAAGCGGAAGCTTGCCTGCACCGAATGCAACCGCTGCGCTTAACGTGAACTGTGGTGGCCGTACGACGGACGGTTCAGTTCTTGGCGCGCGGCTGACTGAGGGTGCGCCTACCGCCGTTCCAGTTGCAGCGCAAGTTGCAGCAGCTCAGGTGGCCTGTGGTGTTTACGGCCAGGCTTACCCGGCATTGGCCAGCGCCTCGTATGGTGTCAATATTCCGGGCCGCCTGTTTGACCGCCAAGCTTTCATGGGCCTCATCACGCCGGTCGGCGCCTTCCTGATGGGACGCCAGTACACCCCCGCATTCGAAACGTTTGCGACCTTCGACGTGACGGGTACGTCTTCGAACATCGGTCCGGGCCAGCTGGCTTCGTTGCCCGCGCTTCTGGAAATCCGCGAGAGCAACACGATCTCCTACCGCATCGAGCTCGGCGGCATCAAGGCGCAGGCCATGTACGGCGTCGGCGAAGTGGTCGGTTCCGAGAAGTCCAGCCGTCTCTGGGGCATCAACGGCTCCTACACGACCAAGGACTTCGGCTTCGGCGCGGGTCACAACGAGCGCACCAATGAACTGGGCCAGAAGTCGCTGAAGACCACGGTCATCGGCGCGTACGGCGTGTTCGGACCCTTCAAGTTCACGGGTGTTGCCGGCCAGTTCAAGGACGATGCACCAAATGGCATCGCCGCTTTCAGGACGCAGGTGCTCAACGGCGTCGTTGCAACAATCAACACGAATCCGGCTCTTGCTGCACTTGTTCCCAACGCAGCGTTGATCGGACGTAACGCTGCCAACGCCGCATATGACGCCTTCAAGCAGGATGGCGTGGTGTACGGCGTGGGCGCTGAATACAAGTCTGGCCCGCACAAGATTTGGGCAACCTACAACAAGTACAACGACAAGCGTCCGTTTGATGCGGACGTCGAGTCCGCGGGCCTTGCCTACATCTACTCACTCTCGCCGCGTACCAGCCTGTACACGACGTTTGTGCAGTTCATGAATGGTCGTACGGCGCAGGCGCTGCCGGGGGGCAACGGCTTCCTGGGTGGCGTGAGCTTTGCTCCTAACACAGACAACCGTGGCATGGCTTTCGGTATCCAGCACCGCTTCTAAGCTGTTGAAGTCGAGCGTCACATAACGCTCGGCATCAAAAAGACAAAGGCCCCGTCAGGGGCCTTTGTCTTTTCTTAGTGCTTTAGGAGGCCGTGGGCTGATACGTAGATCACTGTGCAGACCGTACCCGGCCAACCTGGCCGCGCTCCGCAACTAGCGCTTCTTCACGACCTTGACTTCGGCGCCCCGGCGGCTGACCTCGTATCCGTACGCAGCGAGCACCTTGGTGCCCTCCAGGCCCTTGATGTAGGCGTTGCCCTGCATCTGCATCACCTTCACCTTGATGGCCGTGACGCACGGATCGACCGCCGGCAGGCCGAACAGCCAGGCCTCAGTCACTGGGCGGATGCTGTTGATCTCATGCGTCGCCTGCGCTTCAGGTCCAAGACACAGGATGTGTCCTTCGCGGCCGAACACGGGCAGGCCGTCCAAGGGCTTCTCGAATTCGTAGACTGTTCCGCCGTCGTAGCGCACGCCAGTGGCCAGGTCGTGCCACTTCTCGCCACGCGGGAAGTAGACGACGCTCTTGCCACTGTCCGACAGGATCGGTGCGACCAGCAGCGCCGGTCCGAACAGGTATTGGTCCGGCCAGCGGTGCGCTTCAAGGTCGTCCGGAAATGCCAGTGGCATGGCGCGCATCGCTGGCAGGCCGTTACGCGCCGCTTCTTCGAGCGCGCCCATGATGTATGGCACCAGGCGGTAGCGAAACTTCAGCCAGCGCTTGATCAGCGCGAGCGTCTCATCGCCGAAGCTGGTCGGGCCGATCTTGTCGAGCGCGGGAAAGCGCACGTGGCTGAAGAACACGCTCGCGGCCAGCCAGCGCACGTAGGTCTCGGCGGGCATGGCTGCATCCGGGATTGCGCCGCCGACATCGACCGCCGAAAACGGCAGCCCGCTCATGCCGGCATTCAACGCGCCGCGCAGATGCTCACGAAGCTGATCCCAGTGCGTTCCCTGGGCTTTGTGGCGACTCCAGATCAGCGGGTAGCGCTGACTGCCGATGCCACCAATGTGAGCGCAGATCGTGGCGCGCTTGTCGATGCCTTCGCCGACGAACTTCTGGGTCGCTTCAAACACGCAGCGATTGCGCAGGAACGGGATGGCGCTTTGGAGGCGCTCTCCGCTGTCACCGTTGTACGCCTGCGCTTCCCGAACTGATCCGTGAATGAATCCCGTGTCGATGACGCCCACGCCGTCCTTGAACAGGCTCTCGTGCTTCTCGCGCCAAAACGTGTAGGCGTCCTGCTGAGTGAAGTCCAGCAGGGCCGCGTCCGTGCCGTCGGCCGCCTTGACGAGAACCGGCTTGCCATCGGCGGTGGTCAGCAGCATCTCTCGAGACAGGAACTCATCGAACTGTGGCGCATCCAGCGGCACGGTGGGCTGCTCCTGGATGCTCACGTGCATGTTCAAGGCCTTGAGGGCTGCCAGCGTGCGAACCGGATCGGAAAAGAAGCTGCGGTCCCACTCAAATGCTGAGCGGGTCTGGACCTTCCAGGCCGCATGCCCGTCGATTGCGATCACATCGCAGCCAATGCCTTCAGCGCGCAGCTTCTGCGCCAACTCGACCGCCTCCTGCGCATTGCTGTACTGGCTGTTGCTCACCCAGACGCCCACGCTCCATACCGGCGGCACGGACGGCTTGCCGGTCATGTTGGTGTAGGCGTTGAGCACCTCGGTGGGCGTGCCGCCGAACAGCAGCAGGTCCAGGGATTCATCGGCGACCTGCACCTCGTACAGTGCGTCTTCCGAGACCCCGACGTCATGCGTGACGGCAGCCGGCGTAATGGGGCAAACGCCCCAGCCACGCGGGCTCCACGCGAGCGGGACCTGGTAGGCGAGGGACTCGTCCGGCGTCAGCACCTGGCCGCGGCGATTCAAGGCGGTGAACTGTTCGCCCAGGCCATAGACTGCTTCACCCTCGGCCAGCCCGAGCCCGACGGTCCACGTCGCGCCCTTGCTGTCAAAGGCAAACGAGGGCAGCGTCACTCGGGGGCGCATCCGGTGCGTCAGGCGCACCGAGAAGGGCTTGCCGGTAATCGTCAGCTCGGTGAAGAAGGTCTTGAGCACGACGTCACCGGGCTTGCCGTCTAGCAACGGCTCAACCGTGATGGTTTCGGCAGACTCCTGCGGCACGAGCAGGCCGTAATCGGGCTGCCGGCTCTTGCCAAACTTCAGCCGGAACACGCCGGGGGTCGGTGAGCTGACCGCCAGTGGCGTGCCATCGACCTCGAACGTGACCAACTCCGATGACTGATTCTTGAGCTCTAGTTTCTGAAAGCGAGTCTGCACGTGCTTCGATCCTGGCGCGTTTGGCTTAGACCTTGCAAACGCTGCCCTTGCAATCGTGGCGAAGGCAGGGTTGGCAAGCCCTAGTTAGTGGCCGCTCACAAAACAGGCGTCCACGGCCCGTCATGATGACAGAAACCCGTCGAATCGGAAACTTTTGAGCGCCTGCCATGTCGCCCGCAGCCCGCATGCAGCAGGCTCGGGCAGGGCGATGGGCTTGACGCGCAGGCGCGCCGATGCTCAGGAATAGAAGGTCGCGAGCTTGAGCTTGCGGTCCCCGAGATAGTCGGCCGCGTCCTCGAAGACACCGAGGATGGCGCGGTTGGTGGCCTTGATGGTCTCCAGGTCCGGCCCGGACTCGTTGCCGCGCAGGCCCTTGAGCAGCACCACGGCGCCCGGTTTGCCGCTGCCGTGCAGCTGCTCGGTCAGGCAGTCGTGCAGCGCATCCAGGTTCATGCCGAAGTAGTCGGGGAACTGCAGGGTGTCGGAGATTCTCGTGAGCAGGCCGCTCTTGGTGGTGACGCCCTTGCAATCGATGGCCATTCGCCAGTAGTCCAGCTCGGCGGCGGCCATGAAGAGATCGTCCTGCTCGGGGATGACGCGGTGGATCACGCCCCCTTCATTGATGCTTGCCTTGATGTCCTCGATGGTCATCAGCCCTATTCCTTGATGCGCGCGAAAGAGCGGTAGTGGTCGGCGGTGTAGTAGTACTCACCGGAGGTGGCTGGATCGCCGGTGCTGCCCTTGCCGGCCACGATGCGCCGCGCACCCCGATCTCTCGAGAACGGCGTGCGGACGGTGTATTCGGAGTAGTAGCCGCGCGGCTGCCGGGGCAGCAGCCGTTCGCGGTTGTGAAAGGTCGTGCCGTCCTTGTTGTAGGGGAACGGCCCGCCCTTCTTGATGAGTTCGAGCGTCTTGCGGCCTTCGCGCGGCAGATCGGCCACGGCGATCGTCGGCATTGATGCGGGGGCGGCCGGCTTCTCGGGAGTCTCGCGTGCCTGCACCGCCGCCATCAGGCTCAGGCCTGCGAGCACCGCCACGGCACCGCGACGCAGGCCGCGCAGCAGCGAATCGCGTGTGGGCGCGGCTGTCCGGGTGATGTCCTTGACGATCGGGGCGGTTTGAAGCATGGCCGATTCTATGCATGAATCTGCGCCCGCTTGCAAGCCGCGGGGGGCGCGGACTTCAGGAGTTGAAGAACGCGAGCACCTCTCCGGCATGGGCCTGCGCGTCGTGTCGGCCCAGGCGCATCAGCTCGGCCGTATAGGCGGCCTGGAAAAGCAGATAGCTGGCGAGCATGCCGCCTTTCACGTCGTCTGCACCGAGCGTGCGCAGGAGGCCCCGGACTGCAATCGGCAGGCTGCTCACATGGCGCTGTGCGATGTCATCCAGCCGCTCGGAGGGTGCGATCAGCAGGCAGCGCACCGGCCGCAGCCCGCTCTTCTCACGATCCTTTTCGGGCAGCAACGAAAGGGTGCGATTGATCCGCTGCAGGCGCTCCACATCGGCCGGCAGCGCATCCAGGAAGATGGACGACAGCGCGTGGCCGGCCACAGCCGCCACGGTCGGATAGCCGGGCCGCGCCGCGGGTACCACCTGGGGCTCGAGCATGCGGCCGGCGCCGATCACGAGCAGCCTCTGTGCGCCGAGGTGCAGCGCCGGAGAGAGCGGCGCGTTCTGGCGCATGGCTCCGTCGCCGCAGTACTCGAGCCCGTGCGCCAGCTGCACGGCGCGAGCCGGAAACACGAAGGGAATGGCGCTGGAGGCCAGCAGGTGATCCAGCCCGATCGTGGCGGGCACGGCCATGCGCTGGCTGCGGCTCATCGGCTTGAGCGGCGCGGCGGCCTGCATGAAGCTCAGATGCACGCCAGCGGAATAAGAGAAGGCGCAGACGGACAGCGCATGCAGATGACCTTGCTGCAGCATGCTAGGAATGCGCTTGAAGCGGATGCGGTGCGCCAGCAGATTGGCCAGCGGCCCGTTGTCCAGCAGCGATCGCGGCTTGAAGCGCTGCCGCCGCGCCAGCGCCCATCCCAAAGACAGGGCCGACAACCAGCGCGCGCCCGAGCTGAACACCGCCAGCGCATCGGCGCGATAGACCTGATCGGCCGAGAAGCTCGACCAGATGTGCTCCAGCCCGTCCATGCCCGTGGCCCAGTCGTCTGCCTGCGCGGCCAGGGCTGCGGCATTGATGGCCCCGGCCGAAGTGCCTGTGAGGATGCCGAAGGGTGAGGGCGAGCCGGGCTTGAGCCGCCCGGCCTTGGTGAGAATATCTGTGATGCCGCGCAGCACGCCCACCTGATAGGCCCCGCGCGCGCCGCCGCCGGAGAGCACCAGCGCCGTGCCCAGCGTGGGCGTCGGCGCCCGCAGGCGCAGCGTGCGTAGCGCGGCGGCGTCCATGCTTTCCGCATGCGGCAGCGCCGAGCCCGGCACCTCCTGGCCCATCGTGGCGGGCGCAGCCGCTGGGGCCGGGCCGCTCGGGGCATTGTTGTCCTGGTCGCGTTCGCTCATGGGAGGCGCCCTCCCGCGCCACCGATGCGTGTCTGTTCTTTCAGCAGGGTGCATCAGCGCAGCGCGCACCGCAAGGCGCGGCTGTTGCAGATCGGCGAAAATCGCGGTTTGTGCGCCCAAGCGCTTGCAATGCGGTCACGAAACGTCGTTAGCGCCGCCGCCTGACACCCAACACCCGCAGCCTCACGTCCGCAGCCCCGCTCCCTGTTTCGCCGCCACCTTGCTTCCTGACGCCCTGTCCTCGCAGCCCCCTGTTCCGCACGATGCCGCGCTGCCCGGCGAAGCGTCGCAACACCTCCAGGCGCGCATCGCCCAGCCGGCCGCGTTGCGCGCGATCCTGCGCGAGATCTGGGGCCATACCGACTTCCGCGGCCGCCAGGGCGAGATCTGCGCGCAGCTTGCGGCCGGCGGCAATGCCCTGGTGCTCATGCCCACAGGCGGTGGCAAGTCCGTCTGCTATCAACTGCCGGCGATTTCGCGGCACCGCGCCGGGCTGGGTGTGGCGTTGGTCATCAGTCCGCTGATCGCGCTCATGCACGATCAGGTGCAGGCCCTGGCCGAGCTCGGCGTGCCGGCGGCCTTCCTGAATTCCACGCTGACGATGGAGGAGGCCGACGACATCGAGCGCCAGGTGCGCGACGATGAACTCGTGCTGCTCTATGCCGCGCCCGAGCGTGTGACGACGCCACGCTTTCTCGGTCTGCTCGGCGCACTGGCCGCGCGCCGCAAGCTGAGCCTGATCGCGATCGACGAGGCGCACTGCGTCTCGCAATGGGGCCACGACTTCCGCCCCGAGTATGTGGCCCTGAATGTGCTCACCGAGCGCTTTCCGGATGTGCCGCGCGTGGCGCTCACCGCCACGGCGGATGCCCACACGCGCGAGGACATCCTGCAGCGCCTGAGCTTGGCCGATGCCCCGCAGTTCGTGGCAAGCTTCGACCGGCCCAACATCCGCTACACCCTGGTGGACAAGCATGACGGCCGCAACCAGCTGCTGGCCTGGATCCGCGCCGAACATGCGGGTGACGCCGGCATCGTCTACTGCCTGTCCAGAAAGAAGGTCGAGGAGACCGCCGACTGGCTGAACGAACATGGCATCAAGGCGCTGCCCTACCACGCCGGCATGGATGCGAACACCCGCCGCCTGCATCAGGATCGCTTTCTGAATGAAGACGGGCTGGTGATGTGCGCCACGATTGCCTTCGGCATGGGCATCGACAAGCCGGACGTGCGCTTCGTCGCCCACCTGGACCTGCCGCGCAACATCGAGGGCTACTACCAGGAGACCGGCCGCGCCGGCCGCGATGGCCTGCCCGCCGACGCCTGGATGGCCTACGGTCTGCACGACGTGGTGCAGCAGCGCCGCATGATTGATGAAGGCGAGGGCGCTGACGCGTTCAAGACGGTGATGCGCGCCAAGCTCGATGCCTTGCTGGGCCTGGCCGAGGCGGCCGACTGCCGCCGGGTGCGATTGCTTGCGTACTTCGGCGAGCAGAGCGATCCCTGCGGCAATTGTGATAACTGCCTGCAGCCTCCAGCCACCTGGGACGCCACCGAGGCCGCGCAGAAGGCGCTCTCGGCCATCTACCGCACCGGCCAGCGCTTCGGCGCCGGGCACATCACCGACATCCTGCTGGGCAAGGCCACCGACAAGACGCGCCAGTTCGGGCACGACAAGCTGCCCACCTTTGGCGCCGGGCGCGATCTGCCGGAGTCCACCTGGCGCAGCGTGCTGCGGCAACTCATTGCCGGGGGCGCCGTGGGCATTGGCGAATACCAGTCTTTGCTGCTCACCGAAGAGGCGCGGCCGATCCTGCGTGGCGAGCTGCGTCTGGAACTGCGGCGCGACACCAAGCCCGTGAAGCCGGCCAAGGGCGCCCGCGGCACGAGCAGCGCGCGCAGCGGCAAGACCGATGCTGCGCTCGGCCTCGACGAAGCGGCGCTGGAGCGCTTTGCCGCGCTGAAGAAGTGGCGCATCGAAACCGCCCGCGCCCACGGCGTGCCGGCCTATGTGATCTTTCACGACGCCGTGCTGGCCGAGATCGCACGCAGTGCCCCGCCCGATCTGGAGGAGCTGGAAGCCATCCCCGGTATCGGCGCGCGCAAGCTGGATGCCTACGGCTGGGAGCTGCTGGCTGTGCTGCGCGCTGTAGGGCACTAGCTGATGATTTGAGGCTGACGCATCTTTTCGGACAAAAAATCGATCAATGCTGATCGACTGAAGATTGTCTTTCAGAAATCGGAAAGTGCTTTTTGTGTAGTGGGTAAAGAGTCAAAAACGGTCAGCATGTTGACCCAGGCCAAGACCGTTCAGGGAGAGTCCGAAGTGCCAGCCTGCAGTCCGTCCGGTGACACTTCAGGGCCATGAAGCATCCCTTCGATCCTGACCGCGCGCTTGAACTCCCGTCACTGCGCGACCTGGCGCGCCAAGCGGCCAGTGTGCTGTGGGCGCTCGCCGGCGCTCTGCTGACGGCGATGCTGCTCTTTGCCGCGCGCGAAGACGTGTTCGGGTCGAAGGTGACCCTGAGTGCCTTCGGTGGATGGGCGGGGTTCTGGCTGGCTTTTGTCGCGCCCGCGGTCCTGCTGCTGCAGACCGCGCGCATCTGGTCGGCCGAGCCGAGCCAGAAGATGCGTCGCGCCCGAGTGGGCGTCAACCTGGACTGGGCCATGATCAGCATGGCAGCCGGTGCAGCCTGCGCAGGCGGGGTTGTGCAGGGTTCAGTGGAAGCCAGCGGCACTGCGCTCGATCTATGGCAGCGCACCGCTGTCACGCTGGCGGCCTTTGGCCCGATGGCGGTGGTCTACGCGGTCTTGCGCAGGCGGCTCGGCCTGCCGCTCAGAGAGACCTAGCCAAAGCAGCTGCCCGTGCCGTGGAGGCCTGCCTCCACCCTGCTTGTGTGGGGTCGTCGGTCTGCTCGGCCAATCCCACTACGATGGCAGCCCTTCGCACGGAGCGAGGAGCAGGAGCCCGCATGCCCCATGGAACGCGCCCAGATCAATCGGGCGCAACTCACCTCTTTCAAGCCGCGTCCTTCGCGGGCGCGTCTCGCCTATTGCGCGCCGCTGCTGCGGCCGTGTCCTGCGCGCTGGGCGCTCTTGCCGCGCCCGTCCACGCCCAGACCGCCGCCATGGAGACGCTGTCTGACCTGCTGGCTGTGCCCGGCAGCGCGGGGTTGGGGGTGCTGACCGAATTCGACCGCTCGCCCTATCGCGGCGGCGGTACGCGGCGCGATCTCACGCCGCTCTACATCTACGAAGGCGAGCGGGTGTTTCTGCGCACGGACCGCGTGGGCCTGAAGTTCCAGGCGGCGCCGGAACACACGCTGGAGCTGTTTGCGCGGCGGCGCTTCGATGCCTTCCCGGCCGACGAGGTGCCGCAGGCGCTGGCCGGCATGGAACGCCGCGCCAACGGGCTGGACCTGGGCGTGGCCTGGCGCTGGCGCTTTGCCGGCGGGCAGTTCTATGCCCTGGCCGGCAACGATGCCAGCGGCACGTCCGATGGCTGGGATGCCACGGTGGGCATCAACACCCGCCACCAGTGGGGCCCGGTCACGCTCGAGCCGGTGCTGACGGCGACCTACCGCTCGGCTCGCATCAACAACTACTACTTCGGCGTGCGACCGCAGGAGGCGCGGCCCGGCCGGCCGGCTTACCAGCCGGGCTGGGGGCTGGATGTGACGGCGGGGCTGTTTGCCACCACGCCGCTGTCCGAGCGCTGGCGCGGCATTGCCGGTATCACGGCCACGCGCTACAGCGAGGCCGTGCGCGAAAGCCCGGTGGCCGATGCGCGGGTGCAGCCCTCGCTGTACCTGGGTGCGGTGTATGACTTCGGCGCGCAGAAGGCCCGCTGGGAGGGCGGGGAGGGGCCGCTGATCGTGCGTGTGTTCCACGGCGCGGCCAGCGATGACGGCTGCCATCTGGCGCGCATCATCAGCCTGCAGTGCTTCCGCTTCAACAGCCGCTACCCCACCGAGGTCACGGGCCTGCACGTGGGCAAGACCTTCATCGAGGGCCTGGCGGGCTGGCCGCTGGACATGATCGGCATGGTGGGCGTGGTGCACCACAACGACCGGCCCTACCAGCGCAACGGCATCGAGGTGAACGCCTTCATGAAGGCGGTGTACTACGGCTTTCCGTGGCGCAACCGGGTGAAGACGCGCCTGGGGCTGGGTATGGGCTTGTCGGTCACCGACCCGGTGCCGTATGACGAAGTGCGCAGCCAGGCCGAGCGCAACCGCCCGGTCTCGCGCGTGCTCAACTACCTGGACCCCACGCTCGATGTGAGCCTGGGCGACCTGGTGGGCAAGCGTGAATGGCGCGACACCTTCGTGGGCATCGGCGTGTCGCACCGTTCGGGCATCTTCGCCATGTCGCGCCTGCTGGGCAGCGTGAACGGCGGCTCGAACTACATCCACCTGTATCTCGAACGCGCATTCTGAGGCGCGGGCTGCGCGAGCAGGCTGCGGTCCTTGCACATTTTCGGCCATGAAAATCAGCTGATTTCAGACTGATATCCATGCGCTGCGGGATGGCCGGCGATCCGCTTGTGGAGCGCGGATCTCTGGGTGGTTCTTCGGGAATTTTGGCGAATAAAGATCGCTATCGGCTGTTGATAGGCATTGTTTTCGGCCAAACGCATGGTGTTGCGCAGCGAATCCCCTGGAGCCACTGCGAGCGCTTGGCCCGCGCTGCGCCGCGCCGGATGCCATGCAGCAGCGCCCGCGTGCCGCGGCGCTGCCTGTCCATCCGCGACGCCTCAGCGCATGAAGGTGCCGCTGCGCGAGACGATCGACATCTCGACGAACTCGACGCCAGTGTGGTCGGTGGGCGAGTAGCTCACCACCGGCCCACCGAGGTTGAAGCCCTGGATGGATTCCAGCCCGTTGCGGATGCCCTCGCGCGTCAGCGGCCGTGCGCGGCGCAGGCCCTCCACGAGGATTTTCGCGGCCGCGTAGCCCTCCATCATGGCCGGCGTGAGCGGGCCCGTCTTTGCCGCGACGGCCAGGCGGCGTGCCTCGCGCACGAGTTCGGTGGATTCATTGCGCTCATTGGGGAACACCTGCGAGACCACCGTACCCACCCCCTGGGCGCCGACGGCCTTGATGAAGCCGGTGGCGGCGTTGTTCGACAGGGTCGCAAATTGCGCCTGCACACCGGCGGCGCGGGTTTGCTTGAGCAGCTCGACCAGCGCGGTGCCCGATGCGATGGCGAGGATCACGTCCGGGCGAGCGTTGCGCAGCGCCGGCACTACGGTGCTGAAGTCCGGCTTCGCGCGGTCGTAGGTCAGCACGGCGGCCGGCTTGAGCTTGGTGTCATCAAAGCCCTTTTGCGCGCCGATCATGCCGTCCTTGCCGAAGGAATCGTCCACGTGCACCACCGCAATCCGGCTCGCGCCGATTGAGGCGAAGTGGCGCACGATCTCGGCCGCCTCGGCCTGATAGGTGCCGCGCGTCATGAATACCCAGGGGTTCACCGGGGTGTAGAAGTTCATCGCGCCCGTGGAGGGGCCGACGATGGCCACGCGGTTCTTCTCCAGATGCGGAATGATGGCCTGTGTGTGCGGTGTGCCGCGCGACAGGAACAGCACATCCACATTGCGCTCCTCGATCAGCACGCGCGCGTTCTCGCCGGCCTTCTTGGGGTCGAACGCGTCATCCAGGATCTCCAGCGCGATCTTGCGGCCCTGCACGCCGCCGCGGCTGTTGACCCAGTCGAGGTACAGGTTGGCGCCGTCCAGGACCTCCTTCACGTTGGCGGCCACCTGACCCGTCACGGCCGTGGTCACGCCGACCTTGATGTCCTGCGCGGCGGCGGGCGCGGCGCTCAGGGCGGCGCTGGCCGCGGCCGCAAGCAGCCCCCGGGCGAGGACTCGGCGATTCAGCAACAGGCGTGCGCTGCGCTGGGCGCGCGCGATGAGGCGGTCGAACATGGATTCCCCTTGGAAGTTCGTGTTGTGACGAACTGAATCCTAAGGGGCGAAATCGGCTTGGGCTGAAAATGTTGCACAGAAAGCACGATTCGGCAGGTTTCTCCGAACCGGCCCGGCGCAATACATCGTGAAAAAGGCAGCTCAGCGGTCGCGCGGCCGGGGCGCTGCGCTACTTGCTCGCCGGCTTGGCGGCGGGGCCGGGCACCGGGTAGCGCGCAAAGGCCGCAGTCACGGCGGCATTGATCGCCGGCTGCAGGTTGTCCATGGTCTTCTGCGTCACAGTGCCCTTGACCACGCCCTCCCAGACGAGCTGCTTGCGCCGCGCGTCCACGATGTCGATGTTCAGGGTGCCTTCGGTGTACTGCGAGACGCGCTCCTCATAGAGCGGAAAGGTGCCGTACATGCCCATGCGGTAGCCGTAGTAGCCGCGCCCACCGAGGCCCATCCCCAGGCCCATGGTGGGCGCGGGCATGGTGCTTACGCGCAGCTTTTCACTGAGCACAGCGTTGAAGTTCACCAGCACCTGCGGCGCGTTTTCGTCCAGCCGCATGCCGCGCGCCTCCAGTTCGCGCTGCGCTGCGGCCTTCAGGTGCTGCGAAACCAGGGTCTGGTACCCCGCGCGGTCCGTGCCCAGCGGGTTGGCGAAGGCAAAGGTCTTGTACTGCGTGAAGTCCACGGAGCGGTCAAAGTCGCTGCGCACATCCGGCGTGCTGGCGCAGCCGGCCAGGGCCACCAGGCCCGCCACGATGCCGCCTGCCATCAGGCGCTTGATCCAGAGCGTGTTCATGAGGCGCGTCTCCTGTGTGATGCCGGATCGGGGCTTGCACGCGGGGCGGGCAGCGCCGCAACAGAGCCAGCCGGTTTCAGGCTCGGGCCAGCGTATCACCGCAGCCGTCGCCCGTGCAGAGCCGCAAGGCCGCCCTGCGCGCAGCGCTCAGGCGCACTGACCGGCGCGGGCCAGCCCCTTCAGGAAGCCGCGGCGGATGGCCCCTGCGCTGATGGCGGCAGCCACCTCGCGCGAATGCCGCTCTGCACCGGTGAGCTTGCGCACCCAGCCGCGGAAGGGCACCACATCCTCGGCGGTGCGCTGTACGGCGCCCACGGCGGCATTGCCGGCGGCGTCCTGCCCGCGATCGAGCAGGCTCTCGCGCTTGTCAGTGGGCGGGGCATCCAGGTCGGGGCCGAGCAGCTCGTCGAGCACCTTGATCTCTGCGCGCAGGCCGGTGCAGCTTGCATCCGCAGGCACTGCATAGGGTGCGCGCCTTGCAGCCTGCAGTGCGGGCGGAATCTCCGCCTTGACCACATTCAGGTCCTTCAGCGGTGTGGTGGCTGCATCCGCCACCCGCTCCGGGCTGGCGGTGGAGCAGGCCGCCGCAAAACACACGGCGAGCAGGCCAAGCAGGGCGCGCGGGCTCATGGCGGCGCTCACATGCCCGGCCGGGCGGCGTTCGCGTCGAGGATCGTCAGCGCCGTCATGTTGACGATGCGGCGGACCGTGGCGCTGGCTGTGAGCACATGCACCGGTGCGTTGGCGCCCAGCAGGATGGGGCCGAGCGCAATGTTGTTGCCCGCCGCCACCTTGAGCAGGTTGTAGGCGATGTTGGCGCTGTCCATGTTCGGGAACACGAGCAGGTTGGCCTCGCCCTTGAGCGTGCTGTCCGGGATCAGGGCCTTGCGCTGGGCTTCATCCAGCGCGGCGTCGCCGTGCATCTCGCCATCCACTTCGAGGTCCGGCGCCTGCTCGCGCAGCAGCGCGAGGGCCTGGCGCATCTTCTCGGCACTGGGTGCATTGCTCGAGCCGAAGTTGCTGTGCGAGAGCAGGGCCACCTTGGCCTGGATGCCGAAGCGGCGCATCTCGGCGGCGGCCATCTGGGTCATCGCGGCGATTTCTTCTGCGCTGGGGTCCAGGTTCACGTGCGTGTCGAGAAGGAACACGGTGCGGTTGGGCAGCATCAGGCCGTTCATGGCGGCGTAGCAGCCAGCGCCATCGCGCTTGCCGATGACCTGGTCGATGTAGTGCAGGTGCAGGGCGGTGGTGCCGAAGGTGCCGCAGATCATGCCGTCGGCCTCGCCGCGGTGGATCAGCATGCTGCCGATCAGCGTGTGGCGGCGCCGCATCTCGATTTGCGCATAGTGGCTCGTCACGCCCTTGCGCATGGTGAGGCGGTGGTACTCCTCCCAGTAGCTGCGGTAGCGCGGATCGAACTCGGGGTTGATCAGCTCCACATCCACGCCGGGCTTCATGCGCAGGCCGAACTTCTCGATGCGCTTCTCGATCACCGCCGGGCGGCCGATCAGGATCGGCTCGGCCAGCCCTTCGTCCAGCACCACCTGCACCGCGCGCAGCACGCGCTCCTCTTCGCCCTCGGCATAGACGATGCGCTTGCGCTGCGCCTTGCGCGCAATGCTGAACAGCGGCTTCATGAAGCTGCCGCTGTGATACATGAACTGCTGCAGGCTCTCCTTGTAGGCTTGCATGTCCGTGATGGGCCGCGTGGCCACGCCGCTGTCCATCGCGGCCTGCGCCACCGCCGGGCTGATCTTCACGATCAGGCGCGGATCAAAGGGCTTGGGGATGAGGTATTCCGGGCCGAACTGCAGATTGGCGATCCCGTACGCCGCGGCCACTACTTCGTTTGCCTCGGCGCGCGCCAGCTGGGCGATGGCGTGTACCGCCGCAATCTCCATCTCGCGCGTGATGGTGGTCGCACCCACATCCAGCGCACCGCGGAAGATGTAGGGGAAGCACAGAACGTTGTTGACCTGGTTCGGGTAATCGGTGCGGCCGGTGCAGATGATGGCGTCGTCGCGCACCGCCTTCACTTCCTCCGGCATGATTTCCGGGGTGGGGTTGGCCAGGGCCATGATCAGCGGCTTGGCCGCCATCTTGGCCACCATCTCGCCCTTGAGCACGCCGCCTGCGGACAGGCCCAGGAAAATGTCGGCGTCCTGGATCACTTCTGAGAGCGTGCGCTTGTCGGTGGGCTGCGCGAACACTTCCTTGTCCGGGTCCATCAGCTCCTTGCGGCCCTGATAGACCACGCCGGCCAGATCGGTCACCCAGATGTTCTCGCGCGGCATGCCCAGATCCACGAGCAGATCCAGGCAGGCCAGCGCCGCTGCGCCCGCGCCGGAGGCCACGAGCTTGACCTGCTTGATGTTCTTGCCCACCACCGACAGGCCGTTGGTGATGGCCGCGCCCACGATGATCGCCGTGCCGTGCTGGTCATCATGGAAGACCGGGATCTTCATGCGCTTGCGCAGTTCGCGCTCCACATAGAAGCACTCGGGCGCCTTGATGTCCTCGAGATTGATGCCGCCGAAGGTGGGCTCCAGCGCAGCAATAACTTCGATGAGCTTGTCCGGGTCCTTCTGGTTGATCTCGATATCGAAGACGTCGATGCCGGCGAACTTCTTGAACAGCACCGCCTTGCCTTCCATCACCGGCTTGGCCGCCAGCGGGCCAATGTCGCCCAGCCCCAGCACGGCCGTGCCATTGGTGATGACGGCCACCATGTTGCCGCGCGCGGTGTAGCGGAAGGCATTGGCGGGGTCGGCCACGATCTCTTCGCAGGCTGCCGCCACGCCGGGCGAGTAAGCCAGGGCGAGGTCGCGCTGGTTGGTGAGCTGCTTGGTGGCCGAAATGGCAATTTTTCCGGGACGGCCCTGCTCGTGATATTCGAGGGCCGCCTTGCGCAGATTGGGATCGAGTTTGGTGGGCATGGGGTGCGACGCGAAAGCGCCGTTCAGGTCGCCAAACACAGGCTGGCGAGGAGATTGATCGATTGCAAACCGATTATCCCGCCGGGTTCCGGGGTATTGGCTGCCGATAAGTAAAAAGACCATGCGTTTGCTGCATGACCTCGGTCTTGCACGAGGCAGGCCTGCCCGGCAATGCCCAAGTGCGGCAAATGGTCTTTCCTAGGGCTTGCACTCAACTTCTGTGAACTTGTGTCGATCTCAAGGCTCAGTGTCGCGTGCTGTAGTGCACAATGCGCGACTTTGCGCCCGATCCAGTGTGTTGTTTGCAGGGCGCCCGTCGGGTTCAAGCAGTGTGCGCCCGGCGTCTGGTTTCCCCTCAACCTCCGCAAGCAGGACCTGTCATGACCACCGCTGTTCTCATCCTCATCCCCGCCGCCATGGTGTTCGGTTTCCTCGGCTGGGTGTTCGTGCTCGGCGCCGACGCGCAGAAGAAGTCCGACGAGTACATGGAGCAGTGGGTCAAGGAAAACCACGCCGAGGCCCGTTCGGCTGAGTAATTGACGCTTGCGTGGCTCACGACGGTGAGCCGTGAAGCAGAAGAGGCGATCCCGCGGGGTCGCCTTTTTGTTTGCCTTGGCGAGAGTGGGGTGGTGGCGCAAGCGCCTCTAACATCGCCGCTTTCCCGCATTCACCGGACCTGCTGCCATGCGAAAGCTGATCAAGAAGCTCGATAGCGCCAATCGCCTTGCCCCTGCGCTGCTCAAGCGCGCGCCGTCCTTCGAGATCGTGCACAGCCAGCTCGCAGACGGCATGGGCGCCATCACCCTGTCCGACGGCAGCCAGGCCGAACTCGCGCTGCCGCATCACACGCACCTCGCCGTGGGCGATGTGCTAGTGGATGCGCAGGGCATGATGGTGCGCACCACGGGCGCAGAACAGGTCGTGCTGGCCGTCACCGAGACAGATGCCGCCAAGATGGCGCAGTTGGCCTTTGCCATCGGCAAAAGCGGCTTTGCCTGTGCGATTGATGGCGCAACGCTGCTGCTCGAACCGATCGAGGATCTGGAGCGCTGGCTCACCGCCCAGGGCTACAGCGTGATGCCGCAGCGTGGCCGCCTGGACCCGCCGGCGCTTCGTGCGCCGATGCGCAGCCACGCCCATGACCACGCGCACGGCCATGAGCACGGCCATGAGCATGGTCACGGGCATTCGCACGACCACGGGCACGACCATGGCCACGATCACGGTCACGACCATGATCACCACGGCCATTCGCACGACCACGACCACGGTCACAAGCACTGATCAGCACGCCGTCGGGTTGTGTTGTTGTTTCGGTTGACGCCGAAATCGATGTCAAATCGACAGGCGGCGCTGACAATGGTTAACTCTGTGGAGCGCTGGTCCCGTCGGCGCTATGCGGTTCTGACCAGTCGTGCCGCCGCGGTTTAGAGTGAAGTAGCCGGGAGTAGAGCGACAAAGCAGGCTGCTGCGCCATCAGCGGCAAGCGTCGAGTCAAGATATCGCAACGATCTTTGACCGGTCTTGCGAATTGTCCAAGAGATCCGCCGCTTTTTGCTCAGCTTGTCTTGGACAATTTCTTGACTTGTCCAATCTCATCGCCTAGTCTGGAGACTGGTTTTAGCAGCTTGCCAAACCAGTCCGAGCGGGCATTGTTTCTGGTGCCTCTCCTCCTCCCTCCTCGACCGGTCACGGCGCGTTCGGACGGCAAGCTGCTTTTTATGCAGATGCGTGGCGAGGCCCGCATCGCAAGGACAAGCCGGTGGCAGCGCCCACCGGCTTTTTCTTTGTCCGCGTCCATTCGCCGAGTGCGTTGCATGTAGCCCGCAGCCGCTGGCTTGGCAAAACGGGATGGTGGGCGCGGCGCGCACAGCGCCTATCGTTCAAGCCCTCATGAAGTGGCGGCGCGAACGGTTTCGCCCGCGCATCACGCGCCGCCCATGCCTGACCGAACTCTGTTTGAAGCTACCCTTGAAACCAGCCTCTCGATGAACTCTCGCACCGACTTGCCCTTTGCCCTGGCCGCGCGCAATGACGCCATCGAGCCCTTTCATGTAATGGAGATCGTCAAGGCCGCCGCGGCCCTGCAGGCGCAGGGCGAGGATGTGATCCACATGAGCATCGGCGAGCCGGACTTCACCGCGCCGCCCGCGGTGCAGGCCGCGTTGGTGGCCGCGGTGCAGGCCGGGCAGACGGCCTACACGCCGGCGCTGGGCATCACGCCGCTGCGCGAGGCGATCGCGGCGCACTATGCCGCGCATGGGGTGAGCGTGGATCCGGCGCGTATCGTCATCACCGCCGGCGCATCGGGCGCCATGCTGCTCGCGCTGGCCGCGCTCGTCGGCCCGGGCGACGAGGTGCTGCTGCCCGACCCGACCTACCCCTGCAACCGCCACTTTGTCTCCGCGTTCGGCGCGACGCCGGTTCTGCAGCCCTGTGGCCCGGAACAAGCCTTCCAGCTCACCGCGGCAGACGTGGCCGCGCGTTGGACCCCAAAGACACGCGGCGTCATGATCGCCAGTCCGGCCAACCCCACTGGCACCTCGATCGATCCGACCGAATTGGCGAAGATCCATGCAGAAGTGCGCAGAAGAGGGGGATTTTTGCTTGTGGATGAGATCTACGCCGGTCTCGTCTATGACCACGAACCACGCTCAGCGCTGAGCTTGGGCGACGATCTCATCGTGATCAACAGCTTCTCCAAGTACTTCTGCATGACCGGTTGGCGCCTGGGCTGGATGGTTGTTCCGCCGGGTATGGTGGCTGCAGTCGAGAAGCTCGGTCAGAACCTCTACATCTGCCCCAGCGCCCTGGCGCAACATGCGGCTTTGGCCTGCTTCTTGCCCGAATCCATCGCCATCTACGAGCAACGTCGCCAAGCCTTCCGCGAGAGGCGCGACTGGCTCGTGCCCGCGCTCAGTGGCCTCAGGCTGTCCGTGCCAGTCATGCCTGACGGTGCCTTCTATGTGTACGCGGACTGCTCACGCTTTGCCGCGGACAGCGAGGCCTTTGCCTACCGCGTCCTGAATGACGCCAAGGTCTGCATCGTGCCCGGGCGGGACTTCGGCTTTGCCGACCCAGGCCGCTACGTGCGCCTGAGCTACGCCACGGCCTTGCCGCGCATTCAGGAGGCGGTTGCGCGCATGGCGAAGGTGCTCGGATAGCCGGCCACGCAGCGTCATAGTTCGTTCAACTCGATTGCACGAGTTCTCGAACTTCACACCGATCGCAGCGGCGATCCCGCCAAGATCCGCTTGCCCTATGCGGAAAGCGGCATGCACCCTTGATCAAATGCATTGAACGAAAAACGGCACCCCGTGGGGTGCCGTTTGTCTTGCGTGCAGGCCAGAGGCGCTGCACCAGGCCGCGCAGCGTCAGAGTGTGGCGACTTGCTCCTTGGCGGCCTTTTCGGTTGGCTTGGCGGCGGGCGTGGCCGGCGTGTCGAACACGTGGCCTTCCGGGATCGGCATGGCCTTGGCCTCCACCTCCGTGGGCTTACTCGGCGCGGGGCTGGGTGCCGGGGCGCTCACTGGGCTGAAGTCGAAGCGACCCTGGGCGGCGGCCGCCAGACGAGCACGCTCGGCCAGCACACGGGCGCCGTAGCCGCCGTCGGTGGGGCCAGTCGCGCCCACATACATCTTCAGTCCGTCTTCCACGGAGCCGCCGCGGCGGATGTATTCCGCCAGGATCTGGGTGCCGACATGGATATTGGCGATCGGGTGCAGGGCCTGCTCGGGGCCGCCGAAGCGCTCGAAGCGGTCTTCATGCACGCGGGTCATCACCTGCATCAGCCCTTGGGCGCCCATGGAGCTTTCGGCAAAGGGGTTGAAGCTGGACTCCACCGACATCACGGCCATGATCAGCAGCGGGTCCACGCGATATTCCTGTGCGGCCTTGTTGGCGCCGACGATCAGCGCCGCCAGGGCGGAGTCCGCCACACGGAAGCGGCGCGAGAGGTAGTTCGTCAGGCGCTCGGCCTCGATCGGGCCGATCACGTACTGCGTGCTCACCGGCACGGCGCGGGCCTTGCCTGTGCCATCGGCCGGTAGATGGGCGCCACCGGAAATGATCTCGCCTTCATTGCCCAGGGTCTCGCCGGGCTGCGGGGTGGAGATCGGGTTCGGTTCCATGCGCCAGGCCAGGGTGGCCAAAAGCGCGGCGGCCAGGCTGGCCGTCAGCATCCAGTGGCCAAAGCGGGCCAGGCGGGCATGACCATCGACGGCCAGACCGGCAAGCCACTGGCGACATCGGGCCAGTCCCAGGGTGTTCTGGAAGGTGGTGTTCATTCTCTGCTCTTTACTGTTCGTTGTTCTTCGGGCGGATGCTGGCCAGGTATCGCCGATGCACTGATCGGTCGGATCACCTGGCGCTCTCGCACCGGCCCACGTCAACCTGCAGAGGGTCTGCGCGGACGGGGCGGCGCCGGCCACGGGCGCCCGGTGTTGAGCGCATCGCATGACGTCGGCGGCCAATGCTGCGGCGCGACAAAACGCACGCCGACAGACACCCGAGCGGGCACCTGACCTGCAGGCCACTGCAAAAACACGATCCATCGACGCCGTTCCGCGGGCGGTTGCCCTGGCGGGGTTGCGGCGGGTCCGCGCTCCGGGCGGGCGGCGTTCCAAGGGGAAGGCGGCCAGCGCGCAAGCTGCGGCTCAATTGACAGGGGTGCGACGCTCAGCCCGGTACCCGCTGTGGGTCCGACCCGGCGCCTCCAGACGCTTCGGTGGTGTGGAGCACCCCGCTCCACGTTGTGACGCTCAACCTTGCAGCTGGCCTTTTCACGTCCGAACCTGCGCCGGATTCGGCTTGGCTCGTTGACAGAAGGGCACGCGCAGCTGACTCAATGCTGCTTGTCCGCTTGGTGCCTGGGTGCCCGGCTGGGCGGTTCAGGCTTCGCAACCCGGTAAGGTCGCGGCGTTCCCCGATACGCGAGAGCGATTGTAGAGAGGCTTTTTTGGGGCGGTCAAACCGGACTTACTGACCAGTAGCTCTAGGCTCAACCCAAATGAGGGACATGCGAAGTGCATTGTTTGCATTGCAATTCTGGCCGGTACAGGCTTGGGACCCGCCGGTTCGTTGCCGGCCGCATCGTGTTAGTCAGTGCACGCACCAGCCACATTGAAGCACGCAAGCTATTGATTTGAAATAGTTTTCGTCGATGTGTGCGCACGCTCACATGGATTCAGCCGCGATCCCGCACCCAGGCCAGGAACTGGTCATGCACGCTTTGCGCGGTGGCGGCGCCCTCGCCATTGATGATGGACACCACCGCGTAGCGGCGTCCGCTTGATCCGACCACGTAGCCCGCGATCCCGCGGGAATCCCGCAGGGTGCCGGTCTTGATGTGGGCAAAGCCGGTCACCGCCGAACCCTGCAGGCGCCGGCGCATGGTGCCGTCCACGCCGACCAGCGGCAGGGAGCTCATGTACTCCGGCATGCTGGGCGAGCTCCAGGCCGCCAGCAGCACCCGGCCCAGATTGGCGGCACTGATCCGCTCCTGGCGCGACAGGCCGGAGCCGTTGTCCACCACCAGCTCCGGAAAGCTCAGTCCGCGGGCAGCGAGCGCGGAGGTGAGCGCCATGCGCGCGTCGGCCAGGCCCACTGCCTGTTGCGGTTTGGGCGCCGGCGCGCCGGTGGGTGTGTCCGCCGCGGCCCCCGGCGGCTTGGGTGCATAGGCGGCGAGGTTGAGCATCAGCATCCGCGCCATGACGTTGTTGCTGCGCTTGTTGATGTCGCGTATCAGCTCGGCCACCGGGCGGCTGGCGCGCTCGGCCAGGAAGCGCGCGTCTGCCGGGACCTCGCCTGCTTTCACCCCACCCGTCAGAATGCCACCGGAGTCTTCCCAGATCTGGCGCACCACGGTGGCCAAGTACCGATCGGGCAAAAACAGCGCTCTATACAGATCGGCGTTGGCGCAGGCCGAGGGGATCTTGCCGCCGAAGCTCGCGCGTGGTGGGTTCAGGTCCGGCTCAAAGTTCATGGTCAGCTGGCTGCGCCACTCTCCGCAGGGGCCGGGAGTCGCCGCCACGTTGGCGTCGATCCGCATGCGCGGCGGCTTGGGGTCGGCAGTCACCACCCACTGCTTCTGGGTCTCGTCCAGCGCGAAGGCAAAGCGCACGGACTTGAAGCCGATCAGCAGCGCGTCCGGCCCGACGTTGTAGGCGCGCAGGCCCTCGCCGTCGAAGGCGTTGGGGTCAGCATCGGGCAGGTTGTACAGGCTGCGATCCAGCACGATGTCGCCGCGGATCTCGCGGATGCCCTGCAGGCGCACTTGGCGCAGCAGGCTCCAGAAGTCCTCGATCGTGAGCGCCGGGTCGCCGCCGCCTCTGATATGGAGGTTGCCCACCAGCCGGCCACCCTCTCCGCCACCCGAGCGTTGGCCGGTGGCCCAGACCGTGGTGCGGAAGGTGGCCGCCGGCCCGAGCGACTCCAGCGCCGCATAGGTGGTGAGCAGCTTCATGAGCGATGCCGGGTTCTGCGCATCGCGGGCGTTGATATCCACCCAAGGTAAGCCTGTGCCCACTTCCTGCACAAAGAAGGAGGCCTGTGCCGGCCCGAGCCTGGCGGCGGCTATCCATTCACCTACGGGCGGCTGGGGCGCCATGACCATCGCCACCGGCGCGGGCTGGCTGATCGCCGGAATCTGTGCGGGGTTCGATGTATTGGTCGGCGCGGGCAGCGCGGCGGTCGGTTGCGCTTGGGCAGGCGGTTGGGGGCGTGGCTCGGCGGGCGTGGTCTGCGCGGTGCCCTCTATATAGAAGGACCATGCGGCCACAGCGGCCAGCAGGCGGGCACCGGCCGTCTTGGAAAAGTGCGGCGAGGCAAAGCGGCGGGGCAGGGGTGTTGTGGTTCCGGCAATCATGGCGGGGTTGTACCAGCGAAGCCGCGACCCGCGAACGGCGTGCTGCGCGTCCGCACGACCCAGGCGCCGCGGCCCTCCGGAAAAGCCCGGAATCCGGCTCGCCTTGAAATGACTCGTCATCACCCTATAATTAGCACTCGCTGGCGGTGAGTGCTAACGATGCTGTCACACAGCAGGTGCAGCATCCGCGTCGGGCTCCGGTCCGACCGCCTCAACGCCCCTTCCCCGGACCCGACCGGCGTTTCGCCTTGGGTCCAGACAAACATAAACCTTTGATTTTTCGAGGAGTTTTTGATGAAACTGCGTCCTCTTCACGATCGCGTGATCGTCAAGCGTGTGGATTCCGAGCGCAAGACCGCCTCCGGCATCGTGATTCCCGACAACGCTGCCGAGAAGCCCGATCAGGGCGAGATTCTGGCCGTCGGCCCGGGCAAGCGTGACGACGCCGGCAAGCTCATCGAACTGGGCGTGAAGGTCGGTGACCGCGTGCTGTTCGGCAAGTACAGCGGCCAGTCCGTCAAGGTCGACGGTGACGAGCTGCTCGTCATGCGCGAAGACGACATCATGGCCGTCATCGCCGCCTGATCCGTCTGCCTCGAATTCCCGAACATCTATTGAATTGGAGTAACCCAAATGGCAGCCAAACAAGTTCTCTTCGGCGACGCTGGTCGCGCCAAGCTGGTTGAAGGCGTCAACATCCTGGCCAACGCGGTCAAAGTCACCCTGGGCCCCAAGGGCCGCAACGTGGTGCTCGAGCGCTCCTTCGGCGCCCCCACCGTGACCAAGGACGGTGTGTCCGTGGCCAAGGAAATCGAGCTCAAGGACAAGTTCCAGAACATGGGCGCCCAGATGGTCAAGGAAGTCGCTTCCAAGACCAGCGACAACGCCGGTGACGGCACCACCACCGCCACCGTGCTGGCCCAGTCGATCGTGATCGAAGGCATGAAGTACGTGGCCGCGGGCATGAACCCGATGGACCTGAAGCGCGGCATCGACAAGGCCGTGATCGCCGCCGTGGCCGAGCTCAAGAAGCTCAGCAAGCCCACGACCACCAGCAAGGAAATCGCCCAGGTCGGCGCCATTTCCGCCAACTCCGACGCTTCCATCGGTGACCGCATCGCCGAAGCCATGGACAAGGTGGGCAAGGAAGGCGTGATCACCGTGGAAGACGGCAAGAGTCTGGCCGACGAACTCGAAGTCGTCGAAGGCATGCAGTTCGACCGCGGCTACCTGTCGCCCTACTTCATCAACAACCCGGACAAGCAGGTCGCCGTGCTGGACGACCCGTTCGTTCTGCTCTACGACAAGAAGATCAGCAACATCCGTGACCTGCTGCCGGTGCTGGAGCAAGTCGCCAAGGCCGGCAAGCCCCTGCTGATCGTGGCCGAGGAAGTCGAAGGCGAAGCCCTGGCCACCCTGGTGGTGAACAACATCCGCGGCATCCTGAAGACCGTCGCCGTCAAGGCCCCGGGCTTTGGTGACCGTCGCAAGGCCATGCTCGAAGACATGGCCATCCTGACCGGCGGCGTGGTGATCTCCGAAGAGACCGGCATGACGCTGGAAAAGACCACCCTGCAGGATCTGGGCCGCGTGAAGCGCGCCGAGATCGCCAAGGAAAACACCACCCTGATCGACGGCGCCGGCGATGCCAAGAACATCGAAGCCCGCGTCAAGCAGATCCGCGTGCAGATCGAGGAAGCCACCAGCGACTACGACCGCGAGAAGCTGCAGGAGCGCGTCGCCAAGCTGGCCGGCGGTGTGGCCGTGATCCGCGTCGGTGCTGCCACCGAAGTGGAAATGAAGGAAAAGAAGGCCCGCGTTGAAGACGCCCTGCACGCCACCCGCGCTGCAGTGGAAGAGGGCATCGTCCCCGGCGGCGGCGTCGCACTGCTGCGTGCCAAGCAGGCCATCAAGGACCTCAAGGGCGACAACGACGACCAGGACGCCGGCATCCAGATCGTGCTGCGCGCCATGGAGTCCCCGCTGCGCACCATCGTCGCCAACACCGGCGACGAAGCGAGCGTAGTCGTGGCCAAGGTGCTGGATGGCAAGGGCAACTTTGGCTACAACGCCGCCACCGGCCAGTACGGTGACCTCGTTGAGCAAGGCGTGCTGGATCCCACCAAGGTCACCCGCACGGCACTGCAGAACGCCGCGTCTGTTGCTTCCCTGATCCTGACCACCGACTGCATGGTCGGCGAGCTGCCGGAAGACAAGCCGGCTGCTGCGCCCGGCGGCATGGGTGGTATGGGCGGCATGGGCATGGACATGTAATTTGCTCCTTGCCTGCGCCCGCTGGGCGTCGTTGCGACGGCTTGCCGTACATCCGTGTACTGTCTTCGCCGTCGCGCCTAGCCCAACAGGCGCATGCCGCGTCGATGCGACAGTGTCGAAGCACCCAGACAAGCCTCGCGAAAGCGAGGCTTGTCTGCTTCTGCGGCTTCGCGCCTTGCCTCGCGGCCCAAATCCTCAGCCGGGTTGATTGCGCTCAGCCCGCACAGAACAAACCCCGCTTCGGCGGGGTTTTTCTTTGGGCGCGACGAATCCTGGGTTGTGGCGGGCGATCCGGCGGCCCGCCGCGCAAGGCCTACGCCTGTTTCCGCTTGTCTGAAGCCATTCTCCAAGGTATGGGCCTGAAGATGCGCACCAGCAGCGCGTCTTCAGGTACTTGCCTTGCGAATCCGCATCCAGCAAGCGGGAACGCGCAACGCCCTGCGTGAGTTCACTCGCAGCGCTGCATATTGCGCAGGCGCTCGCGGCAGTCCCAGGGGGGCATGGGGTTGGGCGTGGCCCAGAGGCCGAGGCGGGCGGTGCGGGCGCGGTCTTCGGCGGCGCGGTAGGCAGCGCGTTCGGCCGGGGTCTGCTCGCTCTCGAAACGGCGGAAGTGCCAGGCGGCACCGGCTTCGACCATCTGCAGGCCGACGTCGCCGCGGGCGTTGAACACGCGGCAGATGCGGCGCTCGCGCTCGTCACGCTTGTAGCAGACCACGCTCACGGGCCTGGCGCGCAGCAGCTCGCGCAGGGCGCGGGTGGCCTCGGCGCCGCCGCGCTGCAGCTGCTCGGGCGTGTCGATGGCGTTGAACCGCACCACGAAACGCTCGCGCGCGCTGCTCGAAAAGCTGAACGTGTCGCCATCCAGCACCTTCATCACGCGGCCGCTCAGGCGCGGACCCTCGGTCGGCGGGTCTGCGGCCAGCGCCCCCGCCCCGACACACAGCAGCGTCAGCGCGGCAAGCACCTGCTTCACGGTTGCCCCTGGAATCCGCCCCGGTGGCGCTGTGGCGGCATCACCGAAACTGAGCATGCCCTCGCGCGTCGCGCGGCGGCTGCTTTGATACGCTGCACCGCGGCTCGCAGCGCGCAGCCATCCAGTCATCCAACAAGAAGCAGCCCGTAGGGGGGTCTGATGTCGCAAGGTAATGATTCTTCCTTTCCGCCCACTGAACCGATGCTGCCGCGCACGGAGCCTGCGCCCATGGTCCAGCCGGCAGCCGGGCCCGCGTTCACGCCGCGCCCGGAGCGCTTTGAGTTCACGGGCAGCGGCAGCGAGTACTTCCGCATCTGGATCGTCAACCTGCTGCTGACCATCGTCACGATCGGCATCTACTCGGCCTGGGCCAAGGTGCGGCGCACCAAATACTTCTACAACAACACGCTGGTCGCCGGCTCCAGCTTCGAGTATCACGGCAATCCGATTTCGATTCTGAAGGGACGCGTGATCGCCTTCGGTCTGTTCATTCTCTACAACGTGCTGCTGCACTGGAGCCCGGAGCTGGCGATCGTCGCGCTGATCGGCATGGCCGCCGTACTGCCCTGGCTGCTTTGGAAGAGCCTGCAATTCCGCGCGTGGAACTCCAGCTGGCGCGGCGTGCGCTTCGGTTTCGGCAGCAGCGCGGGCCAGGCCTACAAGACCTTCCTGCTCTGGCCGATTCTCGCCGTCGTCACGCTCTATCTGATGCTGCCGTTTGCGCACCACCAGATCAAGAAGTGGCAGCACAACAATGCCCGCTTCGGCGCCACTGGCTTCAAGTTCAGCAACTGTGCCACGGAGTTCTACAAGGCCTACTTGGTGCCCTTCGTGGTCCTGATCATTGGCGGCATCGTGACCGCCGTGGTGTTCGGCGCGATCTTTGCGGGCGCTAAGCGTGGTGAGCCGGCTGGCGCGGCGATGGCCTTCCTGCCCATCCTGTTGATCCTGGGTTTCTATCTCGCATTCATGGCCATCGGGCCCATCATGCAGGCGATGCTCTTCAATGCCACCTGGAACCACACCGCGCTGGGCGATCACACCTTCGAGGCGCGTGTGCCGCTGGGTCGCGCCGCCTTTGTGGGCGTGACCAACCTACTGGGTATTGTCTGCACGCTCGGCCTGTTCATCCCGTTTGCCGCCGTGCGCTGGGCGCGTCTGCGTGCCGAGCATCTGACCCTGCTCCCGGATGGATCGCTGGACGATTTCGTCGCCGACACGCAGAGCCAGGCCAACGCCACGGGCGAGGGCATGGCCGATCTGATGGACTTTGACATCGGCCTGTAGGCAACCCATGCACGGCATCGCTGCTGCCTATCTCGACGGCCGATCCACGCGGCGCGTGAGCGTGGAGGTCTCCATCGGCCCGGCCGGGGTGTCGATCCTGGGCGACGGGATGCAGCGTCTGGTGCCTTGGGCCGAGGTCGAGATCGGTGAGCGCACACGGCACGGGCCGCGTCGCATCAGCTTCGCCGATGGCGCGAGCATCGAGGCCGAGGACCGCGCCGCGCTCGACGCAGCGCTCGATGCTGCCGGCCATGGCGACAGCGCCGTAGTGCGCTGGCAGCAGAGCTGGACGCGGACGCTCGCCGCCTTCGTCCTGACCGTTGGCGTGCTGACCGCGGGCTATCTGTGGGGCCTGCCCGCGTTTGCGCGTCTGGCCGCGCCGCTGGTGCCCGCAGAGGTTGAGCAAACCCTGGGCACGCAGGTCATGCAGCAGCTCGACAGCAGCTACTTCGCACCCAGCCAGCTCCCGCGCGAGCACCAGGAGCGCCTGTCCGCCGCCTTCGCGCGTGCCGTGCAGACCGCCCTGCCTGAAGACCGGCGGCCCAGCTACCGGCTGGAGTTCCGCAAGAGCAAGGTCGGGCCCAATGCCTTTGCCCTGCCCGGCGGCATCATCGTCATGACTGACGAGCTCGTGAAGATTGCCGGCAACGATGACGCCGTTTTGGGCGTGTTGGCGCACGAACTCGGGCATTTACACCACGATCACGTGATGCGCAGCCTGATCCAGGCCAGCGCCTTGGGCGCGGTGGCCTTCGTGATCTGGGGCGACGTGAGCGCCGTGCTCTCCACCGTGCCAACCGTGGTGCTGCACGCCGGCTACTCGCGCGAGGCCGAGTACGAAGCTGACACGTATGCGATCGACTTCATGAATGCTTCCGGCCTGCGCCGCGCAGCGGTGGCCGACATGTTCGAGGCCCTGCGCAAGAAGCGCGGCGACGACCCGCTGCCCGAGTACCTGAACAGCCACCCGCCCACCGAGGAACGCATTGAGCGCTTCCGGCGCTGAACGGAATCGCACTTCAGCCGGTCTGCCCCCATGGACAACTTGATCGACAGCAGCGCGGATACGCGCAACATCCGGCAACGCGTCCTGCCGGACATGCACCATGATGATCTGCCTGCCTCAGCCTATCTGTCGGAGGCCGACAGTGCACAGCTGGATATGCTGCGCTTCCGATTCGTGGGTACCGGGCGCGAGTACTTCGGCATCTGGTGCACCAACATCGCGCTGACCTTCATGACCCTGGGCATCTACTCGGCCTGGGCGAAGGTGCGGCGGGTGGAGTATGTCTATCGCAACACGCTGCTTGGCGGGCAGAGCGCAGTGGCGGCGGGCTTCCAGTACCTCGCCGACCCTTGGTCCATCCTGCGCGGCCGCGTTGTCGCTGCGCTGCTGATCGCCGCGTATTTCGGCTACGGCTATTTGCCTGCATGGGTCGCGCTGCTGATCCTGTCTGGGTTGGCGACCTTGCTCCCGTGGCTCATATGGTCGGGGTTGCGGTTTCGTGCGGCGCGCACCCGACACCGAGGGCAATGCTTTGCATTCGATGGCTCGCTGACCGAGGCCTACCAAGTCATTCTTCCGGCCGTGCTGATTTTCATCGGACCTGCGATCGTGTTCTACGCAGTTGCCGGGTCGAAGTTTGATGAGTGGATCAACACGCATGAAGGCGTGTTCGTTGCGGTGTGGCTGGGTCCCTGGCTGCTTGCGCCTTGGGCGCATGCGCGGTATCGACGCTGGCTGGCCAATCACACGCGCTGGGGCAGTCTGCGCTTCGCCAACACCGTTCCCACGGAGGCTTACTACGGCCTGTACTTGAAGGCTTTGCTAGTGCTTATCGCTGCTTCCATTGTGTTGGCTATTGCCTTGGCCGTGGTGACCGAACCCTTGAAGTCCCTCACGGGCATCAGTCTTGGCCCATACAGCATTTTTCTAGGTGGCGTTTTGGGCTGGACCGTATTCACGCCTTACCTGATCGCGCGCTTGCAGAAGCTCAACTGGCAGTGGACCGCGTTGGGTGAACACACCTTCAACTGCGATCTTCAGGCCGACGCACTGATCCGTCTGTATCTCAAGAACTTTGTGCTGCTGCTTTTGACCTTTGGGCTGTGGCGACCGTTTGGCTGGATCCAGGTCGTCCGCATGCGTGCAGAAAGCGTCTGGTGGCATGGTGATGCGCAGGCCGTATTCGCGCTTGCCGCTGAGCAAGTGGGTACGACAGGCGGCAGCGAGTCTGCCGAGTTCTTCGGCGCGGACATGGGGTTCTGAAATGACAGGCTCCAACGTGAACACGCCTTCTCCGGGGGTAGCCGCATTGATGTTTGCCCCGGATGCAGGTGAGCGGTTGACTGGCGTACCCGTGACGCTCCATGTGGCGGGCGGCCGCCTCCTCGTGATCGGGCGAGACGGGCAGTGGGCGTTTGACCTGAAGGCACTGCGTCTTCGCGAGCGTTTTGTCCATGCGCCCGTGGTGATTGAGTTGCCGAGTCATGGTGGTGCGGCCAGTACCGGGTCCATCGAGATTGCGCCCGGTCAAGCGATCGACGATCTGGTGGGTCGGCTGCCCGCTCGTCGCGGGCGTGTAGAGCGCTGGGCAGGATCTCCGTCGAGCATCATGGTGCTCGCAGTCGTCTTCGCGGTGTTTCTGGCTCTGAGCTATCGATACGTGTTGCCTGCTGCGGCTGACCAGTTTGCACAGTGGATGCCGCAGCACTATGCCGAGTCGATCGACAAAGCCGTGATGGAGGAGCTCGATAAGCGCTTACTCAAGCCCAGCAAGCTGCCGGAGGAGCGTCGTTCCGCGATCGCTGAACGATTCGAGGCCCTGAGGCTGCCGGGTGGTCTGCCTCAGCCCGCAGGGAAGACCAGTCTGCTATTTCGCGATGCCGGCAGAGAGATCAACGCCTTTGCCTTGCCTGGCGGCACGATCGTGCTGACCGACGCTTTAGTGGAGCGATTCAACGATGATGCAGTGTTGGGCGTCCTCGGCCATGAGATCGGGCACGTGGCGCACAGGCATGGACTGAGAAACCTCGCACGCACGGCGGCTGTGGGCCTGTTCTTCAGCGTGTATGTAGGCGACTTCTCCGCCGTGGCAGCGACCTCTGCCACTTTCCTGGAGCAGCAGCGGCATTCGCGCGAGGCTGAGCGGGAAGCCGATGCGTATGCCATTGCAGTCATGCAGGAGAACGCCATCAATCCCGCCGTCTTGGGAGCATTCTTCCGTGTTCTCTTGCGCGATGAGTCGGGTGCGCCGCCGCCTGTCTTCCTGAGCAGTCACCCGGCCCACCCCGAGCGCGCCGACGCCTTCGAGGCAGCTGGTGGGGTCTTGCCGTCGAGCGGCGCGCTGCGTCCTGGCCAGGCGATCGCGCCGCAAGTCGACCCGACTCAAGGGCCTGCGCAGAATGACTGAACGCCCATGGCATCAACGAGCAGGTCGCTCATCGCTCTGAATCGGCAGTTAGTCTTCTCAGCGGGGGCGTTCACCCTGAAGGCTCTGCAGGCGAGCGCCTGACGTTGCTACGCTTGAGCCCCATGGATCACGCGCAAGTTCAAGACGCGGGCGAGCCCATCGCCCTGAACCGCCCGCTGCCCGCGGAGGTGGTGGTATCCACCTTCGGGCGGCTGTTTCGCTATCGCCTGTATCCCACCTTCAGTTTGAAGTGGATGCGGGGGCGGTTCATTGTGTTCTCAGTGCCAATTATGCTGTTTGCGGCTGCGCTGCTGATCAGCCATGGCGTAGCCACGCAGGACTGGGGGAGTGCGGGCAATGCGGCTTCGGCCATGTTGTTTGCCTATCTGTTCATGCTCTTTGTCGGCCCGGCCATGGCGACCGGCGTGCGCTATCTGCGCTGGCCGCAGCGGCGCGAATCGATCGGTGTGGTGGCAGCGGTGGTCTTCGGTGTCGCGCTCTCGGCCGTGGCGGACTTCTACGCCACGCGCTATGTCGAGGGCGAACTCGCCAAGCAGCCGGAAGTGGCCGCAGCCAAGCTCAAGCTCAAGGACCGCACCAAGGCAGAGCAGATCGGCGTGCATGTCATCAATGGCGCCGGCAAGCTGCTGATCTTCAGCCTGCTCGGCGGCGGCTTCGCGCTCATCAGCTACTTCCGCGAGAACGTGAAGGTAGCCGCGGCCAACCGGCGCCGTGTGCTGACCGAGGCGCAGAACGCGCGGCGCGAGGCGGAGCTGCGCCTAAGTGTGCTGCAGGCCCAGGTGGAGCCGCATTTTCTGTTCAACACCTTTGCCGGCCTGCGCGGCCTGATCCGCGAGGACCCAGAGCGCGCCGTGGCCTTGCTGGACCGGCTCACGGACTATCTGCGCACCAGCATTCCGAAGATGCGCGACGACGGCATCAATGACTCCTCCACCGTGGGCGCGCAGATCGACAGCGTGCGCGCCTATCTGGAGCTGATGAAGGTGCGCATGGACAAGCGCCTGACTTTCGACCTGGATGTGCCGCAGGAGCTGCGCCGCGCGGACTTCCCGCCGCTGATGGTGATCACGCTGGTGGAAAACGCCATCAAGCACGGCATCGAGGGCAAGCCCGAGGGCGGCCATGTGGAGGTACACGTGGAAGTGCACGCCCAGGCCGACGACCATGTGCTGCGCCTGACCGTGCTGGACAACGGCATCGGCTTCGAGGCTGCGCAGACCAGCGGCATGAAGAAGCCGGGCACCGGTCTGGGTCTGCGCAACATCCGCACCCAGCTGGCCACCATGTACGGCGACCGCGCGCGACTGATCATGAAGGCCCCACCCGAAGGCGGCTTTGCTGCAACGATTGAACTGCCCTTTGTCCTGGAGGACTGCGACGTATGACCACCATCCTGATCGCCGATGACGAAGCCTTGGTGCGGCGCGACCTGATCGCCACGCTCAAGGGCCTCTGGGAGGGCATCACGATCCTGGAAGCCGAGAACGGCCTGGAGGCGCTCGACCTGCTGGCCGCGCGCAAGCCGCAGGCTGCGTTTCTGGACATCCGCATGCCCGGCGCCACCGGCATCGAGGTGGCCCGTTCCGCCAGTGGCCAGACCCATGTGGTCTTCTGCACGGCCTACGACGAATACGCGGTGGAGGCTTTCAACGCCCGCGCCGTGGACTATCTGCTCAAGCCCGTGAGCGAAGACCGCATGCGCGAGGCGGTTGCACGCCTGAAGGAGCGCATTGCCACGCCGCCTGCGGACCTCACTCAGCTGGTCGCGCAGATCTCCCAGACGCTGAAGCCGCGCAGCGAACGCCTGCGCTGGGTGAGCGCCAATGTGGGCGACACGATCAAGATGTTCGGCATCGACGAGATCGTCTACTTCCAGAGCGAGGACAAATACACCAAGGTCGTCACCGCCAATGACGAGGCGCATATCCGCAAGACGCTCAAGGAGCTCAGCGACGAGCTCGACCCCGACCTCTGGTGGCAGGTGCACCGCTCCACCATCGTGCGCGCTGACCAGATTGCACGCGCCCACCGGGATGACCTAGGCAAGATCACGCTGTCACTCAAGAGCCGCAACGACAAAATCGCCGTGAGCCAGGCCTTCAACTATCGCTTCCGCGGAATGTAGTCAGTTCAAAATCGGCCGAAATGATTCAGCCAAGCTCTAGGCGGCTTTCCGCGCTTCCAGTAAGCGTTTCGGTCGATTCTGATGCCTTTCTCGGATAGAAATATTTCGTTATCGGTCGTGGTCTGGTCGATGATACCTGCGCGCCGTCTTGCGGGCCTCCGGCAGGCGTGGTCCGGGGCAGGGGGTGGCGCCGTACGGCGATACTTCGGGCTTTGCCCCGGAGCCCAGACATGTCCGCCTTGCCCTGGTCCGACGCGCTCGCGCTCAACGAACCGCATCTGGACGGCACCCATCAGGAGTTCGTCGAACTGCTCGGCGCGCTTGAGCGCAGCCTGGCGCCCGAGGCGACTCAGACCCCGGCCTCTGCCCTGCAGGCCCTGATCACGCATTGCGAGTCGCACTTCGGGATGGAAGAGACCTGGATGCGTGCGATGGGTTTCGAGGACGGCAACTGCCACTTCACGCAGCATCGCCAGGTGCTCGAAGTCGCGCGCGATGTGCTGGCGCGCATCGCGCATGAGCCCGCCGATGAGGTCCAGGGTTATCTGGAACGGCTGGTGCTCGGCCTGGCCGAGTGGTTCCCGATGCATGCCCAGCAGATGGACGCCGCGCTCGTCTATGCGATGCAGGAGCTGAAGTTCACGCCGCAGGCTGTACCAGTCGGCGTTGAGTGACGCTGCCCTGCGTCCGGAGCGCTGCGGCCCGCAGGTCGGGCCTTGGCCCGAAGCATGTCCTGGTCACTGTCCGCTGCCGTAGCGCGTGGATCAGCCGCCTGAGACTCACTGGCACGAGCGCCAGATGCGATGCCATCTTGCGGGTGAGCTGTTCGGGCCGCCTGCAGCCGATGAAACCTGGATTGGCCGCGAGCGCAACCCTGCGCAGGCGCTGCGTCGTTCCCGGGATCGTGGCGGTCTTATGCGTGCCGCAGCCTAGCAAGCGATGCCCAGATGCAGGGCGTATTGCGGTCCATCGAGTCAGTCATTGGTCAAAATCGGCCACGTTAATTGACTTGACTCACTTTCCGGATTTCGCTTGATCAATGAGCTTCTTGGCGGGATCCATGCTCTCTTTCTAACGAAAAAACACTGTTTTCGGTCGTGAGTTGATGTATTCGGACTGGTCCGATCGCTATCGGAGGCATCCCCGCGCCTGTGGTTGATTTAAATAGACGATCGGTCTAATAATTCAGCCATGTCCCTGCAACCCTCAACGCCCCCGTCTGTCATCGACATCGCCCATTGGCAGGCGGTGGGCGATGCCTGCTTTCCCGGCCACCTGGGCATTCGGGTCGAGCACATCGAACGCGGCCTGTGCCGCCTGTCGATGCCGGTCACGCCCACGCTGCTTGCACCCAACGGCTTTCTGCATGCGGGTTCGCTGGTCACGCTGGCCGACACCTCCTGCGGCTACGGCTGCATGGCGTCGCTGCCCGAGGGGGCGAGCAGCTTCACCACCATCGAACTGAAGACCAACCACCTGGGCACCGCTCGCGAAGGCGTGGTGCTGGCGGAGGGGCGGGCAGTGCACATGGGGCGCACCACGCAGGTCTGGGAGAGCACGCTTACCCACAATGGCAGGGTGATCGTGCTGTTCCGCTGCACGCAGATGGTGCTCTACCCCAAGGGCTGAGCATGGCCGCCAGTGAGCCGACCGACGCCCCGCGCCGGCCGCGCGGCCGGCCGCGCAAGCCGCTGGGCGACGCGAACGAGCGCAGTGCCACGCGCGAGCGGCTGATCCGCATCGGGCTGGAGGTGCTGTCCGAGACCGGCTGGGACGCCACCGGTCTGGCGCGTGTGCTGAAGGAAGCGAAGGTGCCCAAGGGCAGCTTCTACCACTACTTCAGCAGCAAGGATGACTTCGGCTTGGCGGTAGTGGCCGCCTACGAGGCCTACTTTGCCGAGCGCCTGGCGCGCAGCTTCGGCAACACCGCCCTCAGCTTGCCCGAGCAGCTCGCCACCTTTATCGACGCTGGCCGCCGTGGCCTGATCAAGCACGCGTTCCCGCGCGGCTGCATCGTCGGCAACCTTGGCCAGGAACTGGGCGGCGTGAACCCGGTGTTTCGCACCGCGCTGGCCGGCGTGTTCGAGCGCTGGGAGGCCGCGTTGGCCGACGCGCTGGCACAGGCGCAGGCGTGCGAGGCGCTGGCCGATGATGTGGACCCGCAGGCCGCGGCGCGCTTTTTCTGGATGGGCTGGGAGGGCGCGGTCCTGCGCGCCAAGCTGGCTGCGTCCGTCCAGCCGGTGGACGAGTTTGAAGCCGGCTACTTCCGTTACCTGAATCTTCCTGCGCCCGAGGTCTCGCCGGGCGAACTGCCGCCCTCCGCTCGCTCCAACTGAACAGGAAACACCCCTCATGAGCTTCCAGGCCCTTTTGCTCACCAAGGACGACGCCGGCCAGTTTGCCGCCGACATCACCACCCTGAACGAAGACCAGCTGCCCGCGGGCGAGGTGCGGGTGCGCGTGGCCTATTCCACACTCAATTACAAGGACGGGCTGGCCATCACCAACAAGGGGCCGGTGGTGCGCAGTTGGCCGATGGTGCCGGGCATCGACCTTGCGGGCGAGGTGATCGAGAGCGCCGATGCGCGCTACAAGCCGGGCGACGCCGTGCTGCTCAACGGCTGGGGCGTGGGCGAGGTGCATTGGGGCGGTCTGGCCCAGCAGGCCCGCGTGAAGGGCGACTGGCTGCTGCCGCGGCCGGCGGCGCTCAGCGCACAACGCGCGATGGCGATTGGCACCGCGGGCTACACCGCCATGCTCTGCCTGATGGCGCTGCAGGACGCGAGCGTGAAGCCCGAGGCAGGGGAGATCCTGGTCACGGGCGCCACTGGCGGCGTGGGCAGCGTTGCCACCGCGTTGCTGGCGCAGCAGGGCTACCGCGTGGTGGCCTCCACCGGCAAGGCGAGCGAGGCGGACTACCTAAAGCAGCTGGGTGCGGCCGACGTGATGGACCGCGCCGCGCTGAGCGCGCCCGGCAAGCCCCTGCAGAAGGAGCGCTGGGCCGGCGTGATCGACAGCGTGGGCAGCCACACCCTGGCCAATGCCTGCGCCCAGACCAAATACGGCGGCACGGTGGCGGCCTGCGGCCTAGCGCAGGGCATGGAGCTGCCGGCCTCCGTGGCGCCTTTCATCCTGCGCGGCGTGCGCCTGCAGGGGGTGGATTCCGTGATGGCCCCGCGCGCGCTGCGCGAGCGGGCTTGGGCGCGCCTGGCCGCCGAACTGGACCTGGCCAAGCTGGACGCCATGACGCAGACCGTGCCGCTGGCGCAGGCGCCCGCGCAGGCCGCCCAGCTCATGGCCGGGCAGGTGCGCGGCCGTGTGGTGGTGGATGTGAACGCTTGATGGCGCATGCCTGCGTGCGCCGCTGTGCTGGTGCGCGCGTAGGATCCGGGTTCACCGGGAGAGGAAAGTCCTAGGGCAAAGCGCTGGTTGCGGGCGCGCGGCTTTTCTACGCTGCGTGTTGTCCAAGTTCACCAGCCTGTGCGGCACTCTTCCATGATCCAACGCTTGACCGCGCGCGCCCAGAAGCGCGCCTTCACATTGCCCCAACTGTTCACCTCGGCCGTGGCCGCCAGCACGCTCTTGCTGGCGTTGGCAGCCAGCGCGCAGGCGCAGACGCCCACCAACACCACAGGCCTGCGCACCGAGCAGGTGACCGCCGGCCTGTCCAACCCCTGGGGCATGGCCTTTCTGCCCGGCGGCCGCATGATCGTCACCGAGCGGCCGGGCCGCATGCGCGTTGTTGAGCCCGACGGCAAGCTCTCCGCGCCGCTCACCGGCCTGCCACCCGTGACCGCGGCCGGCCAGGGTGGCTTGCTGGATGTGATCACGGACAGGGAGTTCGCCAGCAATCGCACCATCTACTTCTGCTTCAACGAGCCGGGCACGGGCGACGCCAGCAACATCTGGGGCACGGCCCTGGCGCGTGCGCAGCTCTCTGCAGACAACCGTGGCCTGGAGAACGTGCGCGTGATCTGGCGCATGGCCAAGAAGACGAGCGCGCGGCACCACTTCGGCTGCCGCATCGTCGAGGCGGCTGACGGCACGCTCTACATGGGCACCGGCGACCGTGGTGCGCAGGACCGCAGCCAGGACATGTCCGATACCGCGGGCAAGATGATCCGCGTGAACAAGGACGGCAGCATCCCCAAGGACAACCCCTTCCTGGCGCGCACCGGCGTGCCCGGAGAGATCTTCAGCGCCGGCCACCGCAACATCCAGGGCGCGGCCATCAACCCGGCCGACGGCAAGCTCTGGGCGCACGAGCACGGCCCGCAGGGCGGCGACGAGCTCAACCTTGTCGAAGCCGGCAAGAACTACGGCTGGCCCACCATCACCTACGGCCGCCAGTACGTGACCGGCCTGCGCATCGGCGAAGGCACCGAGAAGGCGGGCATGGAGCAGCCGGTGAAGATGTGGGGGCCGACGTCGATTGCGCCCTCCGGCCTGGCCTTCCTGACGAGCGACCGCTACGGCGCGCAGTGGAAGGGCAGCGCTTTCGTCGGTGCGCTGCGCGAGCGTGCGGTGATGCGCATCCAGCTCAACGGCAACAAGATCGTGAGCGAGGAAGTGATCCTCAAGGACGCCAATGAGCGCATACGCGACGTGCGCCAAGGCCCGGACGGCCTGCTCTACGTGCTGGCCGACGACGCCGACAACGGCCGCGTGCTGCGGATTCTGCCGCGCTGATGTGGCGCTGATTTAGCGCTGCGTGCGCACCTGCCGGAACCGGCGCGCCAGACTGGACGCGCGCCGGCCGCCGCAGTAAGAAAGATCTTTATCAGTGTTCCGAGCCGCGGTGGCATGCATCGCCCGGCCGGAATCAGGACAGGCAGATATCGAGAGAGGAAGTCCGGCTGCCGCAAGGGTGGACGGACGGAGAGGCGACGCGTTTCGGCATGTTTCTGGAGGCCGGAGATGAGATCGCTGATCCTTGCGTGGATTCTGGTCACGGCGGGCGTGGCCTGGATCGAAGCCCTGCGTGAACCGCCGGCCGTGCGTGCCACGCAGGCCGAACTGCATGGCCCACGGGCCAAACCGCAGGCCGTACCGCCCGAGGCACCGGGTGCCGGCAATGACGCGGGCCTCGCCTGCGAGGAAACCAGCGAGTTTCCCGGCACGCCCGAGGCGCCCGCCGCCGGCCCGGCGATCTACGCGGTTGCCGCTTGCGAAGCCTGGCGCCCCGGCCTGCTCTGAACGGGCTCGATCGATTGCATCCCGCTGGGGACGGGTCGGTAAGAAAGCGTGTCCGCCCGCCGCCAGCCTGCGTGCGATGGCCTTGAGTTCTCGCTAAGCTGGACTGATCGTCGCGATCCGGCTCTGTGCTGCGGCGCGGGCGTTCCTCGCGCCGCAGCGACACGATGATCCGGCCGACCGCTCCCTGACCTCCTCCAGCAAAGGACCTTCCATGGCGAAGTTCACCCTCAACGGCAAGCCTGTGAATGTGCAGGTGGACCCGTCCACCCCCATTCTCTGGACCCTGCGCGACAGCCTGAACCTCACGGGCACCAAGTTCGGCTGCGGGATTGCGGCCTGCGGTGCCTGCACCGTGCACATGAACGGCGCGGCCATCCGCTCCTGCGTGACGCCGGTCTCGGTGGCCGAAGGCGCGAGCATCAACACCATCGAAGCGATGGCCGGTGACCGCGTGGGCAAGGCCGTGCAGGACGCCTGGGTCAAGCATGACGTGGCGCAGTGCGGCTACTGCCAGAGCGGCCAGATCATGAGTGCCACTGCGCTGCTCAAGGGCAAGAAGAACCCGACCGACGCCGACATCGACGCCGCCATGGCCGGCAACATCTGCCGCTGCGGCACCTATCAACGCATTCGCGCGGCCATCAAGGACGCTGCGAAGGCCATCGCCTGAGGAGCCGCACATGCATCACGATCTTCAGGCACTCAAGCAGATTGCCCGCTTCGTTGAGGCGGACAGCACGCCGCCTACGAACGTATCCCGCCGCGACTTTCTGAAGTTCTCCGGCGCGGCGGGGGCGGGCGGATTTGCGCTGGCCTTTGCCCCGCTGGCCGAGGCGGCGCTGCCCGCCGTGGCGCAGGCCGGCGGCCCGGGCCTCAAGCCTACGCAGATCCCGCAAGGCTTCATCAGCATCGCGCCGGACGGCACGGTCACCGTCACCGTCAACCGCCTCGACATGGGCCAAGGCATCGAGACCGGCCTGCCGCTGATTGCGGCCGAGGAGCTGGACGCCGACTGGTCCAAGGTCAAGAGCGCCTTCGGCACGGCCGATCCGCGCTATGTGGACCCGGTGGTCGGCATGCACCTGACCGGCGGTTCGCAGAGCATTGCCAACAGCTACATGCAGTACCGCGAGCTCGGCGCCCGGGTGCGCGCCATGCTGGTAGCCGCTGCCGCGCAGCAGTGGAAGGTCAAGCCCGAGCAGTGCAGTACCGACAAGGGCGTGGTGATCGGCCCGGGCAACCGCCGCGCCACCTACGGCAGCCTGGCTGCCGCCGCCATGAAGCAGCCGGTGCCCGCCAAGGTCACGCTCAAGGACCCGAAGAACTTCAAGCTCATCGGCCAGCCCGCCACCCTGCTTTCGGCGCGCAACAAGAGCCGCGGCGCGCAGCAGTACACGATCGACGTCAAGCGCCCGGGCATGCTCGTGGCCGTGATCGCCCAGCCGCCTACCTTCAGCACCAAGCTCAAGGGCTTTGATGCCGGTGCCGCGAGCAAGATGCGCGGCGTGAAGGCCATCTTCCCGGTGCCGCTGGACATGGGCGCGCAGGGCGTGGCCGTGGTGGCCGACAGCTACTGGAACGCCAGGCAGGCGCGCGAGGCCATGAAGGTGAACTGGGACCTCGCCAACGTGGCCAAGGTGGACAGTGCCCGCCAGATGGCCGAGTACCGCGAACTCGCCGCCAAGCCCGGCAACCTCTCCAAGTTTCGCGACGACACCAGCAAGATCGCCGGCGCGCCCAACAAGATCGACGCCGAGTTCTGGTTCCCTTATCTGGCGCACGCTGCCATGGAGCCCATGAGCTGCGTGGTGGACCTGAGCGCCGAGAAGTGCGAGATCTGGAGCGCCTCCCAGATGCCCGGCGTGGATGCCGGCACCATTGCCAAGATGACCGGCCTGAAGCCCGATCAGGTGCGCATCAATGTGCAGATGTCCGGCGGGGGCTTTGGCCGCCGCGCCGTGCCCACGGTGGAGTACCACGTGGAAGCCGTGGCCGTGGCCATGGGCCTGCTCAAGAGCGGCACACCCGCGCCAGTGAAGGTGATGTGGACGCGCGAGGACGACATGGCCGCCGGCTACTACCGGCCCTCGCACCTGCACAAGGCCAGCATCGGCTTCGATACCCAGGGCAACATCCTGGGCTGGGACCACACGATCGTGGGTCAGTCGATCGTGGCGGGCTCGCCTTTCGAAGGGTTCCTGATGAAGGACGGCATCGACGGCACGATCACCGAGGGCATGCGCGATCCCTACACCATGCCCATGAAGCTCGCCGTGCATCACCCGCGCCAGAACGTGCCGGTGCTCTGGTGGCGCAGCGTCGGCTCCACGCACACCGCCTACGTGATGGAGACCCTGCTGGACGAGATTGCCGTGGCCACCAAGCAGGACCCGGTGGCCTACCGCAAGAAGCTCTTTGATGCCAAGAAGGGCGCGCGCTGCAATGCCGCGCTGGACCTGGCTGTGCAGAAGAGCGGCTACGGCACCCGCACCCTGCCGGCCGGCCGCGCCTGGGGCGTGGCGGTGCACGAGAGCTTCAACACCGCGGTGGCCTTCATCGTCGAGGCAAGTGTGAGCAACGGCGTGCCCCGGCTGCACAAGGTCTGGGCCGGCGTGCACTGCAACCTGGCCATCAACCCCCGCAGCATCGAGGCGCAGATCCAGGGCGCTGCGCTCATGGGCCTGGGCACCTGCATGCCCGGCGAGCAGATCACGCTCAAGGACGGCATGGTGGAGCAGACCAACTTTGGCGCCTACGCCGTGCCGCGCATGACCGACATGCCCGAGGTGGACGTGGCGATCGTGCCCAGTGCCGACCCGCCCACCGGCATTGGCGAACCCGGCCTGCCGCCGCTGGCGCCCGCGTTTGCCAACGCCATCGCCCGGCTCACCGGCAAGCGTCTGCGCAACATGCCGTTCCCGGAGAAGGTCGTCTAAGTCTGCAGGGTGTGACGCTGCCCGGCTGCATTCCGCTACAGCCGGGCGTGTCGGACATTGCAGTTCGCATTGCGGCGGGCAGCGGCCCGCTGAACCGGTTCATCGAGGAGGAGAAGCACCATGGCACTGAAGGTTCTCTACACCGCCCACGCCCACGCCACCGGCGGCCGCAACGGGCACACCCAGTCCAGCGACGGCATCGTCAGCGTGGACCTGTCCATCCCCAAGGCCATGGGCGGCCCCGGCAAGCCCGGCACCACCACGCCTGAAGACCTCTTTGCCGCCGGCTACGCCGCCTGCTTCGGCAGCGCTGCCGAGTTCGTGGCCAAGAGCATGCTCAAGCTCAACCCGAGCAGCATCGCCATCGACTGCGCCGTGGGCATCGGCACTAACGATGCCGGCGGCTTCGGCCTCAAGGTGGACATGGTCGCCACCGTCGGCGGCCTGTCCCAGGAAGACGCCGAAAAGCTCATCCACACCGCGCACCAGGTCTGCCCCTACAGCAACGCCACGCGCAACAACGTGGACGTGAGCCTCACCGTCAAGACAGTTTGAGCGCTTGCGAAGGCGGCTGATGCCCGGGCCGAATCAGTCAGACCCAGTATCCATGCGGCTTTCCAGACCAAATAGGCTGAAAAGCCGCATGGGACAAGCGGAAAGGCATTTCAAATCCCTTGCGTTCGCGCTGCTCCTGACCGCAGCAGCAGGCTCGGCGGTCGCACAGGCCCCCAGCACGGCACCTGTAGCTAAGTCAGCCGCGGCGCGCGCGCAGATCGAGGCGCTCATCACCCGCATCGAAGCCCAGCAGGATCTGCGCTTCATCCGCAACGGCCGCAGCTACAGCGCCGCCCAGGCGGCAGAGTTCCTACGCCGCAAATGGCCCGCCCAGTGCGCCACCGTGCAAACCGTCGAACAGTTCATCGACCAATGCGCGAGCCAGTCCAGCACCACTGGCAAGCCCTACGAAATCCGCCAGGGCAACCAGACGCGGACTGCGGGTGTGGTGCTGCGGGAGTGGGCGGGATCGTCAGTGCGCTAGATGCCATATGTGGCCGACGGCTCGCCGGTCGAACGTGAACTGAACTGCGTTCAAGTGACAAGTAGCTCTACGGGGAGCGTTGATGAGTTTGCGCCAGAGGTCGAACCCACTAGCGCCTGCAAGGTCGACTGAATGGCGAATCGCGACTTGTCTACCCCCCAACGCTTTGCCGGACGCTGCTTGTCATTGCAGTTCGGTGCACACTTGGTCATAGCCGTGTCCCGATGTTTTGTGTGCGGAGCTCACGAGGTGTGTCTTGATCAGCAAGCGCAGTTCAAGCGTGAAGCGCTTGTAGCCTCGGGACTTTTTCGCTCGACACGCTTGGGTGCAGGTCAAGCTGCTGTTGCTCGAAGGTGCAGAGAACACGAATGGAGGAGCGTCAGATGCACTTTGTTTGGGGGTTCGGGTGTATTGCCGTTGTGATTGCGACGTCGTTTGTGCTGTCGAGAAGCAACTTCTTGCTTGTGGATAGCTTGTATGCGCTATTGGCCGGCGCTGCTGTCGGCGTCTGTTTACTGATAGGCAGCTTGTTCAACGGACGCGATGCCATCGCGGCAACGCGGTTGCTGTTTTTCTCTATGGCTGGTTCCTTGGCAGGATTCGCAGTGGGGTGGGCCATCGCATTGGTACTTGGCCTTCGATTTCAGGGCCAGGCTGCACTCGCCTTTGACCTCGCGGTCGGAGCCGTGGGCGCGGCGGTCATGGCTGCAGCAGTCTTTCAGCGAGACTCGTCAGCCAACGCGCAGTAGCTGGAGGAGGAGGACGTTCCCCGAGCCCTTGTTGCAGCTTGGCATTTTCAAAGGTGAGACGGGCCTAGCCGCGGGCACCAGCAGCACCCGCAGTGTGTGCCGCTGGTCATCCCATGAGACCTGTCCCAACTGTCTCAAAAGGCACCAGAACATGCACTGTGGCACGGGTAGCGTTGACGGATTCAAGTGGATTGAGATTGAGCCGGGAATCTGGGACGTCGAGTCCCGGCTGAAGCGGATCTTTCGGAAGCGTTCTCTACTTATCGCTTGCTTTGACTCAGGACCGATATTTCCGTCTGACGAAGAAAAATTGCTGGGTTGGCAGTCACTCGCGGCGGGAATGCTGAGTCCTCCCCTTCACGAGGATCTGGCGCTCCCATCTGCACATTACGACGAGTGGTGGGTCTTCGAGAATGCGGATCAAGCCCGAAAGCTGCCAAGCTACGAGTGCTTTGTGAATCACGGCCAGTGGACGCTTCGCACACCAGCTGAGATTGAGAAGGGTCTCGACACGAGTTGGGAAAAAGGCTGTTGGGACTGGCTACTTCCGCTGCAGGCACAGTTCTGGGACATGGCGTTTGCTTTCCAGCCGCTTGCATACATCGCGAATGGCGATGCGCTTGTTGTCGCCTCCAGAAACGAATCCTTGTTCGACGGTTGGGAGCGCTGATGTGCAAGCGGGCAATCGAGGCGGAAGTGCTTTCGGCGGCATTCCTCAGCCCGCTGCTCGCCGATCAGTTCCGATCATTCAAGCGAGACCGATAACGCTATCGATCAGTGCATAAGAGTGCTTGAGTGCACCGCGCAAGCGATCCCTGGCTCGTCGCTCAAACCACCTCCAACAACCCCTTCTTCGCCAGCATCGGCACCACCTTTGCGTCGCGGCCGCGGAAGGCGCGGTAGGCCTCGCGCGGGGCCTGGCGATTGCTGGCGCTGTAGATGTCGGCCAGCAGGCGCTGGGGGGGCTTACGTCGAAGGTGTCGCCCGTTTCCATAGACGCGTCAAAGGCGTCTGCATCCAGCACGTTGGCCACGGCGCCGCATCGCCGCCGGCGGCATCGCTGTGGCTCCAGGCTGGGGACGGCATTTCGCGTTGCGGAACGGGGGCCGGCGCGGGCGACGAAGACGCTACATCCACCCAAAGTGCTGCGCATGTGGCATGCATTCGGCAGACTGCAAAGACATGATTGGCTAACTCGGCGTACACGAAGACAATCGCGCTGGTTGTTTCTGCTCACGCAATTTGGCAAATGGTCGCCACTCTCTTTGTGGGCTAACTGAGGCGCCACACCGCAGCGTCAGGCGGCGGGCTCCGGGACGTCTCACCCGACAGCGGCGCAGCCCGCGTTCAGCACGCCCGACGAGTCACTCTGGAGGTCTGCGGCCATTTGCCCAGGGATTGAACGCATGAAGACCTCGTCCAGCTTTCGTACACAGCAGGCCTTGCCCGCGGCCTCGCATTCACCGCTGTGGCGCATCCGCCTGCAGGCCATCGCATGGTTTGTGCTGGGCAGCGCGTTCGTTCTGGGGCTGCCCATTCTCATCGGTTGGGGGTACGGCTTGCTTGCAGCACTTGTGCTGGTCGCGGCGGTGCTGGGTGTTGCCAGCGCGCTGCTGCTCAGACGGTTTTCTCGCGGGGCCCAGGCGCGATCTTTTGTCGCGAACTGGTCTCGCACCGTGGTGGGCTGGACCTTCGTCTTGGGCGTGATGGTCGCAGCACCCGTGTACTACCTGATGATCGTCACGGATACCCGACCGGCCACCGTTCCCCAGGTGGCGTTGAGCAATGGCTCCAAGCGCGTCGTGTTTCAAGGCATGCAGCACATCGGCTCCGAGCACTTCTACAAGGCGGTCATCTATGACCTTGAAAAGGCGTTGTCGGAGGACTACGCCGTCTACTACGAAGGCGTCCAGACGTCATCGCCTGAATCCAGGGCATTTTTCGAGAAGCTGTCGCATGAGCTTGTGGGTGGCAGCGACCTCAGCGGCACCTACAAGTCGATCGGCGATCTCTGTGGGATGAAGTTCCAGCTTGACTTCTTCGGCCTGCTGGAAGCCGACAAGGCCGAGCACCCGACGCGCCATGTGATTGCCGATGTCGACGCGATCGAGCTCAAGACAGAATTCGATCGCCTGATGCGCGAAGACCCGAACTTTGCGAAGGCGCATGCGAACGACTTCAAGCCCAAACCTGCTGCGAACGACAACGCGCTCACGCTGAAGGTGCTCGACTGGTTGAAGCGCGGAAGCGAAGCGCAGAAGATGCTCGGCGGCGTGGTGTGCCGCGGCGTCTTCACGCTTGCCCAGGATTCAGCCGCCACGACGCCCGGCCACATGCAGCCCGTGATTCTGGACTTCCGCAACCGAGCCCTCGCTCGGCAGATCATGCAATCGACAGACGACAAGATATTCATCACCTACGGTGCAGCGCATTTGCCTGGGCTGGTCGCGGAGTTGCGCAAGCTCGATCCGAAATGGGCGGTGGGTTCGGTGAAGTGGCTGCGCACGATCGAAGCGCCAGAACATATCGAGGGCAAGCTGCATGCCCTCGGCACCTGATATTTCAATCGAATGCCACCGGAAAGCGTGACGATGACCTCCCAGGCTCTGTCTGTTCGTGCACAACGCGTGTTTGCCTCATCGCCGGTACGCATTCTGCTGCTTGGGTTCGTCCTGTTGCTGATGATGGGGCTCAACGGCGACTTGATGGAGAGCTACGGAGATCAGCCGATCAAGGCCGCTAAGCACATCCTTGCAATGGTGATCGCCGGCTTTGTCGTGTACATCGGGTATTCACACTTCATTGAGCGGCGCGCCGTCAGCGAGCTCAGCCTGCCCGGCATGGGCCGCGAGTTTGGTGTCGGCCTGCTGGTGGGCGCGGGGCTCTACGCGGCCTGTGTGGGGGTGCTCATGGCGCTGGGCATCTATCGGATCGAGGGCTTGAACCCGCTGAGCTTTCTGCTGCCCGCGATTGCAATGGCGCTCAGTTCGAGCGTCTTCGAGGAACTGCTGTTTCGCGGCGTGCTGTTTCTCTCGGTGGAGAAGTGGTTTGGTAGCTGGGTGGCACTGATCGTGTCGTCGCTGGTGTTCGGTCTGACCCACCTCATCAATCCGCAGGCCACGCTGGAGGGTGCACTGTTCATCGCGGTCGAGGCAGGCATTCTGCTGGGTGCTGCCGTCATGCTGACCCGCCGGCTGTGGCTGAGCATCGGCTTCCACATGGCGTGGAACTACACGCAGCAGGCCGTCTTTTCCGGCATCGTCTCGGGCAATTATGCTGCGCCTGGCCTGATTCGCTCCACCATCAGCGGCCCCGACTACCTGACTGGGGGACAGTTCGGCGTCGAATCCTCTGTGCTGGCGCTCGTGGCGTGTACCTCCGTCGGGATCGTGATGCTGGTGATGGCACATCGGCGAGGGTTGATCGTCCCGCCGATGTGGAAGCGCAGCGCCTGAATCCCGGTGGCCGCGCCTGCCGGTCACACCACTTCCAGCAAGCCCTTCTTCGCCAGCATCGGCTCCACCTTCGCATCGCGGCCGCGGAAGGCTCGGTAGGCCTCTCGCGGGGCCTGGCGGTTGCCGGCGCTGTAGATGTTGGCCAGCAGGCGCTGGGCGGTGCTCACATCGAAGATGTCGCCGGTTTCCACGAACGCGTCAAAGGCGTCTGCGTCCAGCACCTCGGCCCACAGGTACACGTAGTAGCCGGCGGCATAGCTGTAGCCGGCAAACAGGTGGCGGAAGTGCACGAGGTGGTGCATGGGGCTGCCAATCGCTGCGGGCATGCCCAGGCGGGCGAGCTCGGCAGCCTGGAAGGCTTTGGCGTCCAGCTGGCTGAAATCGGTCTGCATATGCAGGGCCATGTCCACCAGCGCACTGGCGGTGTACTGCACGCTGTCATAGGCCTGGTTGAAGCGGCGGGCGCGCTTGAGCTTGGCAATCAGCGCGTCGCTGATCGGCTCGCCGGTCTCGACATGGCGGGCATGGGCTTTGAGCACCTGCGGCTCCAGTGCCCAGTGCTCCATGAGCTGGCTGGGCAGCTCCACAAAGTCGCGCAGCACCTGCGTGCACGACAGGCGCTCGTAGGTCACGTCGCTCAGCAGGCCGTGCAGGCCGTGGCCGAACTCGTGGAACAGGGTGCGCACGTCGTCAAAGGACAGCAGCGTGGGCTGGCCGGCCGGCGCCTTGGCGAAGTTGTTGTTGTTCACGACGATAGGCAGCACGGCGCCGTCGAGCTTGCGCTGGTGGCGGTACAGGCTCATCCAGGCGCCGCCGCGCTTCGTTGGCCGGGCAAAGTTGTCGCCCAGGAAGATGGCGCGCAGATCGTCGGTCTTGGCGTCACGCACTTCCCAGAGGCGCACGTCGGGGTGGTAGAGCCGAAAGCCGCCAACTTCGCCCTTCACCTCGACAAAGCGCAGGCCGAACAGACGCTGGGCGCAGTCGAACATGGCGTCGATCATGCGCTCCAGGCTGAAGTAGGGCTTGATCTCGGCGTCGTCGAGGTCGTAGTCGCGCACGCGCACCTTCTCGGCGTAGTAGCGCCAGTCCCAGGGGGCGAGTTCGGTGATGCCGTCGGCACGGGCCAGGGCTTCGAGCTGCTGCTGGTCGCGCGCGGCAGCGGCCTTGGCAGGCGCCCAGACGCGGTGCAGCAGGTCCATTACGGCATCCGTGCTGCCGGCCATCATGTCGGCCTGCACGTAGGCGGCGTAATTGGGGTAGCCGTGCAGCGTGGCCTGCTCCTGGCGCAGGGTCATGATGCGCTGGATCAGCGCGGCGTTGTCGCGCGCGCCGGCACCGCGCGAGGTCCAGGCCTTGAACAGCTGCTCACGCAGGTCGCGCCGAGTGGAGAAGGTGAGAAAGCCCACGTACAGCGCGCGGTTCAGGGCAATCACGGCCTTGCCGGGCAGGCCGCGCTGCTCGCCGGCGCTTCTTGCGGCATCAATCACCCAACCGGGCAGGCCGGCGAGGTCGGCCTCGGTCTCGAGCACGAGCTTGTAGTCCTGCTCGTCGGCCAGCACGTTCTGGCTGAACTCGGTGGTGAGCTTGGCCAGGGTCTCGGTCACTTCGGCGTAGCGCGCGCGCATGTCGGCGGGCAGCTTGGCACCGGCCATGACAAAGTCCATGTGCACCCGGCCAAGCAAGCGCAGGCTCTCGGCGTCCAGGCCGAGCGTGTCACGCTGCTGGTGCAGGGTGTCGATGCGCGCAAACAGTGCGGCGTTCAGGTACTTGGCATTGCTGTGCGCAGCCATGCGCGGGGCGACATCGCGCTCCACGGCCTGCAGGGCGGCAGGCGCCTCGGAGGCCACCAGGTTGGAGAACGTGGCGTGCACGCGCTTGAGCTTCTTGCCGCTGCGCTCCAGGGCGAGGATGGTGTTCTCAAAGCTCGCCGGGGCAGTGCTTGAAGCGATCGCGTCCAGCTCGGCGCGGTGCTCGGCAAAGGCGGTTTCAAAGGCCGGCAGGAAGTGCTCGGGCGCCAGTTGCTCGAACGGCGGCAGGCCGTAGGGGGTAGACCAGGTGGCGAGCAGGGGGTTGCCCAGCGGTGCAGCTTCAGACATGGCGGGCCTTTGTGAGGCGGTAGACGGGAAGCCGCAAAGTGTAGGTGGCCGCCCCTGTGCAGCCGCAGCATGGCGGGCCGGGCCTAAGCGGGTGCCGGGAGCAGGCCAGTTGCCGTCCGGGCAACCTGGCGGGCGTGCTTTGTCAAAGCGCTATCCAAGTGCGCCGCGTGAGCGCGCTGGGCGGGTTGCGTCTCCCGGTGTGCGATCTCCGGTGTGTCGGTCCTCGCGGCTCAGCGCAGGGTGATGGCGTTGGAGTTGTAGGCCACGCCCATCATGTACGACACCTGGCGCCGCTGCTTCGTGAGCGGGCTTTCGGCGGCCGGGCCGATCAGGTAGCCGAAGCCCATCTGGCCGAAGCCGACCCAGTGGCGGCCAAGCTGATGGCGGATAGATGCACTGACCCCGATATCGCGAAAACCCGCGGACGGGGAGTAGGGCGTGAGCGTGGAGCCCGGCGGCAGGTTCTGCGGCACGCCGTAGTAGATCTTCATGAAGTGGTTGTCTGCATAGGACACCGAGCCGTTGAGCCCCACGATCCAATTGGGCGCGATGCGGCGCGAGGTGCCGGTGCCCAGCGAGAACACGGTGCCCGTCTCCGTGCTCTTGATGTCGCTGGCCAAGGTGGCCGTTGCAGACCAGTACTCGGTCAGATTCAGTGTGCTGCCCAGCGAGTAGGTGACGCGGCGCTTGATGTCAGGCAGGCCGGCAAGCTCGGGGTCATCGCCCGCTTTGCGGCCAGAGTCCAACCTCAGGCCGAAGTTGACCCTGAACGTCGGCCGCTCGATGAGCGAGGCACTTGCGCCGGCGACTTCGGAGCCGCCATCCGAGAAGCTGCGCGCAATGCCGGCGCGCGGGCCGTTGAAGCTGAAGCGCCCCCAACGCACCGATGCGAGGATGCGGCCCTTCCATTTGCGGGTGTCCGAACCCGAATAGGCGGGCGTGTTCAGAATGGCCGGACCGAGCAGCCAGCTGAAGGAACTGGGGGTGTCATCGGTTTGCACACGGCCCGGCGGCAGGTCGAGCAACCCGGCCGGGTCGCGTCGCGCGTTGGCGATCGCCATGCGCATGCGCTGACTTTCGCGTTGGGCTTCGCTATCGGCCTCGGCGGCCGCGGCCGCAGCGCTCACGCTCCCGCTGGGGTTCAGTGCGGGCATGTCCGGCGAACTGACCTGGGCTTGTGCACCGGCGCTTCCCAGCAGGGTGCCCAAGCTGAGAAGCAGAACACGCGAAGCAGAACTCATTGGGGTCTCCGGTCGGATTCAGGCAGGCGGCGGTGCAGCCATGCCGCGGCGAGCGCACACAGGGTCCAGCAGATCCACGCCGTCCAGAGCGTGTGGCTGAGATAGTGCGCGCCGCGTATGAGTTGCACGGCGCCAAAGAGTGCCCCGGTAAACAGCACGATCAACAGTACGGTCTGGGCCGCCCGCGGTCGCCATGGGCGCCAGAGCTGCCACGCGCCAAGGAAGGCAAAAGCTGTCACCGCATGGCCGGACGGGAAGCAGCCGCCCGGGCCGCCATCGCTCACACCCGGCAGCCAGTGCGAGACCCAGTGCGCCAGCCCGCCGAACTCGGCCAGCTCCCAGGGGCAGCTGGTCAGGCTGAAGCGCTTGATGGCGCCGATCAGGATCACGCAGCCGAGCATCACGCCTATCCATTGCAGCTGCAGGCGCCGGGGTGGTGCATCGGCGCTGCCTCGCGCGCTCGACCGTACGGCAATCCAGAGCATCGCAGCCAGCACCACCCAGCCCAGGTAGCGGCCGCCATCGTGAAACACGCGGGCGAGCAGCACGTCGTTGCGCAGGGCAAAGCCGCTTGCGTCGGCAAACATGCGGCTCACGATCAGATCGGCACCGCTGAAGTCCCAGGCGGCCAGCAGCAGCAGGGCCGCGGCACTCACACACAGATCAAGTCGCAGGCGGTGCTGCCATGCGTGGCCGCTGCCCGGCGGCGCGTTGAGCACGGTACTCATGGCGCGGCCTTCCGGCAGTTGGCCAAGGCATCGAGCGTCGGCTCATACAGACTGGTCTGAACGTCAGCCAGACCGAGCAGGGTATGGAACAGGTGATCGTGGCTGAAGGCGTCTTTCTGCGCACGTTCGCGCACGCAGCCCGTGTCCAGATTGGCGCGCTTGCTGAAGCTCTCGGAGAACCACATGACCATCGGGACGCGCTTTTGCACATCCGGCGCAATCGCGTAGGGCATGCCGTGCAGGAAGAGCCGGTTCTCGCCGAGAGACTCGCCGTGATCAGACACGTAATACATCGCGGTATCCACGCGCTCGCTTGCTGCCTGCAGGCGCGCGACCACGCTGGCCAGAAGGTGGTCCGTGTACAGGAGCGCGTTGTCATAGGCGTTTCGGATTTCTTCCAGGCTGCAGCGCTGCAGGTCGTCGTCGCGGCAGGCGGGCGTGAAGCGCGCAAATGCGGGCGGGTAGCGGCGGAAGTAGGCCGGCCCGTGGTTGCCCAGCTGGTGCAGCACGAGCACTTCCACACCGGGCTTCTGCATGGCCGCAGCACGCAGGATGGCCGAATCCACGCTGGGCAGCAGCGCCTCGTCCAGGCAGCGGCCGTCAGAGCACAGACCCGGCGGGTTCAGCGTGGCTACTGCATCGGTGGGCAGGCCGTCGCACACACCCTTGCAGCCTGACTGGTTGTCCACCCAGCGCACCTGCACGCCTGCGCGGGCCAGCACATGCAGCAGCCCCTCCTGGCCCTTGATACGGGCTTCGTCATAGTCGCGCCGGCCTACCGGGGCGAACATGCAGGGAACGGAGACCTCGGTGTTGGTGCCGCAGCTGGTGACCTGCGCAAAGTTGATGACCGGCAGCTTGGCCAGCTCGGGTGTCGTCTGGCGCTGGTAGCCCGACAGGCCCCAGTTCGCGGCACGCGCGGTTTCGCCCACCACAAGCACGATGAGCCTCGGACGCTGCGCCTGCGCCCAGCTGGGCCCGGGCTTGGCGTCCAGCCCGATGGGCTCGCGCGGGCGAGTTGCGCCGCGCACGTCACCGGCCACCACGCTGGCCAGGGAGTACAGATAGTTCGCCGGAGTGAGCTGGTAGCGCAGCTCCTTCTGGTTGCGCATCAAGGACGCCAGGGGCTGGAACGCCGCCAGCACGCTGACCACGCCCAACACCACGGCGATGAAGATGAAAGCGAGCCTGCGCAGCAGAGCACGCGCCAGCGGCCGCTGCACGATCTGCACGCGCCACAGCAGCAGCGTCGGCAGGCCGGCATAGAGCATCACGTGCAGCAGCATTGGCCAGGAGAGCAGCTCGCCGGCTTCGTGCAGATCGGTGCGCAGCACGTTGCGCAGCATGGAGGGGTCCAGCACCACGCTGTAGCGCTGCATGTAGAACGCAGCCAGGGCCGTGCCGATCAGCAGCACCGTGCCCAGGGGCTTGAGTGTCCAGCGATTGAGCAGCACCCCAAGGATGGCGGCATGCAGAGCGAGGATCAGTGCCACCATGGCCGCGAGCAGCGCCCAGGTGCCTGGCTCGCTCCAGTTGCGCGATTTCAGTGCGCCGGCGAGGAACGCGCCGTTGGCCGACAGAAGCCAGAACAGGCACAGGCAGACGATGACGGTCTCGACCGACGCCTGCAGGCGCCAGCCCACTACGGCCGCCACGCCAGACTTCGGTTGATCGGGTTTGGCGTCGATACTAGGGTTTTCCATGAACCCAGCATGCCCAGCCAAGCTGAAGCGAAGCTGAAGCGGGCGGCGAACATTCAGCTTTGCGCAAGCCCCCCAGACGGCGGGCGCTCATCAGGGAACACCTAGCTCTTCATGCGGTTGCTGCTTATCGAAGACGACCCCGTCCTGGGCTCCGGCCTGCGTGACTTCCTACGCGCCGAGGGGCATGCAGTGACCTGGGCGCAGCGGCTCTCTGAATCCAATGCGCCCTTGGTCGAAGCCTTTGACGCATATCTGGTGGACTGGTCGCTGCCAGACGGATCCGGACTGGACTGGCTGGTGCGCCGACGCAGCAAGGGCGACCGCACCGCGGCCCTGATGCTGACCGCTCGCGATCTGCTCGCTGATCGAATAACGGGCCTGGACGCAGGCGCGGACGACTACCTCGTGAAGCCCTTCGCGCCGGAGGAACTCAGTGCGCGGATGCGCGCCGTGATGCGCCGGCGGGCCGGCGTGGCCGATGCGGGGCTGCGCTGCGGCGATGTGCTGATTGACCTCGGCGCGCGCAGCGTGCGGGTAAGCGAGCAACTCGTGGAACTCACCGCGCGCGAGTGGGCCGTGCTCGAGGCGCTGGCCCTGCGGCCGGGACGCATTGTGTCCAAGGACGAACTGGAGCAGCTGGCGCTGGGTGGTGCGGGCGAAGTGGCCAGCAATGCGCTGGAGGTGCATGTGTCCAGCCTGCGTCGCAAGCTGGGCCGGGATCTGGTGCAGACCGTGCGCGGCCTCGGCTACCGGCTGATGCAGGACGGCGGCGCATGAAGACTCTCTCGATCCGCAGTGCCTTCAGCCGCATGCTGGGCCTGCATGCGCTGCTGGTCAGTGTGACGGTGGGCCTGGCCGTCTGGCTGGCGGTTCAGGGCGAGGTCCATGAGCTGCTGGACGACTCGCTGCAGTCATCCAGCCGCGTACTCGCCGTGCTGCTGGCCGATGAACGCACGCTCACTGACCCCACGCTCCAGATGCGTCTGGACAAGGCCACGGATGGCATCGACGAAAGCGGGCGCTTTGCCTGGCAGGTGGTCGAGTACGCCGGTGCCGGGCCTGCGAAGGTACTCGCGCACTCCAGCGCCGCACCGCACGAGGCCTACCGCGCCACGTCAACGGCAGGCTTCTTTGATGCCGCAGGCCAATGGCGCGTCTACGCGAGTCCGCTTGGGCATGAGGGTCGTGTGCTCTATGTCGCTCAGACGCATGCCGAACGCACTGAAGCGCAGACCGAGATCGCGCTGAACACCGGTCTGGCCGCAGTGGCCATGGTGCTGCTGGCGCTGGTATGGCTGCGGATTGTGGTGCGCCGCGAGCTGCAACCCCTGCAGCGCCTGTCGGCGCGCCTGGCGCAGCACGATCCGCTCGATGCCAAGGCCACGCTGGGCGCGGCCGAGCGCGAGGAGCTTCAGCCCGTGCACGACGCCGTGGACGAACTGACCGCGCGCCTTGCGCGCCGCGTCGCGCAGGAGCGCGCGTTCGCCGCACACGCAGCCCATGCGCTGCGCACACCGCTGGCCGGCATGGATGCGCAGCTCGCCGTAGCGCTCAAGACCAGCCCGCCGGACCTCACAGAGCGTCTGCAGCAGGTGCGCCAGGCTGCGGGGCGTCTGTCGCATGTGGTCACGGCCATCCTCACCCTGTTCCGCAGCGGCGTGGGCTTGAAGCGTCAGAGCGTCAATCTCAAGGAGTTGATGCGCCGCATCCCGGTGGATGGGCTGAGCGTGCGCGTGGCCGAAGGCGCGTTGCTCGTGAATGCAGACCCGGACCTGTTGGCTGCCGCCCTGATCAATCTGCTGGACAACGCGGTGCGCCACGGGGCGACGGAGCTGCATGTGGAGACACCGAGCGAGCAGCTGGTGCGCCTCTCCGACAACGGCCCCGGCGTGGACGCCCTGCGCTGGCAGGACCTGCGCCTTGCGCTTGCGGGCGGTACGCCAGCCACGGACATCGGCCTCGGTCTGGCTCTGGCCGATCTGGTGGCCAAGGCCCACGGCGGCCGGGTGGAGCTACCCGTGGCCAACCGCGGCTTTGTGGTGGAGCTCAGCTTGCCGCTGGAACTGCCGAAAACACCGCATCAAGACATGAAGAGCTGAACCATGCTGACCCTGAGCCCCATCGTCCTGCTGCTGGCTGCCGGCCAGGCCACCCGCTGGCGCGAGGAGCAGCCGGATACCCACAAGCTCACGGCCGATCTTGCGGATTCCAGCGTGTTCACGCTCACACTCAAGCATGTGCAGGCCGCTGGCTTGCCGATCGGCCTGTGCGTCAGCAGCCATACGCCGGCCTCGATCATGGAGATCGCGCGGCGCGAGGACATTCCGCACCACATCTGCAGCGGCGGCATGGGGGATGTGATTTCCCAGGCGGTGGCCACCTGGCAGTCGCCTGCGGGCTGGCTGGTGCTGCCGGCGGACATGCCCTGCGTGGCACCGGCCACCATCCGCGAGGTGGCGCGGCAGCTGCGCATCGGCAAGGCAGACTGCGTGGCGCCCACGCATGGCGGGCTGCGCGGGCATCCAGTGGCCTTCAGTGTGCAGTGTCAGGCCTCGCTGCTGGCGCTGCGCGGCGACGCAGGTGCACGCAGCGTGCTGGACAGCCATCTGCTCCGGACCATGGAGTGCGATGACGCCGGTATCCTGCTCGACATCGACACCCCCGCGGACCGCGACCGTGCAGAAGATTTCCTACAGCATCATCCCCGCTGACCCGGCGGCCCATCTTTTCGAGATTATCCTCAGCATCGCCCAGCCCGCCGCAGACGGCCAGGTGCTGAGCCTGCCGGCCTGGATCGCCGGCAGCTACATGATCCGCGAGTTCGCCAAGAACATCGTCAGCATCTCGGCTGCGAACGGCCGCAAGCCCGTGGCGCTCACCAAGCTCGACAAGGACACCTGGCGCGCCGCGCCCTGCAAGGGACCGCTCACGGTCACGATGCAGGTCTATGCATGGGACCTCTCGGTGCGCACTGCACATCTCGATCAGCACCACGGCTTCTTCAACGGCACCAGCGTATTCCTGCGTGTGCATGGCGCCGAGCATTTTCCGCATGAAGTGGATATTCGTGCACCGAAGGGCGTGCGGAACTGGAAGGTCGCCACCAGCCTGCCGCGCGCAGGTGGTGGAAAGAGCGGCACCAAGCTGCAAGCCTTCGGCCTGTATGTGGCGCCGGACTATGACGCGCTGGTCGATCATCCGGTGGAGATGGGCACGTTTGCTGCCGGAGGCTTCGAGGCCTGCGGCGCACGGCACGACATTGCCATCACCGGCCGCGTGTCGAACCTCGACATGGCGCGGCTGGAGGCCGACTTCAAGAAGATCTGCGAGGCGCAGATCAAGCTCTTCGAGCCGAAGACGGCGCTGGCCCCCTTTCTGGACAGCAGCGACCGCTATGTCTTCATGACCATGGCGGTGGGCGATGGCTACGGCGGCCTGGAGCACCGCGCCTCCACAGCGCTCGTCTGCAACCGCAATGATCTGCCGCAGATCGGCAGTGCCGAGAGCAGCGAGGGCTACCGCAACTTCCTCGGGCTGGTGAGCCACGAGTATTTCCATACCTGGAACGTCAAGCGCATCAAGCCGGCGGTGTTCGCCCCCTACGACCTGAGCCGCGAGACTCACACCCCGCTGCTCTGGCTGTTCGAGGGCTTCACGAGCTACTACGACGACCTGATCCTGGCGCGCACCGGGCTCATGACCGAGGATCAGTACCTCAAGGCCCTGGCCAAGACGGTGAGCGGCGTGCTGCGCGGCCCGGGCCGCCTGAAGCAGAGCGTGGCGCAAAGCAGCTTCGACGCCTGGACCAAGTACTACCGCCAGGATGAGAACAGCCCCAACGCCATCGTTAGCTACTACACCAAGGGCTCGCTGGTGGCGCTTTACCTGGACCTGACGATCCGCACGCAGACGCGCGGACGCAGGAGCCTGGACGACTTCATGCGCCTGCTCTGGGTGCGCTTTGGCCGCGACTTCTATCAGGGCAAGCCGCAGGGCGTGGCGCCCGAAGAGATTGCGGGGCTGATGAAGCAGGCCACTGGCCTGGATCTTTCTCGCGAACTCACGCTCGCCACCGAGACCACGCAGGACCTGCCGCTGGAGCCGCTGTTTGCCGCACTGGGCATCAGCTACAGCCAGCGCGCCGAGGGCAGTACGCCCAGCCTGGGTGTGCGCACCAAGGCGCAGGGCAGTGACTGCGTGATCGCCAACGCCTTTAGCGGCGAGCCGGCGCACGTGGCGGGCTTGTCTGCGAACGATGTGATCGTCGCCATCGATGGCCTGCGCGTGACCCCTGGCAACCTGGATGGGCTGCTTGCCCGCTACCGCGCCGGTGATGCCGTGACCGTGCACGCCTTCCGGCGCGATGAACTGATCGAGGCGCGCGTGAAGCTGGCCGCGCCGCCCGCCACGAGCGTGAAGCTGATCGCCTCGGACAAGGCGGCGGCCGACAAGCGCAAGCTGCGCCGCCAATGGCTGGCGGCATGAGCACGGCCACGCTTCCTGGGGGCTATGCGCTTCGTGTGGGCGCAGAGCAGATGGACGTGCCCGCCGTGCACGCCTTCCTGACCCGTACGTACTGGTCCGAGGGCATTCCGCTTGAGGTGGTGGAGCGCGCCGTCCGGCATTCGCTGTGCATGGGCGTGGTGACCGCCGACGGCGAGCAGGTGGCCTTCGCGCGCGCCATCACTGACCAGGCGACCTTTGCCTACCTGGCCGATGTCTATGTGCTGCCCGAGCACCGCGGGCGCGGGCTGTCTCGCGCCATGCTCTCGGCGCTGTTTGCGCAGCCGGGGCTGCAGGACCTGCGCCGCTTCATGCTGGCCACGCGCGACGCCCATGCACTCTATGCCGGCTACGGCTTCACGCCGCTGGCGCGGCCGGAACGGATGATGGAACGGCACGACCCACAGGTGTATCAGCGCCTGGCGGCGAACCGCGCCGACTGAGAAGGCACCATGAAGATTCGCGCCCGTTACGCCCACCTGGTGTTCTCGTTCCTGATGAGCAGCCTCATGGCTTTCATCATGACTGCTGTGGTCACCGCCATCAACACCGGACTGGCCGGCGACTTCGTCGGCCGCTGGGCCCATGCCTTCCTGCTGGCCTGGATGCCCGCCTTTGCCTGCGTGCTGGTGCTTGCACCGCCGATCCGTAAGTGGGTCAATGCGCGCACCGTGCAGGACTGAGTATCGCGCTTGATTCGATTGATGTGTCGTTTTCGGACGTAGTGGATCAAGCTCTACAAATGACGGTGTCGCGCACAAGACAAGCGGAATCGGCGATTTGTGAATCCTAAAATAGACTGAAATCGGACGAATTCCATCATGCCGTCGGCAGTCGCACAAAGCTGTGCGAGGGCGAAATGCTCCGCTCGTTGCCTGTGGCCGGCAGATCCAGCACCCCGTCCACGCGGGCCAGCGGTGGCCCACCCGCCAGCCAGGCCCGCAGTGCGCCGAGCATCGGCGGCTCACCGCGCGCATAGACCTGTACCGTACCGTCGCGCCGATTGCGTACCCAGCCCGCCAGGCCGAGCTGTTGGCCCATGTCGAGGGTCGCATCGCGGAATCCGACGCCCTGCACACGGCCCGAGACGATCACGTGAAGTTCCGGCATGCTGCAAGTATGCGATTGATCGCTGCGCGCAGCCGTGCGAAGTTTCCCGCCCCGGCGTTGCGTGCGCCTTGTCACCCCGTCGTCGAGCCATGAGCTACAGCTACTTCACCCGCATCTATGCCCACCGCGGTGGCGGCACGCTTGCTCCGGAGAACACGGTGCAGGCCCTGCAGGTCGCACATCAGATGGGCTTTCAGGGCGTGGAGTTCGACGTCATGCTCACTGCGGATGACGAGCCCGTGCTGATGCACGACGCCGAGTTCGGGCGCACTGTCTTCGGCGCAGGACAGATGAACGACACCCGCTGGGCCGACCTGCAGCGCAAGAATGCCGGCGCATGGTTCAAGGATCCGCGCTATGCCGGCGCGCGCGTGCCGCACCTCGACCACGCGCTGTCCTACTGCAGCGCGCGCAACATGCACATGAACGTCGAGATCAAGCCGGCGCCCGGGCGCGATGCACGCACGGCCGAGGTGGCTGCGCGCCTGTGCGCGAGCTACTTCCGCGAGGATGCCGACGCTGCCGGCATGGCGGTGCCGCTGCTCAGCTCCTTCAGTGCGGCCGCCCTGGCCGCCGCGGCCGGTGTGGCGCCGCATCTACCGCGCGCGCAGCTCTGGCGTGAGCTGCCTGCGGACTGGGCCGAGCAGCTCGCCGCGGCTGGTTGCGTGGCGGCGCATGTGCGGCATGACCATCTGGACGAGGCGCGCTGTGCAGCCGTCAAGCAGGCCGGCTATGGATTGCTGGCCTACACCGTGAACGACCCGCGTCGCGCACGCGAGCTCATGGCCTGGGGGGTGGACGCCATCTGCACCGATCGGCTGGACCTGATCGGGCCGCGCTTTCGCTAGATCTGCAAAGCGGCTTGTGGCTATCTCTCGGGCGGACGCTGGATTACGCGCCGTTACACGTGCCGGTCGGCCGGCGGCCAGGGGCGAGGCGTTGTTGGGTTGTGCGCGCCAAGACCATGAATCTGAGCGATTCAACCCCAGTCGAAATGGAGAACCGAATGTCCACCCCCAAGCTCCTCGCCTTGATGATCACCGCCTCCTTGAGTGCCGGTGCAATGGCGCAGACGAACACCGCCACCATGACCCAGCGCGATGCCAATCAGCAGCAGCGCATCGAAAACGGCCTGAAGTCCGGTCAGCTCAACACCCAGGAAGCTGCCCGCCTCGAAAGGCAGGAGGCCAAGGTGGATCGCATGCAGGCCAACGCCCTGAAGGATGGCAAGCTGAGCGCGGCCGAGCGCGCCCGGATCGACAACGCCCAGGACAAGGTCAGCGCCAACATCTACAAGCAGAAGCACGATGCGCAGACCGGCAACCCCAACAGCGCAGCCAGCCAACGCATGCAGCAGACCGTGCAGCGCGACGCCAACCAGGAGCAGCGCATTGCCAACGGCGTGAAGAACGGTTCCCTGACCAACAAGGAAGTGGCCAATCTGGAGCGTGGCCAGGCCCGTGTTGACCGTGCACAGGCGCGCGCCGGCGCCGACGGCCATGTGAGCGCTGCGGAGCAGGCCCGCATCAACGCTCGCCAGGACAACCAGTCCGGCAAGATCTACAACAAGAAGCACAACGAGCGCACGCGCGGCTGACCGGCGCAGCCGGGCGGTCCGCGCACTCGGGCTGCTGCGGCTGACCGGCACAGCCGGGCGGCCCGCGCATACGGTCTGCTGCGGCTGACCGGCCCAGCCGGGCAGTCCGCGCACTCGGGCTGCTGTGGCTGACCGGTACCCCGGCAGTCCACGCGCCGGGCGCCTGCAGTCATCCGGCACCAACCGAACCAGGCTCTCCTCCCCGAAGTGACCGACGGCCCGCCCAGCGCGGGCCGTCGGTCTTCTGGCCCCTAAAATCGGCGATTCCTCTTCACAACCCCGAGGCGCGCCTGCAAGGCCGCCTTTTGCCGCCCCAGCGCGACCGAGCATCCGGCCCATGAAAGCAGCAGAGATCCGCGAAAAGTTCTTGTCCTTCTTCGAATCGAAGGGCCACACCCGCGTGCGAGCCTCCAGCCTCGTGCCGGGCAACGACCCCACGCTGCTGTTCGTGAACTCCGGCATGGTGCAGTTCAAGGACGTGTTCCTGGGCACCGACAAGCGCGCCTACACCCGCGCCACCACCGCACAGAAGAGCCTGCGCGCCGGCGGCAAGCACAACGACCTCGAAAACGTCGGCTACACCGCGCGCCACCACACCTTTTTCGAGATGCTGGGCAACTTCAGCTTCGGCGACTACTTCAAGCGCGACGCGCTCAAGTTCGCCTGGGAGCTGCTGACCGAGGTCTACAAGCTGCCCAAGGACAAGCTCTGGGCCACCGTCTATGCCGAGGATGACGAGGCCTACGACATCTGGCACAAGGAGATCGGCCTGCCGGCGGACCGCATCGTGCGCATCGGCGACAACAAGGGCAAGCGTTACGCCAGCGACAACTTCTGGCAGATGGCCGACACCGGTCCCTGCGGCCCCTGTTCCGAGATCTTCTACGACCATGGGCCCGAGGTGGCCGGTGGCCCCCCTGGCAGCCCCGAGGCCGATGGCGACCGCTATATCGAGATCTGGAACAACGTGTTCATGCAGTTCGATATGCAGCCCGATGGCTCGCTGATCCCGCTGCCCAAGCCCTGCGTGGACACCGGTATGGGCCTGGAGCGTCTGGCCGCCGTGCTTCAGCACGTGCACAGCAACTACGAGATCGACCTCTTCCAGGCACTGATCAAGGCCGCTGCCCGCGAGACCGGCTGCGCCGATCTGGAGAACAACTCCCTGAAGGTGATTGCCGACCACATCCGCGCCACCGCCTTTCTGGTGGCCGATGGCGTGATCCCGAGCAACGAAGGCCGCGGCTACGTGCAGCGCCGGATCGTGCGCCGCGCCATCCGCCACGGCTACAAGCTCGGCTGCCGCAAGCCCTTCTTCCACAAGCTGGTGCCGGATCTTGTTGCGCAGATGGGCGAGGCCTACCCCGAGATCGCCGAGCAGCAGCAGCGCATCATGGACACGCTCGCGGCCGAGGAAGCACGCTTCTTCGAGACGCTCGAGCATGGCATGAGCATCCTGGACGGCGCACTGGCCGGCGGCGTCAAGACGCTCGATGGCGAAGTGGCCTTCAAGCTGCACGACACTTACGGCTTCCCGCTCGACCTCACGGCCGATGTGGGCCGCGAGCGCGGCTTCACGGTGGACGAGGCCGGCTTCAATGCCGCCATGGCCCGCCAGCAGGAGGCCAGCCGCGCCGCAGGCAAGTTCAAGATGGACCGCGCGCTCGACTACAGCGGCGCCGCCACCACTTTCCACGGCTACGACAAGCTCGTCATCGAAGGCGCAAAGATCACTGCGCTCTACGTGGGCGGCACGGAAGTGGCCGAGATGAAGGCAGGCGATTCGGGTGTGGTCGTGCTCGACAACACGCCCTTCTATGCCGAGAGCGGCGGCCAGGTGGGTGATGTGGGTGTGCTGACGAATGCCGGCGCCGAGTTCGCGGTGCAGGACACGCAGAAGATCCAGTCCACGGTGTTTGGCCACCACGGTACGCTGACCAAGGGCGCGCTCAGGAAGGGTGATGCGCTTACCGCCACGGTGAACGGTGCCGTGCGCGCCGCCACCATGCGCAACCACAGCGTGACGCACATCATGCACAAGGCCCTGCGCGAAGTGCTCGGCAGCCACGTGCAGCAGAAGGGCAGCCTGGTCGATGCCGACAAGACTCGCTTCGACTTTGCGCACAACGCCCCGATGACCGATGCGCAGATGCGCGAGGTCGAGGCCAAGGTGAATGCCGAGATCATTGCCAACAGCAGCACGCTGGCTCGCGTCGTGCCGATGGAAGACGCGCAGAAGCTCGGCGCGATGATGCTGTTCGGCGAGAAGTATGGCGACGAAGTGCGCGTGTTGGACATCGGCACGAGCCGCGAACTCTGCGGCGGCACGCACGTGGAGCGCACCGGCGACATCGGTTTCTTCAAGATCGTTAGCGAAGGCGGTGTGGCCGCTGGCGTGCGCCGCGTGGAGGCCATCACCGGCATGAACGCCGTGAACTGGGTGCAGCGCATGGATGCGGCCGTGGGTGAGGTGGCCGCGGCTCTGAAGGCCCAGCCCACGGAACTCGTGGCCCGCGTGGCGCAGGTGCAGGATCAGATCCGGCTGCTTGAGAAGGAACTGGCCGCCGCCAAGAGCAAGCTGGCCGCTGCGCAGGGCAGCGATCTTGCCGGCAGTGCCGTGGACATCAAGGGCATCAAGGTGCTGGCCGCCAGGCTCGAAGGCGCAGACGCCAAGACCCTGCGCGAGACCATGGACCAGCTCAAGGCCAAGCTCAAGACCGCAGCCATCGTGCTGGCGGCCGTGGAAGGCGGCAAGGTGCAGCTGGCTGCGGGCGCCACGGCCGACGTGATGGGCAGGATCAAGGCCGGCGACCTCGTGAACTTTGTTGCGCAGCAGGTTGGCGGCAAGGGCGGCGGCAAGCCCGACATGGCCATGGCCGGAGGGACCGACGCCGCCGCGCTGCCCAAGGCGCTGGAGAGTGTTCGCAGCTTTGTGGAAGAGCGGGCATGAGTCAGATGTCGGGCTTTGCATCACGCTTCGCTGCTGGGGCTTCGCCCACGCGACGCGGCGCGTGCGCAGCCCTCATGGCGATGGCGCAGCGGAACCGACGCTGCCGCGCTGCCCAAGGCGCTGGAGAGTGTGCGCACTTTTCTGGAAAAGCAGGCCTGATCAGGGTCCGCACATGAACGCCATGCTCTGGTTCATCAAGCTGCCTCTGCGCACCATCGCGCGGGCGCTCGCCGTCGGCGTGGCCGCCGTCGCACTGGCTGGCTGCACCGTGATCGCCATTGTGGACACCGCCGCGAGCGTGGCCGTGAAGGGCGTCGGGCTGGCGGCGGACGCAGCCATCGGCACCGCGCGCATCGCAGGCAAGGCCGTGGGCGCCGCTGCCGATGCAGTGATCCCGGACAAGTCCAAAGCGGGAGCTGCATCTGCAGGCGCAGGCGCGGCCGCTGCGGCGACCCCCGGTGCCCCGGCAGCGTCCTCGGTCCCGAGCCCGGCAGCGACGCCTGCCCCGACGGCTGCGTCCACTCCAGTTGCGGTTCCCGTGCCGGTGCCCAGCCCCGTGCCTGCACCCTCGCCTACGCTGCCCGCTGATCCGAAGCCGGATACTCAACCAAAGAAATAAAAATCGGCCACGATTAAGTGAAATGAAAAAGCCCGTGAGATTGGCTTTAGAACAGCGAAAAGCTGCATTTCGTAACTTCGAAAAAGTTTAAATTCGGCCAAAGAATGACGATTGTGATCCGCCGTGCAACACAGGAAGATGCGGAGCACTTCGTCCGCATCAACGCAGCGCATGCGGTCTACGCAAACCTGCTGCAGGTTCCGCATCCGGGCGTGGATCGCTGGAAGAAGCGCCTGGCGGAGGACACGGAAGACAAGCTCGTGCTGCTGGCCGAGCTGGATGGCGAGGTGGTGGGCCACGCCGGCGTGTTCTGCGACGGCGGCCGCGTGCGGCAGCGCCACACCTGGCGCATGGGCATCGGCATTGCCGAGCATGCCTGGGGCAAGGGCGTGGGCACGGCGCTGATGACCGAACTCATGAAGTACGCAGACGACTGGGCCCAGGCGCTTCGCGTGGAGCTGCACGTGTTCACGGACAACACGCGCGCCATTGCGCTGTATCGCAAGTTCGGTTTCGAGATCGAAGGCACCTTGCGCGGTGATTCCTTCCGCGACGGCCAGTACGTCAGCAGCCACCTGATGGCGCGCCTGCATCCGCGCCTGGTGGCAGAACTGGCCCGCAACGCGTAAGGCTGAGGGTGTCCGGGCTCCCGCAATCCCGGGAGCTTTTCCCAAGAATCGGCACCCCGGTCACGCCGCATGCGGTCGGCTGGGCTACCATCTGCAACCCGTGCACCTGTTCGGCCGGCCGCTGAGCCGCCACGCTGCACAAGCCCAAGAATCCGACCGTCGGCGAATGCACGCCGGCCCGCCCTGGAGCCTGTCATGGTTGATCTGAACATGCCCTACAACAAGGATGTGGACGCCCGCGGCCTGTCCTGCCCGCTGCCCATACTGCGCGCCAAGCGTGCCCTGGCTGATCTCGAAACCGGTGATGTCCTGCGCGTGCAGGCCACCGATCCCGGCAGCGAGCGCGACTTCACCGCGTTTGCCAAGCAGACCGGCAACGAGCTGGTGGCCCATGGCAAGCATGAGAACGTGTTCTATTACTTCCTGCGCCGCCGTACCTGAGCGGACTAACGCAAGGAAAGAAGGGCCGGCATTTGCCGGCCCTTTTGCTTTGCCGCGGATTGCATGCGCGACGTCTCGCGGTGTCAGGTCGCCGGTCCGCGAATCTGTCGCATTGCAAACTGCCCGCGTTCGGCAACCGGCGCAGAGCTATCGGCGGCAAAGGCTTCCGCTAGTGGCAAAGCCAAGTGACCAAAAGTCGGTACTTCCCGAATGAGCGCTTCAGCTGCCACTTTTCGCACAAGCGCAGACCGGTCTACGGCAGCAGACTTCAGCGTAGCCATACGCTCAGGTTTGGCGGCAAGAGGTCTGCTGCCGATCACGGCCTCAAGCCTGCCTTCGCAATATCTAACGTCAGTCCATACCCACCTTCGGCGTTCGACCCATGTGGCTTGACCAACAAGGAGCGCCCGATAAGCCCGAGCGCGGACCGCTGGTTGGACGCTGCTGGTCGCAATGGCTGGAAGGTGAGTGTCGAGAGCGTCTGTCCGCAAGGCTTCGCGCAAGGCCAGAGCCATAGGACCACTTGATGCAGCAGACAGACGCTCCACGAAAGCCGCTTTGATATTGGGGTCCGCGAGAATGCCTGCGATGAAATGCTTGTCATCGTCGCTGATGCGCCCCCAGTCCCCCCACTGCACCATCATTGTCAGGATGGCATCAACTGCGACCGCCGGGCTGGATCTACATAGCAGCCGGCTGACGGCGAAATTCGCAGCAGCTCTGACCTGCGGCACCCAATCGTTCAGCCGACGCAAGACGAGGGCTAGCAAGAAGGCGCTTTCAGCCGGTTCACGCAAGCTGTGCAGCGCAGCCTCGCGACGGAACCCGCTCCAGTGGCAAAGGTCCACCCAGCACGGCTCCCACTCCAACTGGGCTGTAGGTTGGCCGCGCCCGATGAACGGAAAATACGTGCGCCGAGTGCGCTTGGCAGACTCGCCGTGTGCGTGGACGAGCATCTCCAGTTCGCTCCGAACAACTCGCTCCCAAAACACTAAGCGCCTGGGTGCCAGTGATTCGAAGGCCTGCTTCTCTTCGGCGTTTAGCGTGGCCACATACCTTGCCTGGCATTCGCCACGCACCGCTTGTCGAACGACTTTCCTGAGGCCCTCTTGAAGCCGTTGACACGACGTGCCGGTGTTCTTGTGCAACGGGTGTGTCCTTAGCGTCCTAGCCAATGACGGCTAGCCCAGCCGCGCCAACTGGGCCCGCAGTTTCTCCAGGGTCGCGCCAAAGTCCGCCAGACGGCCGCGCTCCTGGGCCACCACGGCCTCAGGTGCACGCGCGACGAAACTCTCGTTGGAGAGCTTGGCATTGGCCTTGGCTACTTCGCCCTCGATGCGTGCAATCTCCTTGCCCAGGCGGGCACGCTCGGCGTCCACGTCGATCTCGATCTTCAGCAGCAACTGCGCATCGCCCACCACCGCCACCGGTGCGCCGATCTTGGGCAGCGCGGCAACGCGCTCGAAGCTGGCCAGCTTGCCCAGCGCAGACAGGTAAGGCGCAAAGCCATCGAGCGATTCCGGCCCGGTGGCCAGCAGCGGCACGCGCTCGGCGGGGGAGACGTTCATCTCGCCGCGCAGATTGCGCACGGCATCGATCAGGCCCTTGAGTTCGCCCATCCAGCGGTCGGCCGCGGGGTCAATCTTGTCCATCTGGGCGCGCGGGTAGGGTTGCGTGGCGCAGTAGGCGGTTTCACCGTCCTTGCGCTTGGCGGCCACCACGCTCACGCGCTGCCAGAGTTCCTCCGTGATGAACGGCGCAATCGGGTGCAGCAGGCGCAGCACGGCCTCAAGCACGCGCACGAGCGTGCGGCGCGTGGCGCGTTGCTGGGCCTCGCTGCCGCGCTGGATCTGAACCTTGGCCAGTTCCACGTACCAGTCGCAGTACTGGTCCCAGACGAAGCTGTAGATCGTGTTGGCCACGAGATCCAGGCGGTACTCCTCGAAGCCCTTGGCCACGGCGGCCTCGACGCGCTGCAGCTCGTTGACGATCCACTTGTCCGCCAGCGAGAAGTCCTGATAGTTCTTGTCGCAGTGGCCAGGCGGTGCATTGAAGCCGCAGTCATGCCCTTCGGTGTTCATGAGCACGAAGCGCGTGGCGTTCCACAGCTTGTTGCAGAAGTTGCGGTAGCCCTCGCAGCGCTTGGTGTCGAAGTTCACGTTCATGCCCAGCGACGCGTAGCTGGCCATGGTGAAGCGCAGCGCGTCCGCACCGTAGGCGGGCATGCCTTCCGGAAACTCCTTCTTCACTCGGGCAGTCACCTTGGGCGCCGTCTCGGGCCGGCGCAGGCCGGTGGTGGACTTCTTCGTGAGGGTCTCCAGATCGACGCCCTGGATCAGGTCCACCGGGTCGATCACATTGCCCTCGGACTTGCTCATCTTCTTGCCTTCGGCATCGCGCACCGTGCCGTGGATGTACACCGTCTTGAAGGGGATCTTGCCGGTGAAGTAGGTCGTCATCATGATCATCCGGGCGACCCAGAAGAAGATGATCTCGCTGCCCGTCACGAGGACGGATGAGGGCAGATAGCGCGCCAGCAGCTCGGTGTTCTGCGGCCAGCCCAGCGTGGAGAAGGGCACCAGGGCCGACGAATACCAGGTGTCGAGCACATCAGGGTCGCGGCGCAGCGTGGCATTCGGACCGGCCTTGGCCTGCGCCTCCGTCTCATTGCGCGCCACGTACACATTGCCGGCCTCGTCGTACCAGGCCGGAATCTGGTGGCCCCACCAGAGCTGGCGCGACAGGGTCCAGTCCTGGATGTTGTTCAGCCAGTGGCGGTAGGTGGCGATCCAGTGTTCGGGCACGAATTCGATGCTGCCGTTGTTCACGACTTCCAGCGCCTTGTCGGCAATCGACTGACCCGGCTGGAAGGGGTGGCTGGCTGGCGCCGCCTTGGACAGGGCCATGAACCACTGGTCGGTGAGCATCGGCTCGATCACGGTGCCGGTGCGGTCCGAGCGCGGCACCTTGAGCTTGTGCTTTTTGGTCTCGATCAGCAGGCCCTGCGCCTCTAGGTCGGCCACCACCTGCTTGCGCGCGGCAAAGCGTTCCAGACCCTGGTAGGCCTTGGGTGCATGTTCGTTGATGTTTGCATCCAGGGTCAGGATGCTGATCATTGGCAGGCCGTGGCGCTGGCCCACGGCGTAGTCATTGAAGTCATGGGCTGGCGTGACCTTCACCACGCCTGTGCCGAATTCGCGATCCACATAGGCGTCGGCGATGATCGGGATGGTGCGATCGCACAGCGGCAGTTGCACCTGCTTGCCGATCAGGTGCTTGTAGCGCTCGTCTTCCGGGTGAACCATCACGGCCACGTCGCCGAGCATGGTTTCCGGCCGGGTGGTGGCCACGGTCAGGCCGCGCAGATCGCCCTGCGGGCCGTCGGCAAATGGGTAGAGGATGTGCCAGAGATGGCCGTCCTCTTCCTCGCTGACGACCTCCAGATCGGACACGGCGGTCTTGAGCTTGGGCTCCCAGTTGACCAACCGCTTGCCGCGATAGATCAGGCCGTCTTCATACAGGCGCACAAAGGTCTCGGTCACTACGGCCGAGAGCTTGTCGTCCATGGTGAAGTACTCCAGGCCCCAATCGACGCTCGCGCCGAGGCGGCGCATCTGCTGCGTGATGGTGCCGCCGGAGTACTGCTTCCACTCCCAGGTCTTCTCAAGGAACTTCTCGCGGCCGAGATCATGGCGCTTGATGCCCTGCTGCTCGAGCTGGCGCTCCACCACGATCTGCGTGGCGATGCCGGCGTGATCCACCCCCGGCAGCCAGAGGGCGTTGTGCCCCAGCATGCGGTGGTAGCGCGTCATGGCGTCCATGATGGTCTGGTTGAAGCCATGACCCATGTGCAGCGTACCGGTGACGTTGGGCGGCGGCAGCTGGATCGCGAAGGAAGGCACGTCGGCCTGCGCACCTGCGGTGAAGACGCCGGCCTCTTCCCAGACGGGCGACCAGCGGGCCTCGATGGCGGCTGGGTCGAAGGCTTTGGCGAGTTCTTGCGCGAGGATGGCGGACATGATCAGGAGCTGAGCGGATGGGGTCGAAGCGGAGGCGTCTCTGTGCGCGACCGCTTCAGGAGCCGTGTCGCACAGACGCAAGGCATCGATTGTAGGAGGCTGCTCGGCCCGCAGCCGCGACGGTGGCGCGGGATGGGCTAGAACAGATCCGGCTGCTTGAGCGCGCGGGCGACTTCTTCGTCCACGGCGCGCCGGATCGCCTCGCGCAGGCTTTCGTGGACCACGACCTTGAACTCGCCGCGGGTGCTGGCCACCACGTGATCGACGATCTCGGCCACCCGTTCGCGCAGCGCACCGTGCAGAAGTTGCTCCACGCGTGGCGCAAGGGCGCTCAGGATACTGTCACGCAGGCGCGCTTCGAGTGCATCAATTGCTGCTTCGTCCAGCGCAGGGACGACCGGCGCGGCGACAGCCACGGTGATCGGTGCGATCGGCGCAGGCACCGCAGCAGGCTGCGGTGTCTCGGCGGGCAGCATCGCAGGCTCAGCAGCGGGCGGCAGTGCGGCGACGCTGGCGGCACTGGGCTGCTGGAACGGCGTCGGGGCGGGCGGCGGCGGCAGACTAACCGCCGCCGCGGGAGCGGAAATGATCGTCGGGGTGGCGAGGTCCGCGCTACTGCGCATCGCGGGTGCTGCGGCAAGCAGGAATGCAGGCAGCTCCAGCGCCTCCGGCATGCCGAAGGCGCGGCTCGCGGGCGCTGCGGCGGGCTCGGACGGCGGCGAAGTCAGCTCGGTGGCGGGCTCGGGCGCGGCCGCGACTTCGGGTGCCGCGGGCCCCGATGCTGCCACGACTGCAGGCAGCGGCTCGGGCAGCGGCTCAGGCACTGCGCTGGGAGCCAGCGCTGGAAGCGGCGGCATCGGCACAGCGGTCGGCTCGATCTGCGTGGGACGGGCGGGGCTGAACAGGAACGCCGGCGCATGTTCCAGCGGACTGGCGCTTGCAGAGGGCTGGCTGCCCGCGTTCAGCCCGGCCAACAAAGCCATCGGATCCGCGATCAGGCTCGGCGGCTCGTCCGTCGGCACGGGTGCGGCTTCCAAACCAGGCGCGGGCGAGCCGGCAGGCTGCAGTGGCAATGCGTCAGGCGGCTCAGACGCTGCGACGGCAGCCATCGTTTCCACGGTGTCTGGCGTTGGCTGCGCCTGTGGCAGGGCGGCCGACGCTTCCGGCTGCGCAGTTGCCGGCGCGGGTACTTCTGCCTGTGCTGGCGGGAGAGTCGGTTCGAGCCGCTGATCCACTTGGGGTGGAGCTTCGGGCACTTGATCTGCGGGCTTCGCGACATCCGCAGCGTCGGGCAGCTTGAAGTCCAAGGCTTCGGCCAGCTTGCGGGCAGCAAGTGCTTCGACCTCCGCAGCCAGCGGGCCGGAGGGTTGCTCAGGCGAGACGGTATCGGCGAAGTCCGGCAGTTCCAGCGAGATGTCCGCGATCGGACCGGCGCGCTGGCGTTGGGCTTCGTCCGTGAGCTCGATGATCTCGGTCAGGACGGGGATCGAGTTGTCGTTCGGTGTGCTCATCGACCCTGGGCGCTCAGGCGCCGGCAACGTGATGCTGCAAAGGGTAACCCTGATCCCGATAGAACTTGAAACGCTGCCGCCCGGCCTGTGCGTCTTCGGCCTCAGTGCCTACCAGCTCGATCAGGCGCTCGTGGCTGGCATAAGCCGGCGGATGACCGATGTCGAGATTGATGAGCAGGCGATGGTGCTGCCCGGGCGCCTCGCTGCCCGTGAGCAGCGCGACGGCCAGATCGGGGTCAGCTTCGTGCGCGTACTGATGCGGCAAAAAGTCAAGCTGCGAGAAGGTCCAGAGCTGCCGGTCGAGTTCCGCCAGCGCTTGGGCATCGCTGCTATAGACGAGTGCTTTCTGGCCGGCCGCCTGCACCTTGCGCAGCAGGCGGCAGCAATAGGCGAGCTTGTCCGGCAGACCCGTATGGAAGTCGATCCGGGTCATGCCGGTGTGCCTTGAGTGAGCGTGATCAGGCCTGACCTAGCAGGTAGTGCGTCAGCAGGCTGACCGGGCGGCCCGTGGCGCCCTTGGCAGCACCGCTCTTCCATGCCGTGCCCGCGATATCCAGGTGAGCCCAGGGCAGATCTTCAGCGTAGCGGGCGAGGAAGCAGGCCGCCGTGATGGCGCCGCCAGGGCGGCCACCAATATTGGCCATGTCTGCGAAGTTGCTCTTGAGCATGTCCTGGTAGTCATCGTCCAGCGGCATGCGCCACGCGGTGTCGCCGGTGGCGTGGCCTGCGGCCAGCAGATCGGCGGCGAGCTTTTCGTCCTTGGTGAACAGGCCGGTATGCACATGGCCGAGTGCGATCACGCAGGCGCCGGTCAGGGTGGCGATATCCACGACGCTGGCCGGCTTGAAACGCTTGGCGTAGGTCAGGGCGTCGTTCAGGATCAGGCGGCCTTCGGCGTCCGTGTTCAGGATCTCGATGGTCTGGCCGCTCATGCTGGTGACGATGTCACCGGGCTTGTTGGCGCGGCCGCTGGGCATGTTCTCGCAGGCCGGAATCAGACCGACGAGGTTGATCTTCGGCTTGATCTGGGCGATGGCGCGGAAGGTACCGATCACGCTGGCGGCACCGCACATGTCGAACTTCATCTCGTCCATGCCCTCGCCTGGCTTGATGGAGATGCCGCCGGAATCGAAGGTGATGCCCTTGCCCACCAGCACATGGGGCGCGGCCTTGCCGGCACCGGTGTACTTGAGCACGATGAACTTGGGCGCTTCGTCGCTGCCCTTGGCCACCGACAGGAAGCTGCCCATCTTCAGGGCTTCGCACTGCTTCTTGTCCAGCACCTCCACGCCCAGCTTGTAGGTCTTGGCGAGCTTCTTGGCTTCATTGGCCAGATAGGTCGGTGTGCAGATGTTGCCGGGCAGATTGCCCAGGGTGCGGGTGAGGTTGATGCCCTCGCCCAGAGCCTCGCCGGTCGCGGCGGCGGCCAGCGCCGTCTTGGCCTGCGAGGATTCGACCACCAGTGAGACCGTCGCCAGCGCCACCGCGGGGTCCTTCTTGCTCTTGGTGATATCGAAGCGGTAGCTCGCTTCCACCGCAGCAGTGGCAGCGATGCGCGCCTTGCCCGCCAGGTCCAGGCCCTTGGCCTTGGCATCCATCAGGCCGAAAGCCACGCTCTTGGCAGAGGTGCCGGTCACGACTCCAAATGCCGCCTTGGCGGCCTGGGTGAAGGACTTGGCGTCCAGCTTGTCTGCATTGCCCAGGCCCACGACGAACACCCGCGTGCCATCCGCACCCGTGAGGTGGGTAACGCGGCCCGAGCCAGCTGCGGCATCGGCAACAAGCGAGGCAGCCACGGTGCCACGCTTGATCAGGGCCTGTGCTTCGGCGCTGGCCACGGTCTTTCCGTCGCTGCCCTGGAACACACCGACGACCACGGCATCCGTGGCGAACTTGGCGCTGGCAGCAGCGGGGGCGAGAGAGACCTGCGTGATAAATTTCATTGGCGTTTCCGAGGGAAAGTCGTTCAAAGCTCGCGTTGGCAGCGCTCAAGCCGCCGACGCATGATCCCGGGTTTGCGGCCCGGGTGTGTTCTGGACAAGCCTTGGATTATTGAAGGCCCGCTCAGCTACGTCAAAACGGACCGGGCCCCTCGCCCGCTCTGGCGCAGGCCGGCGTGGGCCCCCGACCGGGCCAGAGAACTCTTCCAGACTGCCCGCCCTACAGGCCCCGACCACGCCACCACGCGCCCACGCCCACACCGGATGCTCTACCACCGCGCCTTCACTGCTGAGCTACGCACCCTGGCGCTGGGCGTCTTCGCCACCTTGTTCATTATCACCACGACGATGGCGCTGATCCGCGTGCTGGGTCAGGCCGCCAGCGGCCGTCTGGATCCGCAGAGCGTGTTCCTGATTCTCGGGTTCACCTTGTTGAACTATTTGCCGATGATGCTCAATCTCTCCGTCTTCGTGGCGGTGCTGATGGTGCTCACGCGCATGTACCGCGACAGCGAGATGGTGGTGTGGACCGCCTCGGGCGTGTCGCTATGGAACTGGGTACGGCCGGTCCTGCGCTTCGTGCTGCCGGTGGCGCTGCTGTCGCTGTTTGTCGGCATGATCGTCTCGCCCTGGGCGAATCAGCAGATCGCCGTGTATCGAGACGCCTTCCAGAAGCGCGACGATGTATCGCGCATGGCCGCCGGGCAGTTTCGTGAGTCCGCCAACGGCCAGCGGGTGTTCTACGTGCAGTCGATCGACGAACAGAGCAATCAGGTGCGCAACGTGTTCATCCGGCTGACCGAGCCGGGCCGTACCGGTCTGGTGGTGGCCAGTCGCGGGCGCATCGAGATCCGCGACGGCGTCCGATTCCTGATCCTGGATGAGGGGCGCCGCTATGACCTCAGCTCGGGGCAGGCAGATGCGCGCCTGATGGAGTTCGGGCGTTACACGATCCGGCTGGATGATCGCCCGCTGCAGCTGGCTGACCTCAACACACCGAAGCTGACGGGGACCTGGGCGCTGCTTTCCAAGACCGAGGCGCCCTACCGCGGGGAGCTCTTCTGGCGGCTGTCGCTGCCGCTGGTGGGGGTGCTGTTGGCGCTGCTTGCGCTGCCGCTGTCGTATTTCAATCCGCGCTCCGGGCGGGCGACACCCTTCATCATTGCGCTGCTGGTGTTTGCGACCTATGTGAACCTCACCACGCTGATCCAGTCCCGCGTGGCGTCCGGCAAGACCGATCTGCTGCCGGGCATGCTCGTGCTGCACGGCACGGTGCTCGTAGCGGCGCTGGTCTTTACTGCGCTGCGCGATCAGCCCAAGGGCCGCGGCCTCGTCGCCTGGCTGCGCGAGCTACTGGCCGGGCGCCGCAGTGCGGGGGGCGCGCCATGAGGCTGCGCGCGCCTCCGGTGGCGCTGCTCTATCTGGCCCGCAACATGGCCCACATGACGGCGCTGACGCTGCTGGCCTTCGTCACCCTGTTCCTGTTCTTCGGGATCCTGGACGAGATCGACAAGGTCGGCCGCGGCACCTACACGCTGACCAAGATGCTGACCTGGGCGGCGCTGCAAGTGCCCGCCAACATTGCCGAGCTAGCGCCCGTGGCAGCGCTGATTGGCGGCATCGTGGCGCTGGCCCAGCTGGCCAGCGGCAGCGAGATCACGATCCTGCGCGCTGCCGGCTTGTCCACGCGGCGCCTGGCGGTGTGGATCGTGCTGATCGCACTGCCGTTTGCCGCAGTGGTGTGGATCGTGTCCGATGTAGTTACGCCCTGGTCTGTGCAACGGGCGGAGACGCTGCGCCTGTCTGCCTTGCAGGTGGCGGCAGGGCAGGAGCTGGCCAGCGGGCGGTGGCTCAAGGACAACACCGGGCTTGCGCCGGGATTCACACGCTATGCCAACGCCGGACGCCTTGCTCCGGACGGGCGGGTGGAGCGTGTCAGCCTCTATGAGTTCGATGCCGAGCGCCGGCTGACGCGCGTGATCACGGCGCAGCGTGGCGAAGTCGCCCCCGGCGGCTGGATGCTGCATGGCGTGCAGGAGGTTCGCTTTGCCCGGGCGCTCGGGCCCTTGGGTGAGTCCGTCTCGACGCAGGCGGGCACCATGGACTCCTGGATGTGGAACACCGCGGTGTCGCCCAAGGTGTTCGGCTCGATTTCACGAACAGCCGAAGAAATGAGCCTGATCGAACTGGGGCGGACGATCCGCTTCCTGGCCGAGAACCAGCAGCGCACCACGGCGCTGGAGCAGGCCTTCTATCAGAAGCTGTTCGTGCCGCTGTCCGTCATCGTCATGTTGCTGCTCGCGCTGCCCTTTGCCTTCCTGCAGTCGCGTGCCGGGGGCGTGAGCGCAAAGATGTTCGTCGGCATTCTGCTGGGCGTGCTGTTTCACACCCTGAACAGACTCTTCTCCCATCTGGGCAACCTCAACACCTGGCCGCCCCTGTTCACCGCGGTGGCGCCCTTGCTGGTGGGCCTGGCCTTGGCCGCAGCCCTGCTGTGGTGGGTGCAGCGCACGCGTTGAGTGCCGCCTGCTCGATGCCCGACTGCTTTGGTCGGTCAATCGTTTCGGTTGCAGCAGGGATCAAGACAAACCCCTGTCCTTGCCATGCAACAGCCCCATTGTCTACCGCACGGTAGTGACGATTAGAGGGCGTTTCGCTGGACGGAACGAATTGGCTTCACTATGCTTCCTTTGCTTTGAGTTTGAGTCAGCGCTGCGGTAACGCACCTGGCTTGAATTCGAGGAGGAGGAGAGGCAGCTCTGCTGCCCTTTTGAAGCGCATCCCCAGGGATGCGCTTTTTTTTGCCTGCGCGACTGCCTGGGCCGCGCGGTTCTGAAGTAAGCATTTCGCACGCGCTGCGCCTGCCAGCGCTGCGGGCTTGCTACCCTGCGAGGTTTGAGCGCTCAAACTCCGCCCGGCGTCCGGGCCGCCCGCAGCGCAGCCCCAACTCCGTAGCCCCTGCCATGAACCTGCTGCAGATGCGCGCCGTGCGAGAGATCGTCCGGCAGAAGTTCTCCCTGACCCGTGCCGCCGACATGCTGATGGCCTCGCAGCCCGGCGTGTCCAAGTCGATCGCTGAGTTCGAGCAGGAGCTGGGCTTTGCCGTCTTCCAGCGCCACGGCAAGCGCCTGACCGGCCTGACCGGCCCGGGTGGCGAGGTCATCAAGGTGGTGGATCGCATCCTGAACGAGGTAGAGAACCTCAAACGGGTGGGCCACGAGTACGCCAACGAGGACAGTGGTCGCCTGGTGATCGCCACCACGCACACGCAGGCGCGCTATTTCCTGCCGAAGGTGCTGGCCGAATTCCGCACCCGCTACCCCAAGGTGCAGCTGTCCTTGCTGCAGGGCACGCCGCGCCAGATTGGCGACTGGGTCACGCACGGCCAGGCCGATATCGGCGTGGCCACCGAGGCGCTCACCTTGTTCGACAACCTGGTGACGCTGCCCTGCTATAGCTGGCAGCACGTCGTGCTGGCGCCCGCCGGGCACGCGCTGCTCAAGCACGCCAAGGATCTGGAACTCAAGCACATCGCGCGGCACCCGATCGTGACCTACGAAAGCCAGTTCACCGGCCGGGGACGGATCGACATGGCCTTCGGCGGGCAGAACATCAAGCCGCACATCGTGCTGGAAGCCATCGACGCCGATGTCATCAAGACCTACGTACAGATGGGCCTGGGCGTGGGCATCATCGCCGAGATGGCCTATGAGCCAGACCGCGACCAGCCGCTGCAGGCCATCCCGGCCGGGCATCTGTTCGGCACCCACACCTCCCGCCTGGCGGTGCGTCGCGGCGTGTTCATGCGCGACTTCACGGTCGAGGCAGTGCGCCTGATGGCGCCCAAGGTGGACCGCGAACAGCTCATGGGGCTGGTGGGCGCCAAGGATTGAGGCTTCTCAAGGACTGAGTTTCCAAAGGCCGGCGGCGGCCCCTCGGCCGATGCCGCCTGCTGCGCGAGACAGTAAATGTCATCCGGCGTGAGATGCGCGACCGAATCTGGCGCTGAAAATCCCTGAAGATCCGCATGTCCTATGCGGAAAAGGGTCGATTGATCTATTCAATTAAGTGTTGAAAATAGCGCTACTCGAGCGCTACTTATCAACGAAGTATTGAAAATAGACTTCAGCGACGCTCGGGGAACGCCAAGCCGCAAGCTGCGACAAAAGCCCTGATCGCCGCACGTTGCCCTGAGGCTTCGGCGGGTGCCATCCGCGCCACGTCCGCCCCGCGCAGGCGCAGCACGTGCTGCAGGCCGCGCAGCGTCCGATAGCCTTCGCGCGCAGCGTCCGCCATCTCAGGCGGCACCAGTCCGTGCGCGCCCAGCCGCCCGGCCAGTGCCAGCGTGCCGACGTTGTCCAGCAGATCCGCATGGCGGCTGGCGTGGGCCAGCACCATCGCCTGCACGGCAAATTCCATGTCCACCAGGCCGCCGGGGTCGTGCTTCAAGTCGAAGTCCGGCGTCTTGTTCGGGTGGCCGTCGAGCACGCGCACGCGCATGGCGCTCACTTCGCGGCCGACCTCCTTGGGATTGCGCGGCGCGGCCAGCGTGCGGCTGCGCCAATCCTCGAACCATGCGCCCAGCGCGGTGTCGCCCGTGACGAAGCGCGCGCGCGTGAGCGCCTGCTTTTCCCAGAGCGCCGAGGTCTCGTGGTAGCGCTCGAATGCACTGCGCGGTGTGACCAGCAGACCGGCCGCGCCGTCCGGCCGAAGCCGCAGGTCCACCTCGAACAGCCGGCCGGACGTGGTCGCCAGGCTCAGCCAGCTTTGCAGGCGCTGCGCCCAGCGCGTAAGGCGCTCGACATCGTCGGGCGCGTCCTCGCTGATCAGCACCAGATCCAGATCGCTGGCATAGCCCATTTCCTTGGCGCCCAGCCGTCCGTAACCCAGCACGGCAAGCGCCGGGCGCGGGCCGTCGATCTTCAGCGCGCGCCACGCGCAATCGACGGCGCGGGCGAGCAGCCGGTCGGCCAGCAGCGAAAGCTCATCCGAGATGGCTTCCACCGGTGTCGATCCCTGCAGATCGAGCGCGAGGATGCGCAGCACCTGGGCATGGTGGGCGTCGCGCAGCACATTCATGTGCCGCTCGGTGTCGAGCTCGCCTGCCAGTTGCGCATCCAGTTCGGCATCGAATGCGGCCCAGTCGATGCCGCGCGAGCCGATGCGTGGATCGATCAATTCATCGAGCAGAATGGGGTGCCGCGTGAGGTAATCCGCCGCGAAGGGGCTGGCCTGCACCAGGCGCGCGACGCGATCCATCACCGGCGGGTGCGCGGAGAGCAGATCCAGATAGGTGCGCCGCTTCATGATGGTCTGTGCCAGCCGCGCGGCGCGGGTGAAGGCCTCGTTGCCGGTCTCGTCCTGCGCAAACCGGTTATCAAAGGCCGACAGCACGGCCTCCAGCTTGCGCTGGGTGGTTTCGCTCTCGCGGTTGGCCGCGGCAAGCCATGTGAGGATGCGTGAGGGTGTCTCGCCGGTGCGGGTGCCGAGCTGCGTGCTGCGCGCGGCCAGGGGCGGCGGCAGGATCAGATCGAAGAGCTGCGCCACGCGGCTGCGGATCTCGCTCAAGGCTTCGTCGAAGCCCGCCAGTGTCTCGAATCCCATCATGGTCGCGAGTTCGCTGCGCTGTGCGTCGTCCGGCGGAATGGCATGGGTCTGCTGGTCCGCCACGTATTGCACGGCATGCTCGATGCGCCGCAGCAGCACATAGGCGCGGTCGAGGAATGCAGCGTGCTCGGCTTCCAGCCGCCCGGCGCTGGCCAGGCGAGTGAGCAGGGTGCGCGTGGCGGGCACGCGCAGCCAGGGGTTGCGTCCGCCATGCGTGATGGCCAGGCCTTGGGCGATGAATTCGATCTCGCGGATGCCGCCGCGGCCCAGCTTCACGTCCGCGTCGCCAAATGCCGCCGTGGCGCGCGACTTGAGCTGTGCGGCGCGGCGCTGCTCGCCAATACGTGCCGCCAGATCGCGCAGGCCGTCGATGGTGGTGTAGTCCGTGTAGCGGCGGAACACGAAGGCCTGGCGCATCTCGTCCAGACGCTGGCACGCCGCAGAAAAGGCCTGGGCCGACATACGGACCGGCGCATTCACCACCCGCGCCTTCAACCAGGCGCAGCGCTCCCAGAAGCGCCCGTGCGCCATGAAGTAGTGCTCCAGTGCATCGAGCGTGATCACGCGCGGGCCGACATCGCCGAAGGGTCGCAGGCGGGTGTCGACACGGAACACGAAATCTCGGCTGACCTCGGTGCGCAGCAGCGTCGCCAGTCGGTCTGCCACGTGAGCGTGAAACTCCAGCGCATCGTGGTCTGCATTCGCCCCTCCGTTGGCAGGGATGGCGAGCACCAGATCAATGTCCGAGGACACATTCAGCTCGCCGGCGCCCAGCTTGCCCATGCCGATCACCAGCAGATCGACCGGCTGGCCTTCGGCGTCGCTTGGTTGGCCCATGCGGCGCTCGGTCTCGGCCACCAGCGCAGGCAGCAACGCGTCGATCGCCAGGGCAGCAAAGCAGGTCATTGCCGCCTCGATCTCGGCCAGCGGCGCGTCGTGCGCGAGATCCCGCCAAGCCAGGCTGCCGATCAGCCAACGCCGCAGCCCGCGCAGCTCGCGCGCCAGCGCGGCGGCGTCGTGCTGTTCATGCGTGGGCAGCGCCTGAACATGCTGCCGCCAAACCAGCGTAATCCGGTCCGGCGTGATCGGCTGCTCGGCATTGGTGCGCTCGGCGGCATCAAGCCGGCGCGCAGGGCCGCTCCATTGGGCAACGCGATCATTCATCAAGGGGTGTGCAGGCAGGGAAGGGAGATGTGGCGAGGGAGAGGTCGGAGACTGCGTTTCAAGCATACAAATCGTTACGGAGCGTTCGGAGTTGCCGCCGATTCGTTTGAGCGCTGTCATGAAACCGGCCTCGTAGAATCGAGTCACAACTCCATGACAGACGCCGTACGAACACCCCCGCCAGGCGCGAGCCCGCCCGCCGCCCGGCGTGCCCTCCTCAGCCTTGCGCTGGGGCGGGGCTGTCTGAGGGGCCTGCGCGTCGTCGGCTGGATGCTTCTGGCAAGCTACGTCGCATTTCTACTGACCGTCCTGACGCTTCGGCATATCGTGCTGCCACGGGTCGATGAGCAGCGCGCCTGGATCGAGCAGCGCCTCTCCGCGGCGACCGGCACGCAGGTGCAGCTGGGAGCCGTGCAGGCCCGACTGGCCGGGGTCTGGCCCGAATTCAGCATCGATCAAGTGCAGGTGCGCGATACGCAGGGTCAGTTGCGACTGCAACTGGCGCGCGTGGACGCCGTGCTGGCCTGGGAGTCGGTGCTGAAGCTGCAGCCCATCTTTCATCGCCTGCAGGTGCGAGGCCCGGAGCTGGATGTACGGCGGCGCGCAGACGGGTGGTTCGAGCTTGCAGGGTTTGTCATCGACCCGACGCGAACCGACGGCGACGGCCGCGGCCTGCGATGGCTGCTGGCGCAGCATGAGATTGCGCTGACCGGCGGCGCCCTGCGCTGGACGGACGAAGTCGCGGGTACCTCTCCGATCGCGTTTCGCGACGTCAATCTCCTTGCGCAGAATCGAGCATTGAGCCATCGCATCGGCTTGCAGGCCGATCCTGTGGACAAGGGCATCGAGCCGCTGGATCTGCGGGCGGAGTTCACGCATCGCCTCTTCCGGCCGGTTGAGGACCTGCGCAACTGGCGCGGGCAGTTGTTTGTGCAGCTTGACCGTGCCGACATCGCGGGTGTCTTGCGCCGTGTTCCGCTGCCGGCGCTGGGCGGCTTGAGCGTGACGCAGGGCCAGGGCGCGGTTCGGGGCTGGGTGGATTTCGATGCGCTGCGCATCACCCATGTGACGGCCGATGTGCAGCTGAGTCGGCTGGTGCTGAAGTTCGCGCCGGATCTGGCGCCCCTGGAGCTCGCCGCGCTCAGCGGGCGCATCGAGGGGCGGCAGCTGGCCGCAGAAAGCCTGGCGCATGAGGTCAGCGTTCGCGGCCTGAGCCTGACACTGCCCGATGGCCGCACGCCGGTGCCCATGAATCTGGCGGAGCGCTTCATCCCGGGCACGTCGCGCACCTCGGCGCAGGGCATGGTGTCGGCCGAGTCGCTCGATCTCGCCCTGCTGCACGAGCTGTCTGAACGCCTGCCTCTCAGTCCGGTCGTGCGCTCGGCGCTCGCGGCGTTCGAGCCGCGCGGCAAGGTGGGGCAGCTGCGTGTGGAGTGGCAAGTGCCGCAGCCGACTGATCCCAACAGCGTGACTCGCTTCAAGGCAAGCGGAGACTTTGCCGGCCTCGGACTGCGCGCGCAGCCAGACCGCAGCATGCTCGCCCGCCTTTTGACGCCTGAGTTGGTACGCAGCAACCCACCGGTGGCCGCAGCGGCGCAATCAAGCGCCGATACCCGGCCCTTACCGGTGATCGGGCTGCCCGGGTTCTCGAATCTGACCGGCCGCTTCACGGCAACGGAGTCCGGTGGCGAGCTGGCGTTGGACAGCAGCGCCGCGGTGCTGGAGTTTCCCGGCGTTTTTGAATCCCCGGCACTGCCTGAAACCGATCTCAAGCTGACGGCCCGTTGGAAGCTCGTTTCGGGGCAGGTGGTGGTCGAGCTGCCCGACGCCAGATTTGCCAACCAGGACACATCGGGTGAGCTCAAGGCGACTTATCGCAGCCCCGCGGCCGGACAGTCCGGGCCTGGCGAGATTGAACTTGCAGGCACCTTGGCCAGGGCTGATGCGCGCGCTGTGCACCGGTATCTGCCTTTGCGGCTGCCCGAGTCCACGAGGCACTGGGTTCGAGATGCGCTGCTCGCCGGGCGCGCTCGCGAGGTCCAGTTCCGTCTCAAGGGCAATCTGTACGACTTCCCCTTCGCGCCCGATGCGCAGGGTCGCAGCAACGGCGAATTCCAGGTGGCTGCAAGGGTTCAGGGCGTGACTCTGGACTACGTGCACCTGCCGCCCGGCGGCGAGCTGCGCTGGCTGCCCATCGAGCAGATCGACGGGCAGTTCGTGATGGATCGCACGCGCATCGAAGTGCGGCGCGCTTCGGGCCGCGTTTTGGATACCCGACTTGCGAATGTCAGCGTGGTCATCCCGGATCTGTATGCGACTGCCGCGAGACCGATGGTCATCTCCGGGGACACGGCCGGCCCCGGGCGGGATCTGGTGCGCTATGTCAACGCCGGTCCGATCGCTGGCTGGATCGGCAACTTCACCAAGAGCACGCAGATCGAAGGTGACGCCGCGCTGCGTCTGCGCCTGCTGATCCCGATCAGCGACGCGGCGCGAACAGAAGTCCAGGGCAGTCTGCAGCTGGCGAACAATCGGGTGCAGCTGGACTCGGCGCTGCCTGTGTTCGAAGACACCAGCGCGAACCTCGACTTCACTGAACGCACGATTCGTGTACGCGACGGTCGAGCCACAGTCTATGGCGGGGCGGTGAGCTTCTCCGGCGGCTCCCAGGCTGAGGGGGGGTTGCAGTTCCGCGGTGAAGGCCAGGCCAGGGTGAGTGACGCCAAGGCGATTGTCGGCGAGCCCATGCTGATGCGGCTTATTGATGCCGCCACAGGGCAGTTCCGCTACACCGTGCAGGTGGACAGTCGCGGCGGTTCGACGGGGGTGGCGCTGCGCAGCGACCTGCAAGGTGTGAGCTTTGACTTGCCCGGTGTGGTGCGCAAGCAAAGTGCTGATTCGCTCCCGCTGGCCGTGAACATCGCGCCGCAGCGCACGGCGGGTCAGACGGTGGGCGATGAGATCTCGGTGGAACTTGGCAGCGTGCTGGCTGTGCGTCTGCAGCGCCAGCGCAATGCGCAGGGTGTGCTGAGCGTGGTTCGGGGTGGGGTGGGAATCAACAACGAAGCCGTGCTGCCGGATGTCGCTGGCATTGCGGCCATTGCGAATCTCGATCGCCTGGATGTGGACGACTGGTCGCGCAAGCTGCAAGCCTTGGCGATCACCGGCCCCAACGCAGCATTGGGCGCCGCCATCGATCCGTCCGGTTCGGCAGCCACTGGCACGACCATGCTGCCCAAGCTGATTGCGCTGCAGGTGCGCGAATTGGTGATCGGCGGCAAGCGGCTGACGCGGGTCGTGGCGGGTGCCTCACGCGAAGGTGATGTGTGGCAGCTGAACCTGGACTCTCCGCAGGTGTCCGGCCACGCAACATGGCGCCACAGCGAGCGCGATGGCGCATTGGGTCGGCTCACTGCGCGCCTCGCGAAGCTGTCGATTCCGCAGAGCGATCGCGATCAGGTGGTGGAGTTTCTGGAGAGCGCAGGCTCGGGCGAGCAGGGCCTGCGTGAACTGCCGGGGATCGACCTGATCGCCGAGCAGTTCGAGCTTGGCCCGCGTCGGCTGGGTCGTCTTGAGGTCGTCGCGCAAAATCAGGGGGCGCGGTCTGGCAATGCGTGGGTGCTTGAACGTCTTGTCGTGAGCCATCCGGCGGCGACGCTGAATGGCACGGGTCTGTGGCGGCGGCCCGCGAACCGCGGCTCGCGGTCGATGGATCTGGACTTCAACCTGGATGTGCGTGATGCCGGCAATCTGCTTGAAGTCATGGGCTTTCCCGGCGTCATGCGCGCCGGGCGCGGCGAACTCAGCGGCAAGCTGAACTGGGTGGGCAGCCCGCTGGGTCTGGATCTGCCGAGCCTGAACGGTCAGGTGCGATTGGAGCTGGACCAGGGTCAGTGGCTGCGGCAGGACCCGGGCGTGGCACGCCTGCTGGGCGTCTTCTCCTTGCAGAACCTGGTCCGGCGCTTCACCTTCGACTTTCGCGACGTGTTCGCCCAGGGCTTCTCCTATGACACCGTGCGCGCCGATGCCGCTTTGACCCATGGTGTGCTGCAGACCGAGAGCTTCAAGATGCGAGGTGCTCAGGCCGGGGTGGCCATGGCGGGCAGCGTGGATCTGGTGCGGGAAACGCAAAACCTGCACATCATCGTCACGCCGGACCTGAACCTGGGCGCGGTGAGTTTTGCCTACCTGTTCATCAACCCGGCCGTCGGTTTGGGTACCCTGCTCGCGCAGGCGGCGGTGAGAGACTCCGTGAACAAGGGCTTGTCGCAGGAGTTTGATCTGCAAGGCACCTGGCGCGAGCCTGTGGTCAAACTCAGACCCAAACCCGGTCAGGCGCCGGATGCCGCACAGTCGCAGTTCAGCGACGCCGCCCAGGCACAGGAGGCGAGACGATGAGCATCCCGATCCGTGTGGCTGCCGTACAGATGGTTTCGGGTGTCCGTCTTGAAGAGAATCTTGCCCAGGCGCGGACCTGCGTTCTTGAGGCCGCCGCCGGTGGGGCGCGTGTGGTGCTGCTGCCGGAGTACTTTTGTTTGATGGGTCGCGCCGAGACCGACAAGATCCAGGCCGCAGAAGCCCTGGGCAGCGGCCCGATCCAGGCAGCATGCGCCGCGATGGCGCGGGATGCCGGCGTGCACCTGATCGCCGGCACCCTGCCGCTGCAGCATCCGAGCGGCACTCGTGTCTGGAACGCAAGCCTCGTCTACGGCCCGGACGGCGAACGAGTTTGCCGGTACGACAAGATCCATCTTTTCCGCTTTCAGCGCGGCAGCGAAAGCTACGACGAATCCCGCACCATCGGCGCCGGCAGCGACCCGGTGGCTTTGCAGTTGGCTGGGCTTCGCGTCGGTCTGTCGGTCTGCTACGACTTGCGCTTTCCCGAGCTGTACCGGGCGATGGGCCGAGCCGAACCTCTGGACTTGATCGTCGTGCCTGCTGCCTTCACCTACACCACCGGAAAGGCGCACTGGGAGCTCCTGCTGCGGACGCGAGCTGTGGAAAACCAGTGCTATGTGCTTGCAGCGGCGCAGGGCGGTGTGCACGACAATGGCCGGCGCACCTGGGGGCACAGCATGCTGATCGACCCGTGGGGCGAGGTGCTCGAAGTTTTGCCTGAAGGGCCGGGGATCGTGGCCGGCGCCATCGATCCGACGCGTCTTCGACAGGTTCGCACCGACCTGCCAGCGCTTGAGCACCGCGTGCTTTGAAACTTCTGAACTCTGTCTGAAGCCTGAATCCATGAAGCTTGCTGATGCCTTCGCCCAACCTCTCGCCACCGCCTCGGAGCTGTTGCTCCAGCCGACGGGCCTCGAACTGTCTCGCGTGCTTTCGCTGACCGGGGAGCTGATGCAGGGCAAAGTGGATTTTGGCGATGCGTACTTCGAATTCAGTCGATCCGAGAGCTGGAGTCTTGAGGAAGGCAAGGTCAAGGCCGGAAGCTTCTCCATCGACCAGGGCGTTGGTGTTCGCGCGGTTGCGGGCGAGAAGACGGCATTCGCGTATTCCGACGAAATCACCGAGCAAGCCATCCGCGAAGCGGTACGCACTGTACGAGCGATCGGCGGACTGGGCCAGAGTCGCAAGGTCAAGCTGCCGCACCGGCCCCCCAAGACCGTGGATCTCTACACCGCGCAAGACCCGCTGCTTGCGCTGGATTCCAATGCCAAGGTGGCGCTGCTGGAGCGCCTGGAGCGCATTGCCCGCGCCAAGGATCCACGTGTGAAGCGCGTGAACTGCTCACTGTCCGGCGACTACACGGTGATGATGGTCGTGCGGACGGACGGCGTGGTTGCCGCCGACGTGCGCCCTCTGGTACGCCTTGGCGTGCAGGTCATTGTGGAACAGGATGGTCGACGCGAAGACGGTTATGCAGGCGGCGGCGGACGTCGACGCATGGACATGTTTGACGATGCGTTTCTGGATCAACTTGCGACGCAGGCAGTCGGCTCGGCGCTGACCAACCTCGATGCACGACCAGCGCCGGCCGGTCAGATGACCGTGGTGCTTGGCCCTGGCTGGCCTGGCGTCCTGCTGCATGAGGCTGTGGGTCATGGCCTTGAGGGCGACTTCATTCGCAAGGGTTCCTCCACGTTCGCGAACATGGTGGGGCAGCGTGTGGCGGCCAAGGGCGTGACGGTAATCGACGATGGCACGCTGCCTGATCGCCGTGGCTCGCTGAACGTGGACGATGAGGGGAATGCGACCGAGCGCACCGTGCTGATCGAAGACGGCATCCTGAAGGGATTCATGCAGGACACACAGAACGCCCGGCTGATGAAGGATCGCATCACCGGTAATGCGCGGCGTGAGAGCTTTGCCAATCTGCCCATGCCCCGCATGACGAATACGTACATGCTTGCCGGCCAGCACACACACGACGAGATCATTGCGAGTGTCGCGGACGGCATCTATTGCAAGAACTTTGGAGGTGGTCAGGTCGACATCACCAACGGCAAGTTCGTCTTCAGCTGCACGGAGGCCTGGAAGATCGAGAACGGCAAGCTGGCGTACCCGGTGAAGGGCGCGACCCTGATCGGCAGCGGACCGGAGAGCCTCAAGCACATCACGATGATCGGCAACGATCTGGAGATCGACAACGGCGTGGGTGTCTGCGGCAAGGAGGGCCAGAGCGTGCCGGTTGGAGTCGGGCAGCCGACGCTGCGCATGGAGAACATGACCGTGGGAGGCACTGCTTGAGTGCGCAGCTTGCTTGCGCAGTGCAGCAATCGCCTGATACATTCACAGAATGCTCTTCCGCGCCTACTTCTTTTTCTGGTTTTATCTCTGCCGCCCGGCGGTGAGAGGCTGACGCGCGAACGAGCGACGAAGAATCTCAGAAACCGCCGGGCACAACCCGGCGGTTTTTTTTGGTCTGTACCCATGGCCTGCTATTGATTCGATCCCGTCCGACAGACCTTGCCTGAATCGACACTGACCGAACCGAGCCCGATCCATGAGTACCACTCGAACCGACGACATCCGCGTCACCGCGATCCGAGAATTGACCCCGCCGGCCCACCTGCTGCGCGAGTTTCCGCTGGCGGATGCGGCAGCCGATACCGTGGCTGCCGCACGGCGCGCCATTCATCGCATCCTCCATGGGCAGGACGATCGCATGCTTGTCGTCATTGGCCCATGCTCGATCCACGATCCGCAAGCCGCACGGGAATATGCCCAGCGACTGATCGCCGAACGCAAGCGTCTCGCGCTCGATCTGGAAATCGTGATGCGCGTGTACTTCGAGAAGCCGCGCACGACGGTGGGTTGGAAGGGCTTGATCAACGATCCGCACCTCGACGGCAGCTTCGACGTGAACCGCGGACTGCGTCTGGCGCGCGAGTTGTTGGTCGATGTGAACGCCTTAGGCATGCCGGCCGGAACAGAGTTCCTCGACCCCATCAGCCCGCAGTACTACAGCGATCTGATCGCCTGGGGCGCCATCGGCGCGCGGACAACGGAGAGCCAGGTGCATCGTGAGCTGGCCAGCGGCATGAGCTGCCCGCTGGGCTTCAAGAACGGGACAGATGGCAACCTGAAGATCGCCGCCGATGCCATCAAGGCGGCGCAGCACCCGCATTGCTTCCTTGGTGTGACCAAGGGCGGCATTTCCGCCATCGTTCAGACCGCCGGAAACGAGGATTGCCATGTCATCCTGCGCGGCGGCAAGACCCCCAACTACGACGCAGCGAGCGTGCAGAGTGCATCGGAAGCGCTGGCTCAGGCCGGGCTTGCGCAGAAGTTGATGGTCGACTGCAGTCACGGCAACTCGAGCAAGCAGCACGAAAACCAGCTGAAGGTGGCCGACTCGCTCGCTCAGCAGCTTGCCGCCGGCGAGATGCGCATCATGGGAGCAATGGTTGAAAGCCACCTCGTGGCAGGCCGCCAGGACCTGCTGAGCGGGCAGCGCCTTGCCGACCTGAGCTACGGTCAGTCCATCACCGATGCCTGCCTGGGCTGGGAGGCATCGGTGCAGGCGCTGGAGACGCTGGCCCGCGGCGTGCGAGACCGCCGTCGCGCGATTGCGTCGGCCAAGTAGGCGCATGCAAACACAATGAGGGAGCAGATCCATGCCATTTCAGACCGATGATGTCCGCATCGCGGGCATCCATGAGCTCAGTCCACCGTCGCACTTGATCCGGGAGTTTCCTTGTGCCGATCGTGCGGCCGAGGTCGTTGCGACGTCGCGCAATGCGATCCATCGCATCCTGCACGGCCAGGATGATCGCCTGGTTGTCGTGATCGGCCCTTGCTCGATCCACGACCCCAGAGCCGCGATCGAGTACGCCAATCGACTGACCGAGGAACGGCGCAAGCACGCGGCCGATCTGGAGATCGTCATGCGCGTGTACTTCGAGAAGCCGCGCACAACGGTCGGCTGGAAGGGACTCATCAATGACCCGGATCTCGATGGCAGCTTTCAGATCAACAAGGGGCTGCGTGCGGCGCGTGAGCTGCTGCTGAACATCACAGAGCTCGGCCTGCCGGCGGCCACCGAATATCTCGACATGATCAGCCCCCAATACATTGCGGATCTGATCGCCTGGGGTGCCATCGGCGCGCGGACCACCGAGAGTCAGGTGCACCGGGAGCTTGCGAGTGGCCTGTCCTGCCCAGTGGGCTTCAAGAACGGTACGGACGGCAACATCAAGATTGCGGTTGACGCCATCAAGGCGGCGCAACACCCGCATCACTTTCTGTCGGTGACCAAGGGCGGACACAGCGCCATCGTCGCCACGCGCGGCAACGAGGACTGCCATGTCATTCTGCGAGGTGGCAAGGCGCCCAACTATGACGCGGCGCATGTGCAGGCAGCGTGCGAAGACATCGGTAAGGCTGGCCTGGCGCAGCGCCTGATGATCGACTGCAGCCATGCCAACTCGAGCAAGAAGCACGAGAACCAGCTCCTTGTTGCGGCAGACGTCGCGCAGCAACTGGCACGCGGTGAGAGCCGGATCATCGGCTTGATGGTGGAGAGCCACCTGCAGGCAGGGCGACAGGATCTTGTTCCCGGTCAGACGCTCACCTACGGCCAGTCCATTACGGACGCCTGTCTGGGCTGGGAGGATTCGGTCAATCTGCTGGCCACCCTGTCGGCAGGTGTTCGTGAGCGCCGTCGCGCGTTGGCCTCCAGCAAGTAGCCAACAACGCATCCGCTCGCACCAGCGTCGCGGCGAAGAGACGCGATTGCCCCACGTGCTGCGCTACATTGCCGCGCATTCCAACAGGGAGGGGCGCGCATCCATGTGGTGCGCGTGCATGGCATGTCGCTTCGGCTGAAGTTCAACCTGATCCTGCTGCTCGCGTTTGTGGCGAGTCTTGCAGGTGCTGGCTGGTATTACAGCGGACACCTCGAGCGGCAGGCGCTCGATGAGGTGCGACACAACTCCGACCTGATGATGGAGACGGCGCTGGCCATCCGTGGCTACACGACCGATCAGGTCAAGCCCCACCTTGATCCGCTGCTGGCTGAGAAGTTTCTGCCCCAGACCGTGCCGGCGTTCGCGGCCACAGAGACCCTGCGTCGTCTCTCGGACAAGTACCAGGGCTATGTCTACAAGGAGGCGGTGCTCAACCCGACTAATCCGCGCGATCGGGCGACGGACTGGGAGGCAAAGCTCATCGACAGCTTCCGGTCGGACGCCGCAAAGCAGGAACTCACCGGCGTGCACGGTGAGGGCATCAACCGTGCCGTCTACATCGCCCGCCCAATCACCATCAAGAACCAAGCATGCCTCGCCTGCCACAGTGACCCGGCGGTCGCCCCGCCATCAATGCTGAAGGTGTATGGCGACAAGAATGGCTTCGGCTGGAAAATGGGCGAAACCGTCGGCATGCAGATCGTCAAGGTGCCAATGCTCTACCCGCTGGAGCGCGCCCGGCAGAGCTTCAACACCTTCATCTGGTCGCTGGTGGCGATTTTCGGGCTCGCGTTCATCGTCCTCAACGCCGCGCTCTCGCTGCTGGTGATCGAACCGATGGCGCGTGTGAACCGCAAGCTCGAAGACCTTGCGACCAAGGATTTCCTCACCGATCTCGTGAACCGCCGGCGCTTCTTTGAACGCCTGGAGCAGGAGATGGCTGCCAGCCGGCTCAATGGCCAGGCGGTATCCGTGATCATGTTCGATCTGGACTTTTTCAAGCGGATCAACGACACCTTTGGACACGACAGTGGTGACTCAGTGCTCAAGCACACCGCAATCCGGGTACGCGAACTTCTGCGGGCGAGCGACTGTGCAGCGCGGTTCGGCGGCGAGGAATTCATCATCCTGCTCAAGGAAACCGGGATCGATGCGGCCATGGCCCTGGCCGAAGTGGTGCGCCAGAAGATCGCCGGCAAGCCCTACGAGAACGTCGGCGCGGTGAGCGCGAGCTTCGGCGTCGCGCAGTGGAACGGCGCAGAGGATGGCCGCGAGCTGATCAATCGCGCCGACAAGGCGCTTTACGTGGCCAAGCAGAACGGCCGCAATCGCGTCATCCGCGCAGACGACTGACTGCCGGCGGGCCGCTCAGGCACCCAGCTGCCGGTCGATCGCATCCACCACGGTGGTTGGCGCAACCCGTTGGATGCAGGCCAGATCGCCTCTGGCACAGTCACGCTTGTCGCAGGGGCGGCATGGCAGGTCGGATTGATCCTGCAGGGTGATGGGATCGAGCCGCGCGCGTGGTGCATCACCCAGCGCAGGTCCGCGCGGCGCCGGGCCTGTGCGTGCCGGTGAGGTCGGGCCGAACAAGGCGACCAGCGGCGCATTGACCGCTGCGGCAAGGTGCATGGGTCCGGTGTCCGTTGAGAGCGTGGCGGCGGACACGGCCATGAGCGCCGCGGTGGTCTCGAGGTCGACCGTACCTAGCAGCACATGGATGCTCGGGTCCTGCATCTCTTCAATGCGCAGCGACTGAATCTGGGCTACATCCCCGGGACCGCCAATCAGCAGGACCGGCAGCATCGGGTGCCGCGCTCGCAGGCCAAGCAGCGTCTGACGCAGGTGCTCTGCGGGCCAGCGCCGATTGGCTGCACTGGCGCCCGGGTTCACCAGAACGAACGCACCAGCGCTCACATGCAGCGACGCAAGCAGCGCTGCAGCGCGCTCGGCCGCAGCGGTGCCGGGCACATAACTCAGATGCAGACCATCCAGAGCCGTCTCGATACCCAGCGGGCCCAGTACGGCAACAAAGTTCTCCGCCGCACTGCGACGCGCCGGGCGCCCCGGACCGAACTGCGGGTCGCGCGGTACGTGCAAGATCCTCCGCGCGCCACTCAGCCAAGCCAGGAAGCGGCTGCGAAACACCGGCTGCAGATCAAGGGCGAGGTCGTAGGGGCGTTGGCGAATCCTTCGACGCAGGGCAGGCAGGGTACCCAGGGTGTACTCGGTGCGTTTGTTGATGCCGATGACCTCATCAACCAGGCCGGAGGCTCGCACCACGCCGGCCAGACCGTGGTCGCACACGAAACTGATGTGCACCCCCGGCCAGCGTGTGCGCAGGGTTCGGAGCAGCGGCGTGGTCATCAGCAGGTCGCCGATGGCACCCCAGCGGATGATGAGAATCGACTTCATGGCGAGGCAGGGCAGTAGCGGACGCGCATTATCCCGCCTGCCCATCCGAGTCGGCGGCCGAGTCGAAAAGGTTTTCGCCCAGATGGCTCGCACCGACGTGAACTCGGGCGCATACTCACGAGATGTCGCTCAACGACCCGGCTGCATTCGAAATCGCCCCTGCGGTGCTTCGCATGCTGCTTGATGTCCTCCCGCTGGGCATCTTCCTGCGCGATGAGCATGGCCGTGTCCTGCTCGTGAACCAGTTGGCAGCCAAGCGCTTCGGACGCGATCCGGAAGAGATGCTGGGCAAGACACCGCACGAGTTGTACGCAGCCGATGCCGCCGAACGTATCCTGGCCACGGATCGTCAAGTGCTGCTCGACGGCAAGATGATCGAACGCGAGGAGCATCACGTCCTCGCGGATCGCAAGCCGCACACCATGTTCATCGGCAAGGTGCGCGTGGATCTGGGCGGGGGGCGCTTTGGCGTGCTTGGCTTCGGTCTGGATGTGACGGCGCGCAAGCAGGCGGAAGACGCGCTGCGGGCGCAAAGCGACCTGCTGGCCAAGATTCTGGATGCCGACCCGAGCTTCATCGTCCTCAAGGATGCGCAGGGCCGCTACCTGATGGCCAATCGCTCGTTCCAGGAATGGACCGGCCGCACGCTTGAGGAGCTTCAGCAGATTACGGCGCAGGGGCTGGCGCGCAACGATGCAGAGCGCGAGCAGATCGCGGCCCATGAAGCGGTATCTCGTGCGACCGGTGTACCGGTCACGCGTGTGGAGCGCTATGTCCGCGCCGATGGCAGCCCTTCGGTGGTGGAGGCGACCCGGATCTGCCTGCGAGACGTAGCAGGGCAGGAGCAGATGCTGGTGGTGTCGCACGATGTCACCGCAGCGCATCGGCGCGAGGCCGAGCTTGAAGCCGCGCGCCAGCGGGCCGACGAGGCCAACCGTGCCAAGGACGCGTTTCTGGCCAACATGAGCCATGAGCTGCGCACGCCCATGCACGGCGTGCTGGGTTCGCTGTCATTGCTCGGCGGGATGGATCTGAGCCCGGAACAGCGGCGCCTGGTCGAGATTGCGCAGAGTTCGGGCCGGCATCTGCTGGGCGTCATTGATGACGTTCTGGACTACTCCAAGATCGAGGCCGGCGGCCTCACGCTGGATCAGCAGGCCGTGAACGTTGCCGCGGTGGCCAGGGAGGCCTGCGCTGGCCTGTCGCTGATCGCACGCGGCAAGGGAGTTGCGCTCGACGTGGAGCTGGCTGCCGACTTGCCAGCCGCGATCCGCGCCGACGCGCAGCGTCTGCGTCAGGTCTTCATCAATCTCCTGGGCAATGCGCTCAAGTTCACCGAGCAGGGCCGCGTGTGTCTGCGCCTGCACGCTGCACCCGGAACCATTCACTGCAGCGTGCAGGACACCGGCATCGGCATGTCGCCCGAGCAGTTGGCGCGCATCTTCGAGCCCTTCGTCCAAGCCGATGACTCCATCGGCAAGCGCTTCGGCGGGACGGGGCTCGGTCTGTCGATTTCGCGGCGCTTGCTGCAGGCCATGGGTTGTGAACTGCTCGTGAGCAGCTCGCCGGGCGCAGGGTCGACGTTCAGCTTTGCGCTGCCGGCACAGACGGTGACTGCGCCTCGGCACACCCGGACCTCAGGCCGCAACGGCGCGGCTCGTCCGACTGTGGAGCTGCGTGCCCTGAGGCTGCTGTTGGTGGAGGATCAGGCCCTCAATCGCATGGTCAGCCATGCGCTGTTGAGCGGCATGGGCCATGAGGTGATGCTCGCGGAAGATGGCGAGACCGCGCTGCGGCTGCTCGATCAGGCCGCGGTGGACTGTGTGCTGATGGATCTGCAGATGCCGGTGATGGATGGCCTGACCGCCGTACGGCTTCTGCGCGAGCAGGAGCGGCAGAACGGCCGTACGCGCACGCCGGTCATTGCCTTGACGGCCCACGCCCTGCCCGAACACCGCGCCCAGTGCATGGCCGCCGGCATGGACGGCTACCTGACCAAGCCCTTCAACCGGGAGAGTTTGCAGGCCGAGCTGCTCGATGTGCTTGGGCCTGGCGCTGAGCTAGCCCCTGCATGAGCCGACGCACGGCCGGCGACACGATCAGCCCAGCAGCGCAGCCGCTTCAGCCGGGTCCGCGAGCAGGCGCCGGAACCAGCGCACGGCGTTGCCTTCCGCCCCACGCCGCCAGGCGGTGCTGAAGCGCGCTGGCGGGCGTTCGCTCTGAACAGCCTTGCGCAGGAGCTGGCCGCTCGCCAGCAGATCGCGCACATGGTTCAGCGGCAGCCAGCCCACACCACTGCCGCGCACCTGGGCGGCAATCTTGTGCTGCATGCTGGCCACGGTGAGCACGTCCTGCCGCGGCTGGATGCCGAAACTGGCACGGTTCAGGCGCCGCGCGGTATCCGCCACAGCCACGCTGCGGTGCTGGGCCAGGAGGGTGTCCGGAATGGGTGCGGTCTCGCTCGCCAGGGGGTGGTGTGGCGCCACGCAGAAGACGAACTGCATGTCGCCCAGGGGCTGCCACTTGAGTGTGTTGCCGAGCAGGTTCGCATCTTCCAGTCCGTCCACCGCGCCCAGCGCGAGCGTGGCGCGCCCCTCCAGCAGGGCGTCCCAGGTGCCCGAGAGCACTTCAGGCTGGAGTGTGATGCGCGTGGGCATGGCCAGCGCGTAGAAGCGGTCAATCAGGGTCAGGACACGTTCGAAGCACAGGGCCTCGTCCACGGCGATGCGCAACTCGGGCTCCCAGCCGCTGGCCAGAGTCTGCGCACGCTGGGCAATCTCGCCCAGCTGCGCCAGCACAGGCGCTGCGTTCTCCAGGATGGTCTGGGCCGCCGGGGTGAGCTTGGCCCGGTGGCCGCGGCGGTCGATCAGCAGCAGGTCCAGACGCTCCTCGTACTGCCGCACGGTGTAGGACAAGGCCGAGGGCACGCGGTCCAGCGAGCGGGCGGCCTGCGCCAGGCTGCCGTGGCGGGTGATGGCGTCCAGCACCGTGAGCAACTCTGCGTCGATCATGCATTGACCTCGAAACAGGAAAGTTCATTCAATGTATTTGAACGATTTGGCGAGTTCAAGCCGCTTGGAAGCCGGAATCAAAAGCCCTATCTTGCCGTTACCGCTTGTTCCACGGCCTTCTTGGCGGGGACAGACTCAGGAGTAGATCATGCAAATTCGTCGATCAAATGAGCGTGGCCTCGCCAATCATGGCTGGCTCAAGAGCTATCACAGCTTCTCGTTTGCCAACTACTACGACCCGCAGTGGATGGGCTTTGCCAATCTGCGCGTCATCAACGAGGACCGCATCGCCGCCGGCAGCGGCTTCGGCACGCACGGTCACCGGGACATGGAGATCATCAGCTACGTGCTCGATGGCGAACTGGCGCACAAGGACAGCATGGGCAATGTCGAGGTGATCCGCCCGGGCGAGGTGCAGCGCATGAGCGCCGGCCGTGGCGTGATGCACAGCGAGTTCAACCACGCCAAGGGGCAAACTCACTTCCTGCAGATCTGGATCGAGCCGAAGTTCACCGGCATCCAGCCGAGCTACGAGCAGAAGGCGTTTGACGGCAGCGAAAAGCGCGGCAAGTTGCGCCTGGTCGTGTCGCCGGACGGCGCTGAGGGTTCAGTGACGGCCAATGCCGACGCCCGCCTGTATGCCGGCTTGATCGACGGAGCGGAACGCGCCAGCCTTGAGTTGGTGCCCGGACGCCACACCTATGTGCACGTGGTTCGCGGTGCGGTGGCGGTGAACGATGCGGCTCTCAACGCCGGCGACGCGGCCATGTGGCGCGTCGCCGACGACAGCAAGCACCTCGTGCTCGAGCATGGCAAGGACGCCGAAGTGCTCGTGTTCGATCTGGCCGCCTGAAGCGCCCCAAGGGTCTGCATCACACATGGGGTGCAGACCCGGAGACAAGACCATGACCCGCAGCGTCAAGACCTTCATTTCCATGCCCTGGCATGCGTTCGACGCGGCCAGCGGTGCCTACATGCTGCATCCGCGCGACCTGCATCTGCTCGATCCCTTCATCGGCGTGGATGCCTTCACCATGCCGCAGCCTTATTTTCCGCCGCATCCGCATGCCGGCATGAGTGCCGTGACCCTGATGTTCGACGACGCCGAGGGCGGCTTCATCAATCGTGATTCGCTGGGTGACAAGAGCGAGATCCGCCCCGGCGATCTGCACTGGACCCAGGCCGGCAGCGGCATGATGCATGAGGAGATCCCGGCCGAGCCGGGCCGCGCGGCGCGCGGGCTACAAGTGTTTGTCAACCTGGCCCGAGCGCACAAGCAGGCGCCGCCGGCAGCCTTCCACATCCGGCGCGAGGCCATGCCCGTGCTGCAGGCCGAGGGACTGCGCGGCACTGTCATGGCCGGTGAGCTTCCCTGGCAGGGCGTAGTGCTGCGCTCGCCAATCACACAGGACGCCCGCTGGCTCACACAGGGTGACATGATCGACCTGCGCATCGAGCCCAATGCGAGCGCCCAGTTTGATCTGCCTGCCGCCAAGAACGCGTTCTTCGTATTGATGCAGGGCGCCTTGGCCGTCGATGGCCAGACACTATCTGCGCCCGGCGCGCTGGTCTTCGAGCGCGACGGTGATTCGGTGATTCTCCAGGCCGGGACGCAAGGCGCGCGCGGCGTGCTCTTTGCCGGCCGGCCGATCGGCGAGCCGATCTTTCCCAAGGGCCCCTTCATGGGCAACTGCGCGGAGGATATTGCTGCCTACGCCACACGCTTTTACCGCGGCGACATGGGTTCGCTCGCCGCGTCGTTCTAGGGCCGTCAGGCCCGCCCGGAACCCGATCGATTGATCTCCATCCTTCCTACACCGTCTAACAAGGACCTTCTCATGAGCAAAGTCATCGTTGTCTATCACTCCGGCTACGGCCACACCAAGCACATGGCCGAGCGCGTGGCCAAGGGTGCAGGCGCTGAACTGATCGCCATCGACGCAGAGGGCAACCTGCCTGATGGCGCCTGGGACAAGCTCAATGCGGCCGACGCCATCATCATGGGCTCGCCGACCTACATGGGCACCGTGAGCTGGCAGTTCAAGAAGTTTGCGGATGCCTCCAGCAAGGTCTGGTTCGGCCAGGGCTGGAAGGACAAGATCGCCGCCGGCTTTACCAACAGCGCGAGCATGAACGGCGACAAGCTCTCGACGCTTCACTACATCTTCACGCTGGCCATGCAGCACAGCATGCTCTGGGTGGGCACCGGCCTGCTGCCGGCGAACCACTCCGGCGCCACCCGTGCCGACATCAACAACGTCGGCAGCTTTGCGGGCGCCATGGCGATCTCCCCGTCCGACAAGGGGGCCGACGCCATGAGCGAAGGCGACCTGATGACGGCCGAGCTCTTCGGAAAACGTGTAGCGGAGACTGCCGCACGCTGGAAGAAGGCCTGATCGACCCCTGAAGGGGCGCTAGTCGCCCCCGCACGCACAAAAGCCCGCGGCACCCTCGCGGGCTTTTGCTTTCCGGGCTTGCCGAGCGTGCCCAATCGGCCTAGTGTCAGCAGCATCGCACCCGCCGGAGCACTCACATGACCGCACCGTCCGCCGATTCCACCCAGCCCGCCGGATTGAACGAAGGCCCCGCGGAGCTTGAAGCGATCCTCGAAGCCGCGACTGTGCCGGTGAGCGACGAAGAGCTGGCGCGGCAGGCGCTCGCCGCACAACCCGAGGCGAGTGAGGGCAGCGCACGTACGGCCGATGCCGCCGAGCCGCTGACCAACGAAGTCGGCCGAGCCGTCTGGGCCATGGAACATGGTGTGCCCTCTGACGAAGCCGCTCGCCTGGCGGATCCGCTGAGAATTACGCCACCGGACTGGCTTGAGCCACCGACCGTCGTCGCCCCGGTGTTGCCGCCGGAGATCGCCATCCCTGAAGACGCACCGCCGATCAGCGAGGCCGAGCTCGAGGCCCAGGCGCTCGCCGCGCCACCCGAACCGGAGCAGGCCGCTACCCAGGCACCGGGTCTGGTGGACGAAGTGGGTCAGGCGCTATGGGGCATCGAGCACGGCGTGGTGCCCCCGGAGGTCATGCCCCCGCCGACGGCTGCGCAATTGCTGCTTAATGAGGCGGCTGCCGAAGCAAGCGAATCCGGGCGCGACAAGCCCGAGGTCTAGACGCGCTTCGATTCAGACGCGACCGTCCGCAGGCGCATCCACCAGCGGCGTCAGATCCGGCTTCAGGCCCACACGCTCGTCGAACACAAAGCAGGCGCCGTTCCAGTGCGTGCCGCCGGTCTTCTCGAAGTAGTTGAGAATGCCGCCTTCGAGCTGCGCCACGTGCGCAAAGCCCTGGCGCTGCATCCAGGGCATGAACTTCTCGCAGCGTACGCCGCCGGTGCAGAAGCCCACCACGGTCTTGTCGGCCCAGTCCTCGCGATGGTCGAGCACCGCTTCGGGCAGCTCGGTGAACTTGCGGATGTGCGGGTTCACAGCGCCGGCAAAGGTACCGATGGCTACCTCTTCCTCGTTGCGCGTATCGAGCAGCACCAGTTCGCGCCCGGCGTCATCGTGGCCTTGCTCGATCCAGCGCGCCAGCACTTCGGGCGCGACGGACGGAGCCACGTCCTGCGCGGGGTTGATCGTGGGGTCGAAGGTGATGATCTCGCGCTCGACGCGCACCTTCAGGCGCCGGAACGGCACATGCTCGGACCAGCTCTCTTTCACGGCGAGTGCGGCGCAGCCGGGCAGGGCGCGCACCTCGGCCAGCAGCGCGCGCAGAGGCGTGTCCGCGCCTGCCAGAAACAGATTGATGCCCTCGGGGGCGACAAGAATCGTTCCCAGCAGGTCGCGAGCCACTGCGGAATCTCGCAGCTCCTGCGCCACAGCTGCTGGCTGATCGATGCGCGTGAAGTGGTAGGCGGCAATGTTCAGGATGGATGCCATGGCCAAATTGTAGGAGTTCACTTTCGCACCGATGGCGCATGCGGGGCTGCGCTGCTACGGTTGCTGCCGTGAACGAGCCTGTGCCCACCGCTGCGCTTCAGCCCGCACCCGCCACGGGCATTGCCGCCGCATCGACCCTGCCGCGCATCGCCGGCCGGCTGCCGCTGTTCGAAGTTCTCATGAGTACGGGCTTGCGCCTGCGCTACCGCCTGAATGACACGCAGACCGCGCGCACCTGGCTGGCGCTGATGACGCAGATGCGGCCCGAGTGGCTTGTACGCGGTGATCTGAATCACCGCCATGGCTTTGCGCACACGGCGCAGATCCTCGACGCCCTGGCCCGCTTGCAGCGAGCGGCGCGGCAACTGGGTCTGACGCTGGAGCCCGTGGATGCCAGCGGCTGGCAGGCTACCCTGAACCGCTTGCACCTGAACTTTCCGGAGTTCTTTCGGCAACGCTATGTGCGCGAGCTGTATGACACGGCGCACGAGATGAATCTGGCCATCCACTGGCTGGAGTACGAGCTGGGCAATGTGTACGGCGGGCGGCGGCAGCATCTGTTCAACCTCGACTTCAACCACATCCCGGAGGTGTACCGGTTGATGGGGCAGATTCCTGCCGAAGAGATGCATCGCTTCTCGCCGGAACTGCGCTTTGGCAACCTGCACCTGCACTATGTGTATGTGGGCCGGCACTTTCTGGAGATGTTCGATGCGCAGGACTATCTGTGCCCGGCACATCACTTCAAGGCCCAGCACGAGTTCAACGCCACCTGCGGCCTTGTGTTCTCGGAGCCCGAGGACTGGCCGGCGCGCGACGCCGCCATGCGCCGGTTCCACGCCCGGCGAGGGGGCTGGCGATTTTTCGGCTACGAATACGACGACCCGCGCCTGGCGCGGGGCTTCTTCAAGCTGGGCGAGCTGGAGGACGTGGCTGAATATGCTGAACCGAGCCGGCGCGAAGCGCTGCGTTCTGCGCTGTCCGAGGCCCATGTGTTGAGCTGGACCCTGGTCTGAGCGAGCGCTGGCGCGGCTCTCGCGACGGCGCGGTCCAAGCTGCTAAGGTTTCGCTCCAACCCGCGCCGTAGCAGTCATGTCCCAGCCCAGCTTCGTCCACCTCCGCGTCCATACCGAGTTTTCGATCACCGACGGGCTGACCCGCATCGACGAGTTGGTCAAGGCCGCCAAGGCGGATGGCATGGGCGCCGTGGCGGTAACGGACGCTGGCAACCTCTTTGGTCTCGTCAAGTTCTACAAGGCGGCCCGCGGCAAGGGCGTCAAGCCGGTTGTGGGTGTAGACGTCGCGATCACCAACCCCAAGGACCGCGACGCAGCGCACCGCGTGCTGCTGCTCGCTCGGGACCGGGTGGGCTACCTGCAACTTTGCGAACTGCTGACGCGCGCCTTCCTGACCAACCAGTACCGTGGCCGGCCCGAAATGCAGGCCGATTGGCTGACGGCGGAGTCGGCCTCCGGCTTGATCGCCTTGTCCGGCGGAGCACAGAGCGAACTGGCGCGGGTGCTGCAGGCCCAGGGCGACGCAGCAGCGGTGGCTCGGGCCTGGTCAGCGCGTTTTCCCGGCCGCTACTTCATCGAATTGCAGCGTGACGGTACCGCGGCGTGCGAGCACTACACCCAGGCGGCTGCGCAACTGGCCGCACAGCTCGGCCTGCCAGTGGTGGCCACGCACCCCGTGGAGTTCATTGCACCTGCAGACTTCCGGGCGCACGAAGCGCGTGTGTGCATTGCCGAAGGGGAGATCCTCGGTAACCCGCGGCGCGTGAAGCGATTCACGGAGCACCAATATTTCAAGAGCCAGGCGGAGATGGCGCAGCTCTTTGCCGACATGCCGCAGGCTGTGGCCAACAGCGTGGCCATTGCGCAGGCCTGCAACCTCGCGCTGGAGCTTGGCAAGCCCAAGCTGCCGCTTTTTCCCACGCCGGACGGCATGACCCTGGATGACTACCTCGTCCACCTCAGCAAAGAGGGTTTGGAAAAGCGCCTGATCCAGCGCTATCCGGACGCCGCTCAGCGTGAGTCCAAACGGCCAGATTACGAGGCGCGCCTGAAGATCGAGTGCGACACCATCATCAAGATGGGTTTCCCGGGCTACTTCCTGATCGTTCAGGACTTCATCAACTGGGGCAAGGAGAACGGCGTGCCCGTGGGGCCGGGGCGCGGTTCGGGCGCAGGGTCGCTCGTGGCCTATGCGCTTGGCATCACGGACCTCGATCCGCTGCCCTATGACCTGCTGTTCGAGCGCTTCCTGAATCCGGAGCGGGTGTCGATGCCCGACTTCGACATCGACTTCTGCCAGGACAACCGCGACCGTGTGATCGACTACGTCAAGCGCCGCTACGGTAGCGAGAGCGTCAGCCAGATCGCCACCTTCGGCACCCTGGGCGCCAAGGCCGTGATCCGCGACGTGGGCCGCGTGCTTGACCTGCCCTACAAGTACTGCGACGGCCTGTCCAAGCTCATCCCGCACCAGCCTACCGACCCCTGGGACCTGAAGCGTGCGCTCGAGGAAGAGCCCACCTTCAAGGAGCGCGTGGAGAACGAGGAAGAGGCGCGCGAGATCATCGAACTCGCCAAGCCACTGGAAGGCGTGACGCGCAGTGTGGGCATGCATGCCGGCGGCGTGCTGATTGCCCCGGGCAAGCTCACCGACTTCTGCCCCCTGTACTGCGCCGAAGGCAGCGAGGACAGCGCGGTCAGTCAGTTTGACAAGGATGATGTCGAGGCCGTGGGTCTGGTGAAGTTCGACTTCCTCGGTCTGCGCAACCTCACGATTCTTGAACTTGCAGTGCAGTACGTGCGGCAGATGAACGCCGATCGACGCGAGTTCACGCTGGATGACCTCGCCGCCTTTGACGACAAGGCCACCTACAAGCTCTTTGCCGACGGCAACACCACTGCGGTGTTCCAGATGGAAAGCCGCTCGGCGCGCGATCTCTGCAAGAAGCTCAAGCCCACGGTGTTCGAGGACATCGTCGCGCTCAACGCCCTGAACCGCCCCGGTCCGCTGGGCTCGGGCATGGTGGATGACTTCATCGCCCGCAAGAAGGAGCAGACCCAGACCGGCCGCGGCAAGATGGAGTGGTACTTCCACGAGAAGCTCGAGCCGGTGCTCAAGAGCACCTACGGCGTGATCGTCTACCAGGAGCAGGTGATGCTGGTGGCCCAGGTGCTTGCCGGCTACACCCTGGGCGGTGCCGACCTGCTGCGTCGCGCCATGGGCAAGAAGAAGAAGGAGGAGATGGACAAGCAGCGGGAGATCTTCGTCACTGGCGCCACCGAGCGCGGTGTGAAGCCCGAGCTGGCCACTGAGCTTTTCAACCTGATGGAGAAGTTTGCGGACTACGGCTTCAACAAGTCGCACTCCGCAGCCTACGCCGTGATCGGCTACCAGACCGCCTGGCTCAAGTGCCACTACCCGGCCGAGTTCATGGCGGCCACCATGAGCGCCGACATGGACGCCACCGACAAGGTGATGATCTTCCATGCTGACACCCTCGCGCAGAAGGTGACGGTGCTCGGCCCGGACATCAACCTGTCGCAGTACCGCTTTGTGCCGGTGCCGGACGAGCACCATGCCAAGGGCAAGCCCACGCGCACCATCCGCTACGGACTGGGCGCGGTCAAGGGCACCGGGCAGAGCGCCATCGAAGCGATCGTGGCCGAGCGTGATGCCCACGGCCCGTTCAAGGACTTGTTCGACTTCTGCCGCCGCATCGACAAGAAGGTGGTTAACCGCCGTGCGATCGAGGCGTTGATCAAGGCGGGCGCCTTCGATGCCTTGAACAACCACCGTGCGCAGTTGCTGGCCTCACTGGAAGCTGCGCTCACGGCCGCTGAGGCGGCCGCGGCCAGCGCCTCACAGACGAGCCTCTTTGGCGACGTGGTCGAGGCCGCACAGGAGATCAGCCTGGCCGATGTACCGCGCTTCGACGACCGAGCGCAGCTGGCCGAGGAAAAGACCGCGCTGGGCTTCTATTTCTCGGGCCACCTGTTCAACGCCTACAAGGGCGAGGTGCGCAAGCTGGTGCCCAAAAAGCTCGAGGATGTGGAGCCCGCGCGCGAGCCTCAGTGGCTGGCTGGAATTGCGAGTGCCGTGCGCACCCAGATCGGCAAGCGCGGCAAGATGGCTTTTGTCACCCTGGACGATGGCACCGCGACGCTGGAGGTCATGGTCTATGGCGAGCTGTTTGCCGAGCGCAGCAAGCTGCTGGCGGTGGATGAGCTTGTCGTCATCCAGGGCAAGGTGAGCGAAGACAGCTATTCGGGCGGCGTGCGCATCATCGCCAACGAGGTCTATTCACTCGATGAGCTGCGCGCCGCACGGGCCAGCGGCATCGTGATCCGCGGCATTCAGGCCGGCGTGCCCATGGCGCAGCTCAAGCGTGCCATCGAACCCTTCCGCAGCCCTGCAGGCTGCCCGGTGCGCCTGGACGTGCGCGCGGCCAGCGGCCTGTGCGAGATGCGCCTGCCGGATGAGTGGAAGCTCAAGCCGGACGCGGCGCTGGTGGCGGCCGCCAAGAGTCTGGGCCTGGTGCTGGACGTCGAGTACGGCTGAGCAGCCTGCTCTTCCGGTCGCCAAGTCAGCCGCAGCGAAACAGCAGCCCGTCCTGCCCAGGAGAGGGGGACCTGTGCAGGACGAGACCGCTGAACCGCCGCGGTCTGTTTCACGGTCAGCAGCTGGTCGTCACCCCATTGACCGAGCGGGTGCAGGAGCTGGTGGTGCCGTTTGTGGCCGTGGCCGTCGCCGTTGCGTTGCCCGAGGTCGTGGCGCTGGTGAACACGCCATTGGGTCCGCTGTAGCTTGACGCAGACGCGTAGGACGAGGAACTCGAGGACGAACTGCTGGCGCTGCCGGAGCTGCTGGATGAACCGAAGGAGAAGGGCTGAATCGAGCTCGCCGACACGACGATCACCGAGCTCCAGTCGATCACCAGCTGCTTGATGGCAGCCGGGTTGATCGTGAAGCTCGACAGGCTGCCGCGCTGCGGCGTGGTGGTCGTGGTTTGTGCCTGCACTGCGCCGATGCTGCCCAGAGTCAGACCGAGGGCGAAGATGACGAGGGGTGTGCGCTTGAAGTGCATGGGATGTCCTTCCATTCGAGCTGAGGTTGTGACCGGTCTCTGACGTCCGGTTGCGGATGACCCGCTGCGTGTAAAACGTTTACACGTCGACAAGACTAAGGTGTCAAACTTTTGCACGTCAAGACGTGCAAAACTTTCACACAAATTCGATGCGCACCGATGTGCCTGTGAGCGCGCGGCGCGTGACGTTGACGATCAAGCATCGTTTGCTCTGAATAGAAAGCTCGCGCTCCATGGCCCGTCAGCGCCCCGCCGCTTCATCCGCTCCATCGTCCGCCATGGCGGATCCGCCAAGCCCTGAGGTGGCCGACGCGCACGTTGCGCAGGCCCATCTCAAGGCCATGTCCGAGGTCCTGGCGCCCTTGGTCCGCATGATGATTGCCCGCGGCGTCCAGTACGGACCGCTGGCATCAATGCTCAAGGCGCTGTATGTGGATCAGGCCGTGACGCACTTCGGGATCGCGGGCGAGGCGCCCAACGACAGCCGGGTGAGCGTATTGACGGGCGTGCATCGCGCCGAGGTGAAGCGCCTGCGGGCGCTGCCCCATGGCACCGAAGACGCACCTGCGCCGCCGAGCATCTGGTCGCGCGTGATGGAGGTCTGGAGCAGCGGCCACCCCTATACCGACGCCCAAGGCGTGCCTCGACCCTTGCCACGCCTCGCAAGTGGCAGCAGCGAGGCGAGCTTCGAGAGCCTTGTGCGGTCCATCCGGCGTGATGTGCGTCCGCGTACCGTGCTCGACGAGATGCTGCGCGTGGGCGCGGTCACGCTCGATGAGCGCGACAAGGTGCATCTGCACAGCCGCACAGCAGGCCTTCACCGGCCGGCGGCGGATCAGGCGTGGATGTTGAGCCTGCACCTGGCCCATCACGCAGAAGCGTTCACGCGCCGCGTGCTGGATGCCGACGAGCACTTCGCGCGCGTGGTGTACGACAGCGACCTCACTGCAGAGGATGTCGGCGAGCTGCGTGCTCGTGTTCGGGCGCGCATTGACGAGGTGCTCAACACCTTCAATGCCGAGATCACTGCTCGCCGCCAGGACAATCTGAAGCACCGGCCTGAGGGCGCGGTCTGGCATCTGAGCATGGGCGTGTTCGACTATGCCGAGCCCTCGGGCCCCAAGGCCTGGCTGGAAGCGCAGGCGGCGGCCGATCAGACCGGGTCTGCTCCGGAAGAAAGGTCCGAAAACAATTGAAAATTCATGACCACAAAGCGGCTTTCCGCTTGTTCATGGCGCTTCTTGAGAGCAACAGCTTTACAAGAATAGATGACCGGTTATGAATTATTTTCCTACGCAGCTGCAGTCTGACCCAGCAAGGTCAGCGTGTCCTGCATGACCTCGTCCACGCTGGGCCACAGCGCACCCGCCGAGCCACCGCGCCGAATCTTTGCCGCGCCGCCCCAGACGCCCCATTGTTCCGGCTTGGTCGGGCCGAGCACGGACAGCGTAGGCCGCGCCAGCGCCGCGGCAATGTGACCCGGCCCAGTGTCGTTGGACACCACCAGTGCCGCCCGCTCCAGCAGGCCGTTGTAGGCGCCCATGCCGGCCTTGAGGATCTGCGTGGCCGCGCTGTACTCCTCGCGCGCCACGGTGTCTTCGCCAGGGCCCGGCACGATGATCAGCTGCATGCCCTGCGCGGCGCACCAGGCCGCCAGTTCGCGGGTGTAGTCCGCAAAGGCCGGCCAGCGCTTGTCCAGCTTCTCGAAGGTGCCGCCGGCAAAGGGGCAGATCAGCACATAGGGTTGCGTGATGCCCGCGGCTGCGAGCAGGGCCGCGGCTTCGTCCCGATGCCGCTGCGCCAGCTTGAATGCAATCTCTCCGGGCGGCGGGGCCTTGCGGGTGCACAGGGCCTGTGTGAGTTCGTAGTAGCTCACCAGGGCGTGGCCGCCGTGCACAATCGGCAGGGTGCGCTTGAGCAGGAAGCTGCGCGCTTCGGTGGCGTAACCCAGGCCCTTCAAACCCGCGAGGCGGAACTCCATCGCGCTGGAAAAGCTGGTGGCAAGCGTGACTGCGTTGACCCGCGAATCGAATCCCGGGTCCAGCGCGCGGCACTCGGCCCGCAGGCGCCTGTACAGCGCCACCGTGTCGCCCAACTTGCCCGGCTTGGCATGCACCGGCCAACCGTAGCCCGCCAGTAGATCGCCCGCCCAGCGCTTGCCTACGAGGATCAGGTCGTAGCCCTCGTCTTCCAGTGCCGTGAGTGCTGGAAGACCCAACACCACATCGCCGATCCAGTTGCGAATGCGCACGATCAGAGGCCGCGGGGGCCGGCGGCTTCCTGCAGGAGCTTCGGTGGACAACATGGCTGGCGCTGCGCCTTGTGCGACGGTGAGAGCGATGCGCGCGACGAACAAATCCGTCGAGCGAAAACCGCGATTGTAAGATTTGCACTCCATTCTGCTTGCGGGCTCGCGCGGCGTCTTGCGCTGCGCAACACAGGAGCCGGCTCCGAAAGCGCAGCCCATGCCCATTCACGCCTTTCCCACCGACACGCCGCACTTCGTCGCCGTGCGCACAGACCGGATCGGCGATCTGCTGTGCACCCTGCCGGCGTTGAGCATGCTGCGCCAGAACTGGCCGCGCTGCCGCATCACCTTGGTGGTCCGTGCGCCGCTGGCACCGCTGGCGCAATTGGCGCAGCAGGTGGATGCCGTGATCGCCGGCGATGCGGCGGACTTCCGTGCACTCCAGGCGGACTGCGCGATCTTCTTCCATGCCGATGCGTCGCTGGCAAAAGCCGCCAAGGCCGCTGGCGTGCCTGTGCGCATCGGCACCTTCCGCGGGCTGGCTCGCTTCACCCTGCCCACTCACAACGTGCCGCGCGCCGCCAACCACACGCGCATGCACGAGATCGAGCAGACCATGCGCCTGCTCGAACCCCTGGGCATCACCTACCAGCAAGGCCCGTTCAACGCCGCCGACCTGTACAAGCTCAAGGTGGATGACCGCACCCAGGTGCTGCCCGCTTGGGTGGGCGACGCGCGCTTCAAGCTGCTGCTGCAACCGCTCACCGGCGGCAGCGCCCCGGCCTGGCCGCTGGACCGCTATCTCGATGTGGTCAAACAGCTGGACCCGGCACGCTTTCTGGTCATCGCCCACGGCTCGGCGGCCGAAGGCGAGCAGATCCGCGCCCAGTGTCCCGGTCTGCTGGCCCGGCCCAACGTGGTCGCTGAACTCGGCACGTTGTCGCTCGCGCAACTGGCCGCGGTCATCGATCTGGCCGATGGTGTGCTGGGCGCCAGCACCGGGCCGATCCATCTGGGCGCGGCGCTGGGTCGGCACACCCTGGCCCTGCACGGCCCTGGACGTGGGTTCTCGCCGGTGCGCTGGGGGCCGGTGGGCCGTCGGGCCGAGGTGCTGTGCATCGACCGACCCACCTGCGAAGACTGCCGCCGCACGCGGGACTGCCATTGCATCCGAGAGATCGGCAGCGATCAGGTGCTCAAGCGCGTGCAGGCCTGGGCGGAGCCGCGCACATGAGCTCAGCCAAGCAAAGCACCTATGGCCTGCTGCGCGCACGGCTCTGGCCGTTCGTGTCGCCGCACCGCGCCATGCTGCTGGCGATGGCCGCCTTCCTGAGCCTGGAGGCCGCCACGGGCGTGATGATGACCTACCTCATGCAGCCGATGATCGACCGCGGCTTCACCGAGCGCGACGCGAGCATCCTGTGGCTGGCGCCGGTGGTCTTCATCGGCATCATGCTGGCGCGCGGCGTGGCCATCTTCGGGTCCACCTACTTCGGTCAGCGCGTCTCCAACGACACCCTGTTCGGGCTGCGCTCGCACCTGTTCAACCGCCTGCTGCACCTGCCGGGCGAGTTCTATGAGCGCAATACCTCGGGCCAGATCCTGTCCCGCTTTCTGGTGGATGCGCAGAACGTGTCTGGCGGGGTGTCGGAGCTGTTCGCCATCGGCGTGCGCGACAGCCTCGCGGCCATCGGCCTGGCGGCCTATCTGCTGTATGTGGACTGGCAGCTCACCCTGCTGATCCTGGTGGTTGCGCCGGTGCTGGCGGCCGTGAACCGCTTCTTCGGCAAGCGCCTGCGTCGCTTGGGCGTGGACTATCAGGAAGCCACCGGCAAGCTGGCGCGCCGCATCCAAGAGGCCTTTGATGCGGAGCGCCTGATCAAGATCTACCGCGGCGAAGACCATGAGGCCCGCCGCTACGACACCGCACAGAACCGCATGCGCAGCCTGTCGGTACGCGTGGCGATTGCCCAGTCCTCCACGGTGCCCGTCAGCCAGACCGTGGCCAGCCTGGGTGTCGCGGCCATCATCGCGGCGGCCCTGTGGCGTGGCAGCCAGGGGGCCATGAGCGCAGGCGAGTTCGCCTCCTACTTCGCCAGCGTGCTGCTCTTGCTGCAGCCCCTGCGACGCCTGGCGCAGATGCCGGGCATCTCGCAGAAGATCGCAGCCGGTCTGGACGGACTGGCCGGTCTGCTGGACGCGCCGCTGGAACGCAAGGAAGGTCTGCTCTTGCCCGCACCAGTGCGTGGCGAGATCCGCTTCGCGCAGGTGGGTGTGCAGTACGAAGGCCGCGACAGCGCAGCGCTGCAGGGCCTGGACCTCACCCTGGCCTCGGGAAAGCACACAGCGATTGTCGGGCCCTCGGGCAGCGGCAAGTCCACGCTCATCAAGCTCATTGCCGGGCTGTTGCCGCCCACGAGCGGCCGCGTGCTGGTGGATGGCGTGGATGTGGCGCAGCTTGCGCCGGCTGCACTGCGCGAGCGCATCGCCTACGTGGGACAGGAACCCTTCCTCTTCGATGACTCCCTGCGCGAAAACGTCGAGTACGGCTCATGGGGCGCGAGCGAGGACAGGCTGCGCACGGCCGTGCAGGACGCCGCTCTGGCCGCCTGGCTCGACAGCCAGCCGCAGAGCTGGAACCTGATGGTGGGCGAACGCGGCGGGCAACTGTCCGGCGGGCAGCGCCAGCGCGTGGCGATTGCCCGCGCCTTCCTGAAGGATGCGCCCATACTGCTGCTGGACGAACCCACCTCCGCATTGGATGCGGAGTCCCAGGCGGCCGTGCAGCAGGCCCTGCTGCGCCTGACGCGCAATCGCACCACGCTCACCGTCACGCACCGCCTGGGTGCCGCGCGCGATGCCGACTGGATCGTGCTGATCGACGAAGGTCAGGTCGTGGAGCAGGGTACGCACGAAACCTTGATGGCGCAGAACGGTCGATATGCCGTCCTGGTGCGGACCCAGTCCGCGGAGCTGTGAGCGATGTCTGCTGATCGCCTGACCGATGCCACTCGCCGCCGAATGCTGCTGGCGGCCTGCGGCTTGGCTGCGTTGCCCTCGACTGCGGTGTGGGCACAAAGCCCGGCCGGCAAGTCGGTCAGCCGCGCCAAGCCCGGGCATGTAGCCGTTGAACTCATGGCAGAGGTCGCCAGCGTGCAGCCGGGTCGGCCGTTCTGGCTCGGCCTGTCCATGCTGCATGACGAGAAGTGGCACACGTATTGGAAGAACCCGGGCGATGCCGGTATCCCGCCCACCTTCGCTTGGACACTTCCGGCTGGTCTGCGCGTGGGCGAGATCGAGTGGCCGCACCCTTATCGCTACCCAGTGGGCCGGCTCGCGTCCTACGGCTACGAAGGCCTGCATCTGTTGCCGGTGCTCGCGTTTCCGGATCGCAGTCTCAAGCCGGGCACGGACCTGACCATCAAGTTGTCGGCCGACTGGCTGGTCTGCAAGGAGTCCTGTATTCCCGAGGCCGCCGAGCTCTCGATCAGCCTGCCAGTACGCAGTGAGGCGCCGGCCCCAGGGCCGGCAGCGGCTCGCTTTGCAGATGCCCGGTCGCGCCTGCCGCGACCGGTGGATGGTGCCAGCGGTGAAGCGCGCTTTGAGGTAGCAGGCCGTGGCATCGATGTCGTACTCAAGCTACCCCAGGCCCTGACCGGCGCGGGCGAACTTTTCTTTGACCGGGAAGACTTCATCGAGCCCGGCGTTACACCCCAGGTGTCGGCGCAAGCCGGCGGCGTGCGATGGCGCAGCCAGACCACGAGCAACGGCCGGCGTCTCGCGCCGCAGAGTTTGCGCGCCGTGTGGGTACCCGAACGGCCCCCGGCTGCAGGGCCGCGTGCCGTGCGGCTCGAGATCCGGCTGCTTGCCCAAAGCGGCTGAGGCGCTGCGTCGTCCGGCCGCATGAGGCCAGCGCGCGGATGCCGGACCGTCAATGCATACGCCGATCAGGGGCTTGCCTGCGGAAATCGCAGGGCTAAGATCGATTGCACATGTGGCCTTCCGGGTGGTTGTGCGGCACGCAGATGTCGGCGGCACCCGAAGCCCGCCACCGACCCGGAGGGGGCATGTCTGCGGAGCTGCAGGACGAACCCGGTGCACGGCTCGAATCCGAGCTGGTGCGGCTGCTGTACCGAGGTGCACCCCTCGGACAGGCGGCTGTCGTGCTTGCTGCGCTGCTCTTCGCGTGGCTGCTGCGCAATACCGTGCCGCTGGCGCTCATCGCAGCCTGGCTGGCCGCGGTCTTGATCAACACCGTATGGCGCGCGTGGCGCTTGCGGCAGTATCAGCAAACCCCCGAGCGTCTTGAATCTCCCGAGTGGCTTGCGCACTTGCGCATAGGCGTTCTGATCAACGCGCTGCTGTGGTGTCTGCTGGGCATTTCTGCGGTGATCTGGGCGGATCTCACCACCAAGCTGGCCGTCATGACCTTGCTGGTGGGCATGTCGGCGGGCGGGCTGGCCATGCTTGCGGCCGATGCGCGGATCTATCAGGTCTTCATGGTCGGCGTACTGGCACCGGTGCTGGTGGGCTTCATCGTGCTGGGCGGCGAGCTGGGCTGGAGTCTGACAGCGTTGACCGCATTCCTCGTGTTTGTCCTGCACCGATCCTGCACCTATGTGAACCGGGTGCTGGTGCAGTCGGTGCGGCTACGCCTGGAGCGGGAACAGGCCGCCGCCAATCAGGAGCGCCTCAACGCCCGCCTCGTTGCGCAGAACGAGGCGCTGCGTGAGGAGGCGGAACGCCACCGTCGTACTCAGAGCGCACTGTCCGAGGCGCGCAACGCCGCAGAAGAAGCCACACTGGCCAAGACTGCATTCCTCGCACAGATGAGCCATGAGGTTCGCACGCCGCTCAACGGCGTGATCGGCATGACGGGCCTGGTGCTTGCCGGCCCGCTGCGCGAGGATCAACGGCGACACCTCAGCATGGCCCAGCAGTCGGCAGAGAGCCTGCTCGCGATCCTGAACGATGTGCTTGATGTCACCAAGAGCGAGTCCGGCCGGATCGCGATCGAATCGGTGCCCGTGCGTCTGGACGAGATTGCCGAGCAGGTGTGTCAGGCGTTTCGTGCCGAGGCGGACCGCAAGAGTCTGAAGCTTGCAGGGCATTGGCCCGCCACGTTGCCTGCGGTCATGGCAGACCCCTTGCGCATGCGGCAGGTACTCATGAATCTCGTGGGCAACGCCATCAAGTTCACGAACAGCGGTTCGGTGGCGCTGGATCTGTCTCAGCAGGGCTTTGCGCAGGAGGCGGTTCGCGTGCGCTTCGAAGTCAAGGACACCGGGATCGGGATCTCCGCCGCAGCGTTGAACACCATCTTTCGGCCGTTCGAGCAGGTTGACCGCAGTGTGCGTCGGTCACAGGGTGGCGCGGGTCTCGGTCTGAGCATTTCCGAGCAACTGGTGCAGCGCATGGGCGGCGAGCTGGGCGTGCGCAGCGAACCCGGCGTGGGCAGCGAGTTCTTCTTCGAACTCAGCTTGCCCCTGGCCGAGCAGGACACCCTCACGGCGGGCGACATCGGCACGGCTGCGCCCGCCACCGAACTGAACGGCTACCGCGTACTGCTGGTGGAAGACAACGCGGTCAACCGCGCAGTGGCCGAGGGCGTGATTGCCCTGGCGGGTGGCGAGTGTCTGTCGGTGGTCAACGGGCTGCAGGCCGTGCGCGAAGTCGTGGAGCGCGGCACCGACCACTTCGATGCCGTACTGATGGACATCCACATGCCGAACATGGATGGCTTTGAGGCCACACGGGCGATCCGCCTCATCGAGGCGCGCGAGGCCGCTCGAAGTACCGCTCCTGCTGCTGCTGCTGCGGGGCGCCTGCCCATCATTGCGATGACGGCCGACGCCATGTACGGTGAGCGCGACAAGGCCCTGACGGCGGGCATGGACGAATATCTGACCAAGCCCTTCAAGCCCGAGGACTTGATCCGCCTGGTGCGCAAGGTGGCCGAGGCACGGCGCCCCTACACCGGGCGACTCGTCGAGGCGATGCCCGCGACGCACTGAGCGGCGCCGCGGGCCTGGGGTGCATCAGTACTTGACGCTGCAGCCGTAGGGCTGGTTGGTGGCGTTCGCCACGGCGCGGCCCGCAGCGACGTCCGTCAGCGCGGCGCGAACGAAGTTGTTCGCAGTCTTGGCGTCCTCAGGGCGGGCGTTGCGCTTGTCGTCGATGGCGCCGTCATAGACCACGGTGCCTTGGGCGTTGATGACGAACATGTGCGGGGTGGTCTTGGCGCCATAGGCCTGGCCGACCTTGCCGTCCGGATCCAGCAAATAGGCCGTGGGCTGGCTCTTCTGCTCGCCCAGCCACTTGCCCAGATCGGCGGCGCTCATGAAGTCGCTGCTCTTCGGGTTGGTGGAATTGATGGCCAGCCACACGACGTCCTTGCCGGCGCTGCGCTGAAGGTCCTGCATGTTGCCGGAGACATAGTGCTTCACGATGAAGGGGCACTTGGGGTTGTTCCACTCCAGCACCACGGTCTTGCCCTTGAACTGGGCGAGGCTGATGTCCTTGCCATTCACGTCCTTGAGGGTGAAGGCAGGGGCCGCCTGGCCGGGGTCGACATTGGCCGAGGCAGTTGGGGCAAGCAGGCCAGCAGTGGCAGCTAGCAAGAGGGCAGAAATGATGCGCATGAGGAGAACTCCGTATGGGGTCAGCCGCGTGTAGCTCGCAGGGCACGAATCACGCTCGCGTGAAGCTGAATTACACCGAGCGAGGTTCCCCGGCGTCACAGCTGACCCCTCGGGGATAACACCTACAATCCCGCGGCTTTCTGGCGCCAGACCAGATTCATCCCGCACTCGAAGAAAGCGACCTTCGCGCATGAGCATCAAGAGCGACAAGTGGATCCGCCGCATGGCCGAACAGCACGGCATGATCGAACCCTTCGAGCCGGGGCAGGTGCGCCACGCGGCCGACGGGCACCGCATCGTCAGCTACGGCACGTCCAGCTATGGCTATGACATCCGCTGCGCGGACGAATTCAAGATCTTCACCAACATCAACAGCACCATCGTCGACCCCAAGAACTTCGACGAGAAGAGCTTCGTCGACTTCAAGGGCGATGTCTGCATCATCCCGCCCAACAGCTTTGCGCTGGCGCGCACGGTGGAGTACTTCCGCATCCCGCGCAGCGTACTGACCATCTGCCTGGGCAAGAGCACGTATGCGCGCTGCGGCATCATCGTCAACGTCACGCCCTTCGAGCCGGAATGGGAAGGCTATGTGACGCTCGAGTTCTCCAACACCACGCCGCTGCCCGCCAAGATCTATGCCGGAGAAGGCTGTGCACAGGTGTTGTTCTTTGAGAGCGACGAAGTCTGCGAAACGAGCTACAAGGATCGTGGCGGCAAGTACCAGGGTCAGCGCGGCGTGACACTGCCCAAGACCTGATGCGCCGCGAGGAGATGACCATGTTGTTTGCACGCACAGGCCGGCAGCTGCTGGTAATCGGTCTGATCGGCCTGGCAGGCGCCGCGTCGGCCCAGACCACCCCCAAACCTGACCCCACCCCGCCCGACCTGACCAAGACGCCGGCAGCACAAACTGCTGAGCCCGCGCGCAAGGGGCCGAATGTGCCCCCGCCTAATGTGAACCAGCTGCGTGGCAAGGACACGCCCGCCGCCGGCGGCGCGGTCACCCCTCCGGCGGAGCGGCCGCCCGTGGTGGCGCCGGTGCCGCCGCGCCCGCCGCGCAGCATGGAGGAAGCGCTGCAGCCCGATGTGGAGAAGCTGCCGGTCGATCCTGCCGAGCGTGCCAAGGTGAACGCACAGCGCGGTATCAACACGGGCAAGCCTGCCGCGCCGGGGCAGCCCGGCCGCGTGGTGGTGGAGGGTGATCGGACGGTCAACAACCCCACACAACAGATCGGCAACGTGCTCACCCGCCCGGACGGCACCGTGGTCACGGTGGAGAGCCTGCCTGGCGGCAAACGCAAGGAGTGCGTGCGTGACTGTGCCGGCCCGGCCTGCTGCGTGGTGATCGATCCGAACCCCAACCCGATGTTGCGCAGCCCGCTGCGTTGAGCCGAGTCGTGTTCCGGTATCTCGCCCTGGCTGCGCTGGCCTCGGTCGCGTCGGTCGGGCATGCGCAGTCTCAAGCGGCGACGGATGTGCGCAGTGAGGCCATCCGCGCAGCGGCTTCCCCACGAAGCCACCCGGATGCACCCGCGCCGGGCAGCGCAGAAGCCCAGTTGCTGGGCAACCTCAATCGGTTCATCGAGGGAAAGGGTGGCAATGAGCAACTGCGAGAGCGCGCACGCCAGCAGGCTGAACGCACCCGCAGCGCCCTGACTCTGCAGGAGGCCGCGCTGCGTGGCGACCAGCGCGCAAGCCAGCAGCTTGAGCGCGTGATCATCGAGGGCCAGGCCGAGCCGGGCGACAGCGTGCAGGCGCGAATCGCCCGCCGCATGCCGGCACCAAACATCAAGCAGGGCTATCGGCGCACCGAAGACCCCGTGACGGGCGAGGTGTGCGAAACCGTGGATCTCGGCCTGTGGTCGCCGTTTCCGCAGACCGTCTGCGGCGGCGGCAAGCAGGGCCCCGGTACGCCGCCGGGGTCGATCATCAACGAGTTGAACCGGAAGTAGGCCGCGCAGTGGGCGCCGGGCGCAGGATCAACCACAGCGCCGCGCCGATCAATGCGCCGCCAACCGCGTGCGCCCAGTTCAGGTGCTCGTCCAGAAACAGCACACCCCAGAGCACACCGAAGGGCGGGATCAGGAAGGTGACGGTGAGCGATTTCACCGGGCCGATGTCCTTGATCAGGCGGAAATAGAGCAGGTAGGCCAGGGCCGTGCACACCAGACCCAGCGCGACCAGTGCCAGCCAGACGGCGCCGGACTGCCCGCGCAAAGGCTCCAGCGGTGCCGTGAGCATGAGCACGGCAAACAACGGGGCGAGCAGCAGCGTCGCGCCGAATTGGCTACCCAGGGCCACCACCTTGCTGTCGATGCCCTGCGCCCAGCGCCGGGTGAGAAAGCCGGCCAGCCCGTAGCAGGCCGTGGCAAGCAGGCAGGCAGCAGCGGCCAGCAGCACCGCAGGCGTTGGCGCCACCGGCCCCGCGCCTGTCAGCACGGCCACCCCGAGCAGGCCCAGCACCACGCCGCCCAGCTTGGCCGCCGTGACGCGCTCGCCGAAGAAGGCCGCACCGATCAACACGCCCATCATCGGCGTGCAGGCGTTCAGAATGGCCGAGTAGCCCGCGGGCAGGGATTTGGCCGCGAACGTGTACATCGCGAAGGGGATGCCGGAGTTGATGGCGCCCAGCAGCAGCACGTGGCGGACATGGCCTTCAAAGCGCCAAGCCTGCCGCATGAGCGCCAGAATCACGATCAACCCGAGCGCCGCGATCAGCACGCGCAGGAAGGCCGTCGGCAGCGCACCCAGCACCGGGGCGACGATGCGCATGAACAGAAAGGCGGCGCCCCAGATGGCGGCAAGCAGCAGCAGGCGGGCCCAGTCAGACGATCGCACTATTCAGATCCAGCATTCATGCGGCTTTTCAGGCCAAACTGGCTCGAAAGCCGCATGGGACAAGCGGAAAGCACTTCGAGAGCGTCAAGCTGCAACTTTCTGCCACTCGCGCCCCAGCAGCAGCACCTTGCGCTCCAGCCCCCAGGCGTAGCCGCCGAGCACACCGCTTTCGCGGATTACGCGGTGGCAGGGGATCAGCACACTCACGGGGTTGTCGCCCACGGCATTGCCCACGGCGCGCGAGGCGCTCGGCCGGCCGATCAGATGGGCGATTGAGCCGTAGGTGGTGAGCGCGCCTTCCGCGATGGACAGCAGGGCCTGCCAGACCTGCACCTGGAAGTTGGTGCCGCGCACATGCACAGGCAGGCGCGCGTCACCCATCAGCGCTGGCGCCATGCGCTGCGCCATGGCGGCGTCATCGCGCTGCAGCAGGGCGGCTGGCCAGTCGCCAGCGAGGTGCTGCTCGAATGCCTCGGGATGCGCCGCCTCGCCGAACACCAGCCGGCAGATACCCTGGCCGGTCCAGGCGGCGGCGGTGGCGCCCAGCAGGGTCTGGAACACACCCCATTGGATCGTGAGTCCTTCGCCCAGGCGGCGGATCTGCGCCGGCGTCAGGCCGTCGAGCTTGACGAACAGATCCTGCAGGCGCGAGGGCGAGGACAGGCCACTGGCGTAGGTCGTGTCCAGCAGGGAGTTGCCACGCGCCAGCAACTGCCGGGCATGGTTGCGCGTAACCAGTTCGGTAAAGCGCTTTGGGCTGATGCCCACGGCTTCACTGAAGGTGCGCTGGAAGTGGCTCTCGGACAAACCGGCCTCGCGCGCCAGGGTGGCCAGATCCGGCTGCTCGTCGAAGTGCGCGGCGATGTAGCGGATCGCCCCGGCGATTTCGTCGTACGTGCGGTCGTCATGGGTGCGAGTCATGGAAGCAGCGTACCGGTGTGGCGTGGATGATGCATTCCGATTCTTGCTGTCACGCAAGCTGCATCGAACCGGTTCCTATAATTTGCCTACGCCGTGCGGCCGGGTTGTGGCGATGTGCAGATGAAGTGCATCCACCCCGCCGCTTTTTCTTTTGTGCTGTGCCCACCCGGGCAGGACGACCTCCATGCGCTTTCGCTTTCCGATCGTCATCATCGACGAAGACTTTCGCTCCGAGAACACCTCCGGCTCGGGCATCCGCGCCCTGGCCAAGGCCATCGAGGCAGAGGGCATGGAAGTCGCCGGTTTCACGAGTTACGGTGACCTGACCAGCTTCGCGCAGCAGCAGTCCCGCGCCAGCGCCTTCATCCTGTCGATCGACGATGAAGAGTTCACGCCCGGTCCCGAGCTGGACCCGGCCGTGCTGCACCTGCGCACCTTCATCAGCGAGATCCGCTTCAAGAACGCGGATATTCCGATCTACATCTACGGCGAGACGCGCACCAGCCGCCACATCCCCAACGATGTGCTGCGGGAGTTGCATGGCTTCATCCACATGAACGAGGACACCCCTGAGTTCGTGGCGCGCCACATCCTGCGCGAGGCCAAGAGCTATCTCGAAGGCATCCAGCCGCCCTTCTTCAAGGCCCTGCTGGACTATGCCGAGGACGGCTCCTACTCCTGGCACTGCCCCGGCCACTCCGGCGGCGTGGCGTTTCTCAAGAGCCCCATCGGCCAGATGTTCCACCAGTTCTTCGGTGAGAACATGCTCCGCGCCGACGTCTGCAATGCAGTCGAGGAACTCGGCCAGCTGCTGGACCACACCGGCCCTGTGGCGGCGAGTGAGCGCAATGCCGCGCGCATCTTCAATGCGGACCACTGCTACTTCGTGACCAACGGCACCAGCACCTCCAACAAGATGGTCTGGCACAGCACGGTGGCGCCGGGCGATGTGGTGCTGGTGGATCGCAACTGCCACAAGAGCATCCTGCACTCCATCATGATGACCGGCGCCGTGCCGGTCTTCCTCACGCCCACGCGCAACAGCCTGGGCATCATCGGCCCGATCCCTCAAAGCGAGTTCGAACCAGCCAACATCCAGAAGAAGATTGCCGAGCATCCGCTGCTCAAGGGCGTGGATGCCAAGACCATCAAGCCGCGCATCCTGACCATCACGCAGAGCACCTACGACGGCGTGCTCTACAACGTGGAGACCATCAAGGCCAAGCTCGAAGGCTATGTGGACACCCTGCACTTCGATGAGGCCTGGCTACCGCATGCCGCCTTCCATGACCTGTATGGCGTGATGCACGCCATCGGCAAGGACCGGCCGCGTCGCAAGAACGGTCTGATCTTCGCCACGCACTCCACGCACAAGCTGCTCGCCGGCATCTCGCAGGCCAGCCAGATCCTGGTGCAGGAGTCCGAGAACGACAAGCTCGACCGCCACGTCTTCAACGAGGCGTACCTGATGCACACCTCCACCAGCCCCCAGTACGCCATCATCGCCTCCTGCGACGTGGCTGCGGCCATGATGGAGCCGCCGGGCGGCACTGCGCTGGTGGAGGAATCCATCATGGAAAGCCTGGACTTCCGCCGCGCCATGCGCAAGGTGGACGAGGAGTACGGCCACGACTGGTGGTTCAAGGTCTGGGGCCCGGACGAGCTCGTCGAAGAGGGCATCGGCAACCGCGACGCGTGGATGCTGCGCCCCAACGAGGCCTGGCATGGCTTCGGCAACATGGCCGAAGGCTTCAACATGCTCGACCCGATCAAGGCCACCATCGTCACGCCGGGTCTGGATGTGAGCGGCAAGTTTGCCGATACCGGTATCCCCGCAGCCATCGTGACCAAGTTCCTCGCCGAGCACGGCGTGGTGGTGGAAAAGACTGGGCTGTACAGCTTTTTCATCATGTTCACCATCGGCATCACCAAGGGCCGCTGGAACACCCTGCTGACCGCGCTGCAGCAGTTCAAGGACGACTACGACAAGAACGCGCCCATGTGGCGCATCCTGCCCGAGTTCTGCGCGGCTCATCCGGCCTATGAGCGCATGGGCCTGCGTGACCTCTGCCAGAAGATCCACGAGGCCTACAAGGCCCACGACATCGGTCGCGTGACCACGGAGATGTATCTGTCGGACATCCAGCCCGCGATGAAGCCCAGCGACGCCTGGGCCTGCGTGGCGCACCGCGAGATCGAGCGTGTGGAGATCGACCAGCTTGAAGGCCGCATCACGTCGACCCTGCTTACACCCTATCCGCCGGGCATCCCACTGCTGATTCCGGGTGAGCGCTTCAACGCCACGATCGTGAAGTACCTCCAGTTTGCGCGCGAGTTCAATGCCAAGTTCCCTGGCTTTGATACCGATGTGCACGGCCTCGTGGAGGAGGAGCGTGACGGCAAGGTTCGCTACTACGTGGACTGCGTGAAGCGCTGAGCCCCCCGGGAAGGCGCGCGCGAATCGGGTCGGGCAGGGCGCGGTTGCGGAAACAAAACTTCACGCCGATTGGCCGCCCCGGCAACATTTTTTCAGCACACTGCCAGTGTGCAAAGTGAACCCGCCCTGTGTCGCGCCCCGCTCATGGAATCCGCCTCCCCCAGTCAGGTCCTGCTCGTCGATGACGATCAGCGTCTGTGCTCGATGGTCTCCGACTACCTGCAGCACAACGGCATGAGCGTGCTGCTGGCGGGTTCGGGCGCCCAGGCGCTCACCGAGCTCGATCGGAGCGCCCCGCAGCTGCTGATTCTGGATTTGATGCTGCCCGATACCGACGGCCTCGCCCTGTGCCGCAGCATCCGTGCCCGCAATGACGACCGCGCCTCCGTCCCGATCCTGATGCTCACGGCCAAGGGCGATGCGATGGACCGTGTCATTGGTCTGGAGATGGGTGCAGACGATTACCTGCCCAAGCCTTTCGAGCCGCGCGAGCTCCTGGCTCGCGCCCGCGCACTCATGCGCCGCCCGGCGCTGGCGGTTCGCGCCACCGATGATGGGATGCTGTCCTTCGGGCGCCTGGTGATCGACCTGCACGCCCGCGAGGTGCGCGTATCGGGACAGCGGCGCATGCTGACCTCGCATCAGTTCGATCTGCTGGTCCTGCTAGCGCAGCGGCCGGGCCGGGTGTTGAGCCGTGACCAGATCATGCAGCTCATGCGTGGCAGTTCGCTGGAAGCCTTCGACCGCAGCATTGACGTGCACATCGCACGCATCCGATCCATGATCGAGGACGATCCGCGCGACCCGCGGCGCATCCAGACCGTGCGTGGCGCGGGCTATGTCTTCGCCAAGTCCCAGCACTGAAGCCCGCCCCGGGCGACGCCTGTACCTGCGCGTCTGGCTCGCGGTCGCCATCGCGGCGACCCTGGGCGCACTCGGCGGGCTGAGCGTGGCGCTGCTGATTGTCGATCCGCCCGGCGAGATCGCAGCACGCATGACCGCAGCCGCAGTCTCACTGCTTGAGCAGGACCGCGTGACGCCGGCGCGCGCGCAGCGCCTGGCCGACTCATGGGGTACCTTCGTGCGGGTGCTCAATGAGCGTGGAGAGGTCGTGGTGGCGGTCCAGCCACAGGGCCGCAGCGTCAGCAGCACCGCGCCGGTTCGCCACCGCGTGCAGCTGGAAAAGGGCTGGCGTCTGGAGGCGGGTGAGTTCGGTGTGCAGCGGCCGCCATGGAGCGCCTTCACGCTGCCCTTCATCGGCCTGGCGCTTGCGGTGGGCCTTGCAACCTTCCCGCTGGTCAGCCGGATGACCCGCCGGCTGGAGGCATTCCGCCAGAGTGTCACCCGCCTGGGCGACGGCGAATGGTCCGCGCGTGTACGGGTCGAGGGCAATGACGAGGTGACGGACCTGGCGCGCAGCTTCAATCGCTCGGCCGAACGGATCGAGGAGCTCGTGCGCGCCAACCGCAGCCTGCTGGCCAACGCCTCGCATGAGCTGCGAAGCCCCTTGGCGCGAATCCGCATGGCCGAGGAACTGCTCAGCGATGTCCATGGTGTTCCAGCCGGTCTCGCGCCCATGCAGGAGATGCGTACCAGCATCCGCGAGTTGGATGAGCTCATCGATGAAATTCTGCTGGCCAGCCGTCTGGAGGCGCGCGGTGCGACCGAGCCTGCCCAGGTCGTGGACCTTGCGCAGATCTGCATGCAGGAGGCTGAACGTGTGGGCCTGCAGATCCGCCTTGCGCCCCTCACGCTGCTCGGCGTGCCGCAACTGTTGCGGCGTCTGGTGCGCAATCTCCTGGAGAACGCCCGCAAGTACGGGCAAGGCCAGCCGATTGACCTGACGCTGCGCCATTCCGGTGCAGTCATCGAGCTGACTGTGAGCGATCAGGGTGGTGGGGTCCCCGAGGCCGACCGCGAGCGCATCTTCGAGGCCTTCTATCGGCGCAAGGGCGGCAGCGAGTCGCAGGGCGGCGTGGGGCTGGGTCTGAGCCTCGTGCGCCAGATCGCGCTACAGCACGGGGGAACCGCGCATTGCGAAAGCAATGCACCCCAGGGTGCGCGCTTTGTCTGCCGTTTTCCGGCAAGCAACGCTTCTTCAAATTGAGCCACTTGCGCGCAATACCGTCTGTGTAGTCTGCCTCGTCGGCAATGGGCCGGAGAGATTGCAGAGGACAGACAGAACATGATGTTTCATGAACGCGGATACACCCGCCGCAGTGCACTGCGCGCAGCGGGTGTCCTCGGCCTGGTGGGCGCCACGGGCGGCCTGCTCACCGCCTGTGGCAACGACGGCGAAGGCGATGTGAAGATCCGCCTTCTCAATCTGGTGACCGATGTTGACACGCTCACGCTGCGAGTCGACAGCAAGACCAAGGTGAGCGGCGTGGCCTTCGAGGCTGTGTCGGGCTACGCCGAGTCCAACGGCGGCAACCTGTCCACGGAAGTGATTGCCGAGCCGGGCAGCGGCAGTCTGAACAGCGCAACCGCAGGCTATGCCAAGGACAACAGCTACACCGTGATTGCCTGTGGAACCGGCACCGATCTCAGCGCGCAGGTGAGTAATGACGGCGAGGGCCGACCGGATGACGGCCGCATCAAGGTACGGGTCCTGAACAATGTCGTGCGCGGCCTGAGCTACGACGTGTACTTCACGAGTTCCGGCGCCAGCATTGATTCGGCCACACCGACCCTGCGCGGCGTGGGTGCCGCGAGCGTGACCGGCTTTGCCGAACTCGCCTCCGGCACCTGGCGCATCCGCATCTACCCAAGCGGCGACAAGCGCGAGCTGCTGTTCGATGCCGACGGTGTCCAGATCGATTCGCGCCAGGTCGTCAGTCTCGTGCTCTACACGCTCAAGAGCAATCGCCTCGTCAACGCCTATCTGCTGCACGGCAAGGACAGTGCCGGCGCGTCCCGCGTGATCCGCAACACGCGCTCGCGCATCCGCTTCATCAACGGGACCGATGTTGTCGGCAGCGCCGGCCAGGTGCGTTTTTCAGTGGGTGGGCAGTCATCCAGCACCCTGGACGCCAACTTCAGTGCCTATCAGGGCGTGACGTCCGGCACCGTCACGCTGACCGCCGTACGCACCACGGATGGCATGAGCCTGGCCGGAAGCAGCCGCACGCTTGACCCGGGGCGCGACTACGTGGCCGTCGTGTATGGCACCGCGGGCAACTACCAGATGGTGGTCACCCTGGAGTCGAACCTGCCGGCGCGCTCGGGCAAGGCCTTGCTCAGCGTGGTCAACGCCACTTCCGATGGCGTGAGCATCGATGCATCCGTGGACTTCAGCCTGGACTTCCAGAATCTCACGGCCGGCAAGCCGGGCGCCGCTGTGAGCTACAGCCTGGGCCGACCTACCTTCTCGGTGCGCTTCTATGACGCGCAAGGTGCGTCCCAGGACTTCGATGGGGGTAGCAGCTTTGCAGACCCGGATACCGGCGGCTTCAAGGACGGCCGCAGCTACCTGCTGGTTGTGCTGGGTCAGCCGGCCGCGCGGCGCGTGGTCTTGCGGGAGTTCACTTGAGCGCTGCCGCAGGCTGGTGAAGTGGCAGCGCTGCAGCCGGTGCAGATGTTCAGAACAGCTCGAGGTCTGAGGCGTCTTCCTTGGAGGACAGCGCCCCGCTGCTGATGAGCAGTTCGTAGCTGCGGGCCTGGTTGCGGCCGTTTTGCTTGGCGTAGTAAAGCGCCTGGTCCGCGCGCTCGATGGCGTGGTTCGGGCTGTCGAAGGGCTGGATCTGCGTGTAGCCCATGCTGATGGTCACGCGGCCGATCTGCGGGAAGGTGAAGGCCTCCACCTTGGCGCGGAAGCGGTCGAACACCATGGCCGCATCGGCCGGGTTGACCCAGTCCAGCACCACCACGAACTCCTCGCCGCCGAAGCGGTAGAGCTGATCGGTGGCGCGGAAGCTGCCGCGCATGAGGCGTGCGAGCAGCAGCAGCACTTCATCGCCATACAGATGGCCGAAGCGATCATTGATACTCTTGAAGTGGTCGATGTCGATCACTGCAGCAAAGCGCGCAAACTCACCGTACTCGGCGCGCCGTTCCGGCTGGCCCGTGGGCGGCAGCTGTGGCGGCTGCTGCGGCGCGGATGCGCTCGGTGCGGCCTGCAGCAGCTTCTGGAACGAGGCATCGAAGGTCTTGCGGTTCATCAGCCCGGTGAGCGTGTCGTGCTCGCTGTAGTCCAGGACGGCCAGGAGGTTGCGAATGATCTTGAGCACACCCTTCACCAGCCGCTGCTGCTCGGGCAGCAGGGCGTGGCGCGTCTCCACGGCGAGGACGCCAGTCACGTCGCTATCGTTCTGGATCGGGAAGAGGGTGCACACTGGGCTTCCGGCCGGTGGCGTGATGCGCACCTGGGTGACGTTCTTCACGCAGCGGCGGAAGTAGGGCATGGTCGCCAGGCGCGGCAGGCTGTCGGGGTCGCGCGCCACGTCTGATTCAATGTGTGCCTGACCGTCCACCAGCCGCGCACGCAGCACCACACGGCGGCCATCACCTTCGCCGACGATCTTGTAGATCGCTACGCTTTCCGGGCGCAGCCAGTCCACCAGCACTTCGGCGATCGTGACATTCAGGGCGTCACGGTCGCGCATGCCGGTGATACGGGCTACGGAGTCAATGAGACGGGGCATGATTCTGCAGGGACGGGTGGGGCAAACACGCGTGGGTGCAATCGGTAATCGATTGTGGAACGCTGCCACCGGTGCAATCGAACGATCAGCGCCATGAAAAACGGCCAGTTCGCTGACTGGCCGTTGATCGTTCGAACTGCGGGGTGTTGCCGGCTCAGTCCTGTCTGAGGCACTCGATCGGCAGAAGACGGCTGGCGCGCCGTGCCGGGTAGAACCCAAAGAACAGGCCGACCGCGGTGGAGAAGAGCACCGCCGTCACCACGTGGCTCACGCCCAGAACCATGTCGAACTTGCCCGTGGCCGTGACTGCCGCCGCACCGCCCGCGGCAATCAGGGTGCCGATTGCACCGCCCACCACGCACATCACCACCGCCTCGGCAAGAAACTGTGTGAGCACATGGCGCGGCTTGGCGCCGATGGCCATTCGAATGCCGATCTCGCGTACCCGCTCACTCACGCTCACCAGCATGATGTTCATGATGCCGATGCCGCCCACGATAAGCGAGATCGCCCCGATCAGCCCGAGGCCGATGGACAGCGCAAAGCCGATGTTGGCGCCCGCCTGGGCAAAGCTGGCCAGGTTGGTGATGACGAAGTTGTCTTCCTTGCCCGGTGTGATGCGGTGCCGGTCACGCAGCACGTCGGCCATGTCCAGCTGCGCCTCCTTGAGCGAGGCGGCGTCCTTGGCCTGCGCCACGAAGTAGTGCACCGTGCGCGGCAGCGGCATGCGGATCGGGTGGCGCGTGATCGGCACCATGATCACGTCACCGATGTCATTCACGTCGAATGCGCTGCCTTCGCCCGCCATCACGCCAACGACGGTGTAGGGCTGGTTGTCCACGCGGATCAGCTTGCCGATCGGGTCGGTCTTGTAGAAGTACTGGCTCGCAATCTTGCTGCCGATCACCGCGACGCGCGCCGCGGAGCGTACGTCGGACTCCGAGATGCCTGCGCCGGAGTCAATCGTCCAGTTGCGCAGCGCAAAAACCTCCGGCACGACGCCGAGCACGGTGGTGTTGCTGTTGTCCGTGCCGTAGTTGATCTGATGGAAGCCCTGCATCATCGGCACGGCGCCCTTCAGAGTCGGCAAGGTGTTGAGCGCCGCGGCATCCTCGATGGTCAGGGCTGGCGCTTCACCGGCACGGCGACGCACGCCACCGTCCTTGGTGGGTGTGCCGGGGCGCACGATGAGCATGTTGCTGCCCAGCGCCGACAGCTCCTTGTCGATGAACTTGCGGACGGAGTCGCCGACGGACAGCATCAGCACCACCGAGGCGATGCCTATGATGATGCCCAGCATGGTGAGTGCGGTGCGCAGCCGGTTGGCGCTCAGGCTGCGGAAGGCTTCAACGAGGATCTGCGCGAAGCTCATTGATCGCCTCCGGTGTGCATCTGGAGAAGCTTTCCGCTTGTCTGGTGCGGCTCTTCAGCCATTTTGGTCTGGAAAGCCGCATGAATGCTGGATCTAGCCATCGAAGTCCAAGCGTGCGAGTACAGAGTTTCAGCCATGGGCGCCCTCCGCGGGTGCGCCGTCAAACACCACCAGACCGTCGCGCAGACGCACCAGGCGCTTGGCGTGGTGTGCCACATCCGGCTCGTGGGTGACGATCACGATCGACAGGCCCTGCTCGCGGTTGAGCTGCTCGAACACCTTGAGCACTTCCTCGGTGGTCTTGGTGTCCAGATTGCCGGTGGGTTCATCGGCCAGCAGCAGCGGCGGGTTGTTGACCAGCGCGCGAGCAATCGCCACGCGCTGCTGCTGCCCGCCGGAGAGCTGGTTGGGCATGCGGCCGCCCAGCGCGCCGAGGCCCACGCGCTCCAGCAGCTCGGTGGCGCGCTTCTTGGCTTCGCCGCGGCTCGCGCCGGCATAGACCAGCGGCAGAGCCACGTTCTCGGCCACGCTCATGCGCTTGAGCAAGTTGAAGCTCTGGAAGACGAAGCCGATGGTCTTGTTGCGCACCTCAGCCTGCTGTGCCGCGTCCAACGCAGTGACGTCCATGCCGTTGAGCGTGTAGGTGCCGCCATCGGCGCGGTCCAGCAGGCCCAGCAGGTTCATCAGCGTGGACTTGCCCGAGCCGGATTGGCCCATGATGGCGACGTACTCGCCGCGGTCGATGCCCACCGTGATGCCGTGCAGCACCGGGGTGACGACGTCCCCGGTCTGGTAGCTCTTGGTGATGCCTTTCAGGTCGATCAGCATCAGTCTTCGCTTCCGGTCGGCGTGTCCTTCAGGCTGCGCGTGATCAGCGCATCACCCGGCTTGATGCTGCCCGTCACCATCTCGGTGAAGCGGGTGTTGGAGATGCCGATGGTCACTTCGTGGGCCTTGGGCTTGTTGTCCTCGCCCACGGTGTAGACGCGGAACACCCGCTGGCCGGCCTTCAGGGTCGAGAGGGCGCCGTCGTCATTGGGATCAGCGGCCGGTGCAGCCTTGGTGGCCGGGGCCTTCTTCTCGTCCTTGCCGTCGGCGGCCTTGGCATCGGACTTGTCGTCCTTCTTCTCGTCCTTCTTGTCGCCGCTCTTGCCATCCTTCTTGGCCACGGTGTCCTCGGGCGGACGGAAGCGCAGCGCGGCGGTCGGGATGCGCACGGTGTCCTTCTTGTTGGCCACCACGATGCGGGTCTGCGCCGTCATGCCGGGCTTGAGCAGCTCCTCGGGGTTGTCCACATCGATCACGATCACATAGGTCACCACGCCGGCCTGGCTGGTCGGGTTCAGGCGGAACTGAGACACCTTGCCCTCGAACTCGCGCTCCGGATAAGCATCCACGAAGAAGCGCACGGGCTGGCCTTCACGCACCAGGCCCACATCGGCCTCGGACACATTGCTGAAGATCTGCATCTTCTTCAGGTCGTTGGCCACGGTGAAGAGATCGGGCGTCTGAAAGCTGGCGGCCACGGTCTGGCCCACATCGATGTTGCGGCGGGTGACGATGCCGTCGATCGGCGAGCGGATCACGCTGTCCGACAGATCGGTCTGCGCCTGATCGAGCTGGGCCTTGGCTACCTCGAGCTGGGCCAGCGCCGCGTCGAGCTGCTGCTTGCTCTGGTCCACGATGGAGCCGGAGATGAAGCCCTGCGCCTGCAGCTTGATGTTGCGCTCGTGCGTGCTGCGCGCCACGGCCAGCCCGGCGTTGGCGGAGTTCACCTGCGCCGTGGCTTGACGGATGCGCGCCTCGGTCAGGGCCGGGTCCAGGCGCAGCATGACCTGGCCCTTCTTCACGCGGTCATTGAAGTCCACGTAGCGCTCCAGCACCGTGCCGGAGACGCGCGTGCCCACATTCACGCTCTTGACCGGCTGCACCGTGCCGCTGGAAAGCACCACCTGCGTGATGGCGCCGCGGTCCACCTGTGCGGTGCGGTACTTCGGCGCAGCGTCGGCCTTGGCCTTACTGCGCTGACCGGCAATGACGAGACCGCCGCCCACGGCGAGGATGACGGCCGCAATCAGGCCGCGCTTGACCCATTTGTTCATGTGATCTTCTTGCTTTGAGGAGATGCGGGTTGATGTTCGGCTGAAGACGATTCGCTGGCCCAGCCGGAAAAGTGCGCGAAGTGTAGGTGGCGCAACTTTGCCGCTCGCGCGCTGTGGGATGAGCGGTCGGTTGGGCGCCGTGAACTGCAGTCGGCTGTGGACGAATCACCGCGGGCGGCTGTCGGGGGCAACGCTTGAAATGGCTATCCGCTTGTCTGGCGCGCCTTTCCAGCCACTTTGGCCTGAAGAGCCGCATGAATGCTGGATCTTGCACTTTTGGATACCGCCCTCCATGCACCCGGAAGCCGATCAGGGTCTGCCGGGGTTCGGCAAAGTGCGCCTTTGCGGCACAATGCGCACCTTGCCGAGTTGGCGCGGGAGAGTGCGACCCCCAAGGGGTCGCCACCGAAGGCGTAATGCCCGAAATCGCTCAGGTTCCCGAACCGCACCGACGTTGAAGCACCCTGGAGAGCGCAGCCCGTTGCCATGCAGCGCGGCGGCCGCCGAAGGAGATCAACCCCGCTGCAGATGCCGCGGGCGAAAAACTCTCAGGCATCAAGGACAGGGGGGACGCGCGCCGGTGGCGATCACCGGTGTCTGAATAGACGCGTCCAATGACTTCTTCCTCCGCTGCGCTGAAGCGCACCCCGCTGTACCAGACCCATGCCGACGCCGGCGCCAAGCTCGTGGATTTCGGCGGCTGGGAGATGCCCCTGAACTACGGCAGCCAGATCGAGGAGCACCACGCCGTGCGCCGCGACGCCGGGATGTTCGACGTCTCGCACATGTGTCCGGTGGACGTGAAGGGCGCCCAGAGCCGCGCGTTCCTGCACCGGCTGATCGCCAACAACGTGGACAAGCTCACCGTGGTGGGCAAGGCCCTGTATTCCGGCATGCTCAATGAAGCCGGCGGCGTGATCGACGACCTGATTGTGTATTGGCGCGGTGGCGACAGCTGGCGCATCGTGGTCAATGCGTCCACGGCCGAGAAGGACCTCGCCCACATGGCCGCCGTGGCCGCGCCCTTCGGCGTCATGCTCACGCCGCGGCGCGATCTGGCGATGATCGCCGTGCAGGGCCCGAACGCCCGCGCCAAGGTGCTGCAGGTTCGCCCCGACTGGAAGGCCGCCTGCGAGCCGCTGATGGTGTTTCAGGCTGCAGAGATCGGCGAGAACTTCATCGCCCGCACCGGCTACACCGGCGAAGACGGCTTCGAGATCATGGTGCCCATGAACGATGCCGCGGCGCTGTGGGCCGATCTGAAGGCCGCCGGCGTGGCGCAGTGCGGCCTGGGCGCGCGCGACACCCTGCGCCTGGAAGCCGGAATGAATCTGTACGGCAACGACATGGACGAGACCGTCAGCCCGCTTGACGCCGGCATGGGCTGGACCGTGGACCGCAAGACCGAGCGTGACTTCATCGGCCGCGCCGCCCTGGACCGCGACGGCCAGAAGAGCGCCTTTGTCGGCCTGAAGCTCCTGGACAAGGGCGTGATCCGCGGTCACATGAAGGTGATGACGCCGCATGGCGATGGCGAGATCACCAGCGGCACCTTCTCGCCGTCCATGAGCGTGTCGATTGCGTTGGCCCGAGTGCCCAAGGCCGTGCAGATCGGCGACACCGTGCAGGTGGACATCCGCGGCAAGGGCGTCAACGCCCTCGTGGTCAAGCCGCCCTTTGTGCGCAACGGCCAGGTGCTCGTCTGAGCAGAACCGTTTTCCGCTTTCGTTTTCTTCAGGCCCGCCGGGCCACTTTCCTTGAACTGAAGCTTCATCCCTGAAGTCGTCGTCATTTACGGAGCCACACCATGAACATTCCCGCCGACCTGAAGTACACCAAGACCCACGAATGGGTGCGCGTCGAAGCCGACGGCTCCATCACCCTGGGCATCACCGACACCGCGCAGGACATGCTCGGTGACCTCGTCTTCGTGGGCGACGCCAAGGTGGGCGACGCGCTCAAGGCCGGCGACCCCGCCTGCGTGGTGGAAAGCGTCAAGGCCGCCAGCGACGTCTACATGCCCGTGGACGGCACCATCACCGCCTTCAACGACGCGCTCGAAGCCGCGCCCGAGAGCCTGAACTCCGACCCCTACGGCGCCTGGCTGCTGAAGATCACACCGGCCGCCGGTGCGGACCTGGGCGCCCTGCTGGACGCCGCCGGCTACGAAGCCGCCGTCAAGGCCGCCTGACCCCGCTGTCTGTTGTGAAAGGCGCGGCGCCAAGCACGCCGCGCTGTCCCTCCTGTTGAACCGAAGTGATGCCTGCCATGAAGCTCTCCGATCTCGAAAACGCCTCCGAATTCCACGCCCGCCACATCGGCCCCGGCCCGGACGACCAGACCGACATGCTCAAGGTCGTGGGTTCGAGCTCGCTTGAAGAGCTGATGGGCAAGATCATTCCCGCCGGCATTCACAAGAAGGATCTGCTGAGCCTGCCCGAGCCGCTGAGCGAGGCTCAGGCCCTGCGCGAGATGAAGCGCATCGCCAGCAAGAACAAGGTGCTCAAGAGCTTCATCGGCCAGGGCTACTACGGCACGCACACCCCGGGCGTCATCCTGCGCAACATCCTTGAGAACCCCGCCTGGTACACGGCCTACACGCCGTACCAGCCGGAAATCTCCCAGGGCCGCCTGGAGGCGCTGCTGAACTTCCAGACCATGATCTGTGAGCTCACCGGCATGGCGATCAGCAACTCCAGCCTGCTGGACGAAGCCACCGCCGCGGCCGAGGCCATGACGCTTGCCAAGCGCAGCGCCAAGAGCAAGAGCGACACCATCATCGTTGCCGGCGACTGCCACCCGCAGACCATCGAACTGGTCAAGACCCGCGCCGAGCCGCTGGGCCTGAAGGTGGTGGTGGGTTTTGCGCCCAAGCTCATGGAAGAGCAGGAGTACTTCGCCGTGCTGGTGCAGTACCCCAGCACCGTGGGCCAGATCCACGACATGAAGCCCTACGCCGATGCAGCGCATGCCAAGGGCGCGCTGTTCATCGCTGCGGCCGATCTGCTCGCACTCACGCTGCTCACGCCGCCGGGCGAGTGGGGCGCCGACATCGTGATCGGTTCCTCGCAGCGCTTCGGTGTGCCCTTCGGCTACGGCGGCCCGCACGCTGCCTTCCTGGCCTGCCAGGACGCCTTCAAGCGCAACATGCCCGGCCGCCTGGTGGGCCTGTCGCAGGATGCGCAAGGCAACCCGGCGCTGCGTCTTGCGCTGCAGACGCGCGAACAACACATCCGCCGCGAGAAGGCCACCAGCAACATCTGCACCGCGCAGGTGCTGCTGGCCGTCATGGCCAGCATGTATGCCGTGTATCACGGCCCCTCGGGTCTGAAGCGCATTGCCCAGCGCACGCACCGCTTTGCCACCATCGCGCGCGATGGTCTGGTCAAGCTGGGCTTCGAGTGCCCGGTGCCGCACTTCTTTGACACCTTCATCGTCAAGACGAAGGATGCAGACGCCATCCACGCCCGCGCCGTGGCCCTGGGCGCCAACTTCCGCAAGGTGGCGGCCGATGTGATCGGCCTGTCCTTTGACGAGACCACCACCCGTGCCGATGTGGAACTGGTGTGGGAAGCCTTCGCAGGCAAACCGGCTGGCCTGTCCATCGACGCCTTGGACGCCGCCGTGCAGGAAGTCGTCCCTGCAGCGCTGCAGCGCACGAGTGCCTTCCTCACGCACCCAGTCTTCGACAGCCATCATTCCGAAACCGAGATGCTGCGCTACATCCGCAGCCTGTCGGACAAGGACCTCGCGTTGGACCGCGCCATGATCCCGCTGGGCTCCTGCACGATGAAGCTCAACGCCACCAGCGAGATGATCCCGGTCACCTGGCCCGAGTTCGCGCAGATCCACCCCTTCGTCCCCGCCGATCAAGCTGCTGGTTATCGCGAGATGACCGACACGCTGGAAAAGTGGCTGGTGGAAGTGACCGGCTACGACGCCGTGAGCCTGCAGCCCAACAGCGGTGCCCAGGGCGAGTACGCCGGCCTGCTGGCCATTCGCGCGTATCACATCGCTCGCGGCGAAGGCCATCGTGACATTTGCCTGATTCCGTCTTCCGCCCACGGCACCAACCCGGCTTCCGCGCAGATGTGCGGCATGGAAGTGGTCGTCACGGCCTGCGATTCGCAAGGCAACGTGGACGTGGCGGATCTCAAGGCCAAGGCCGAGCAATACAGCAGCCGCCTTGCCGCGCTGATGGTGACCTATCCGTCCACCCACGGCGTGTTCGAAGACGCCATCAGCGAGATCTGCGCCATCATTCACCAGCATGGCGGCCAGGTGTACATGGACGGCGCCAACATGAACGCCCTGGTGGGCACCGCGCAGCCGGGCAAGTTCGGCAGCGACGTGTCGCACCTGAACCTGCACAAGACCTTCTGTATCCCGCACGGTGGCGGCGGCCCCGGCGTCGGCCCCATCGGCGTGAAGAGCCACCTCGCGCCCTTCCTGCCGGCCAACCCGCATACCGGCCACAGCACCGTGGGCCCCGTGTCTGCCGCGCCTTACGGCTCGGCCGGCATCCTGCCCATCAGCTTCATGTACATCATGATGATGGGCGCCACCGGCCTGCAGCGCGCCACGCAGAACGCCATCCTCTCGGCCAACTACGTGGCCAAGAAGCTCGCGCCGCACTACCCCATCCTGTACAGCGGTCACGAAGGTCTGGTGGCGCACGAGTGCATCATCGACATCCGCCCCATCAAGGAAAAGTGCGGCATCAGCAATGAAGACATCGCCAAGCGCCTGATCGACTACGGCTTCCATGCGCCGACGATGAGCTTCCCCGTGGCCGGCACGCTGATGATCGAGCCTACCGAAAGTGAGCCCAAGGTCGAGCTCGACCGCTTCATCGACGCCATGATCTCGATCCGCAAGGAAATCGAGTTGGTCGAGACGGGCGCCATCGACGCCGAGGACAACATGCTGCGCAACGCACCGCACACCGCACGCATGGTGACGGCCGAGCAGTGGGCACACGACTACACCCGCGAGCAGGCCGCCTACCCGGTGGCCGGCCTCAAGCTGCGCAAGTACTGGGTGCCCGTGGCCCGCGTGGACAACGTCTATGGCGACCGCAACCTGGTCTGCGCCTGCCCGCCGATGGAGAACTACCTCGCCGAAACTGCGGATGCGCCTGCGGCCGAGTAAGCCGCACCGTTCTCCGGACGCCGCGTGAAGCTCTCCGAGCACAGCGATCGCCCCAGCCTGCGCCAGTGGCTGCATGACATGGCCAACACCCTGCCCGAAGAGGGGCTGCCGGTGTCGGCGCTCATGCAGTCCCTGGGGCGGGAAGGGCTGCTGCTGCTGGCCATCATCCTGTGCCTGCCCTTTCTGCTGCCGGTGAGCATTCCGGGGGTGAGCACCATCTTCGGCGCGCTGATCCTGCTGATCGGCGTAGCCATCACCTTCAACACCGCGCCCTGGCTGCCGGGCCGGATCGCGCGCTACCCGCTGGCGCGAGCCCGCCTGCACGACATTCTTGAACTGGGCGCCAAGTGGGTGGAGCGGCTGGAGCGCATCAGCCGCCCGCGCCTCACGGCGCTCACCCGCGGCCCCATGCAGAACCTGCACGGCGCGCTGCTGGTGCTGGGCGCCGGGCTGCTCATGGTGCCGCTGGGGCTGGTGCCGTTCTCGAACACCCTGCCGGCGCTCGGCATCATCTTCACGGCCGTGGCGCTGATCCAGCGTGACGGTGGCTGCACGCTGATTGGCATTGGCTTCAACCTGCTGACGATCATTTACTTCGGGCTGATCTTTGCCCTGGGCGCCACGGTGGTGCTTGAAGGTTTGCGGCGCGTCGTGCCGGGTCTGGGCTGAGGCACCGGGCTGCGGCAGGTGTCGGAAGAGAATTGAAAATCGAGCTTCTGGAGAGCCGATTTTCAATCAGTGTTTGAAGATGGTTTTCTGGCGAAGATCCGCACCAGACAAGCGGAAAGCCGGGTGTTTCAGGGGGCAGTGGAGCGTGCGCATCTCATGCCGAATCTCGTTGAACCGTCCCTGGGCCGTCTGAGGCCGCCGTTCTTGCGGCCATCATTCGTGCGCCCGTCACCTGTACGCCTGCGCCACGGGCTGCTCGCCCTGGGCCTGGCGGCGCTGCTGGCCACCACCACCGGTTGCGTGGAGCGCATGTTTTTCCACCCGGACCAGCAGGCCTACAGCACGCCGGCGCAGTTCGGCCTCACGGCGCAAGACCTGTACTTCAACGCCCCGGACGGCAGCCGCCTGCACGGCTGGTGGCTGCCCGCCAAACTCGCGCCCGGGCAAGCCGCCAAGGGCACCGTGCTGCACCTGCACGGCAACGCGGCCAATGTGAGCAACCACTTGCCCGCCGTGGCCTGGCTGCCCGCCGAAGGTTGGCACGTACTCACCTTTGATTACCGCGGCTTTGGCCAAAGCCAGGGCCGCCCCACGCTGGACGGTGTGGTGGAAGACGCCCAGGCTGCGCTCAAGGCCCTGCGCCAGCAGCCGGGCGTGGATGCGCAGCGCATCGTGGTCTTTGGCCAGAGCCTGGGCGGCGCCACGGCCCTGCGCCTGCTCGCGCAAGACAGCGCCGGCGTGCGCGGCGCCATCATCGACAGCGCCTTTGCCAGCTACCGCGGCATTGCGCGCGAGGCCGCCGCCAGGAGCGCGCTGCTCGGCGCCGTGGCGCCTGCCGGGGTGCAGCTGCTGCCGGGGCCGGAGAAGGATCCGGTCACGGCTGCGGCCAAGGTGAGCGTGCCGGTGGTGCTGGTGCATGGCACGGCCGACCGGATCGTGGACCCCAAGAACAGCATGCAGCTTGCCGTGGCCCTGAATGCGCGCGTCGCACCAGGCACCCTGCCAGAAGTTCTTGAAATTCGTGACGGCCAGCACATCGACGCCATGCGCCGCCCTGAAATCCGCCGCGTCGTGCTCGAACGGATGAACGCCTGGGTGCGCGCGGCGGATGCACCACCGCCGCCCGTGTTCGTGCCCCAAACGCCCGACCCACCGGACCCAAGCCGCATCGAACGCATGCCACCGGCCGCACCGGGCCCAAAGCCCGCGCTACCCAGCGCCTGATCGCCCCCAGCACTCACTAATACATACATCGCGCGAGCACCCATGGCAGTCAGCGTCTTCGACCTCTTCAAGATCGGCATCGGCCCCTCGTCCTCCCACACCGTGGGCCCCATGCGCGCGGCGCGGCTGTTTGGCGAGCGCCTGCGCCGCGAGGGCCACATGGACGCCGTGGACCGCGTGCAGGTGAAGCTCTATGGCTCGCTGGGCGCCACGGGCAAGGGCCACGGCACCGATGTGGCCGTGCTGCTCGGCCTGGCCGGGCATGACCCGGAAACCGTGCCGATTGATGACGTGCCCACGCTGCTCGGCGCCATGCGTGCCGATCAGGCGCTTGAGCTGGTGGGCAAGAAGCGCGTGCGCTTCGTCGAGCGCGAAGACATGCTCTTCTTTGCGCGCGAGCAGCTGCCCTTTCATGCCAACGGCATGGTGTGCAGCGCGCTCGCGGCCAGCGGCAAGCTGCTGTTCGAAAAGACCTATTACTCCGTGGGCGGCGGCTTTGTGGTCAGTGGTGAGCTGGCCGGGGACCGCGCCCGCGCAGCGCGCATCGTGCCCACCAGCACCGTGCTGCCCATGCCATTCCGCAGTGGCGAGGAACTGCTGGCGCTCTGCGCCCAGCAGGGCATGAGCATCGCCCAGCTCATGCGCGTGAACGAACGGCATTGGCGCAGCGACGCGCAGATTGATGAAGGCCTCGCGCGCATCTGGACCACCATGCAGGCCTGCGTGGCCCGCGGCTGCGCCACCGAAGGCGTGCTGCCCGGCGGCTTCAAGGTCAAGCGGCGCGCCGCGGCGCTGCACCGCAAGCTCTCAAGTACCCCCACCGGGCAGGACCCCCTGGCCGTGATGGACTGGGTGAACCTCTACGCCCTGGCCGTGAACGAGGAAAACGCCGCCGGGGGCCGCGTGGTCACGGCGCCCACCAATGGCGCGGCCGGCATCATCCCGGCCGTACTGCACTACTACAGCCGCCACGTGCCCGGTGCCAGCGAGCAGGGCGTGCAGGACTTCCTGCTCACCGCCGCGGCCATCGGCATTCTCTACAAGGAAAACGCCTCCATCAGCGGCGCAGAAGTGGGCTGCCAGGGCGAGGTGGGCGTGGCCTGCTCCATGGCCGCCGGCGCGCTCTGCGCCGTGCTCGGCGGCACGCCCGCGCAGGTGGAAAACGCCGCAGAGATCGGCATGGAACACCACCTCGGCCTCACCTGCGACCCCGTGGGCGGCCTCGTGCAGATCCCCTGCATCGAGCGCAACGCCATCGCGAGTGTGAAAGCCATCAACGCCGCCCGCATGGCCCTGCACGGCGACGGCAGCCACTACGTCAGCCTCGACAAGGTCATCAAGACCATGCGTGAAACCGGCGCCGACATGTCACTCAAATACAAGGAGACGGCGCGCGGGGGGCTGGCGGTGAATATTGTGGAGTGCTGAGGCGTCGGGCGATTCAAATACTCATGGTGAATTTGATATCACGGGTAGTATCATGCGCGCATGCCACCTGCTGATCGAATCCGTGCCCTGCTGGATGAGTTCCGCAGCAGTCCTTCGTCGGTCAGGTTCCGCGATCTGGCGAAAGTCTGCGAGCACTTTTTCGGCGAACCTCGGATCAGCGGCTCCAGCCATCATGTGTACAAGACCCCTTGGATGGGTGACCCGCGCGTGAACATCCAGCGCGACGGGACCATGGCCAAGGCCTATCAGGTTCGCCAGGTCCTCGCCGCAATCGACCGGCTCGCGTCCGTGAAGGAGAAGCCATGAACATCGACCACTACACCTATCGCGTGAGCTTCAGCGCCGAAGACGGTGAGTTTGTCGGCACATGTGCTGAGTTCCCCTCCTTGTCATGGCTCGACAAGGACGCTGCCAAGGCCTTCTCTGGCATCCGAACTCTTGTGAAGGACGTCGTTGCCGACATGAAAAACGCCGGCGAAGCGCCGCCCGAGCCGCTGGCGACCAAGAAGTTCAGTGGGCGCTTCGTACTGCGCATGCCGACCGAGCTCCATCGTGCTTTGGCAGTGAATGCGGCTGAGCAGGGTGTGAGCCTGAATACCTATGCCTTGCAGCGGCTGACTCGTATGGATAGCAGCGAGATGTCCGTCAACGAAGATCGCGCCACCTATCGAACTCGACCCTCGAAGGCTTCAGCCACTCAAGGGGCCGGCGCACGCAAGCGTGTTGGCCGTACCCCCGCCTGAGCACTCGGCTGCGCTCTGGTGATGTGACGCGGTCGAAAACTCTCCGGTGGCCGCGCAGCTGGTGGACGGCTCCTCACCCCAACTTCATCTTCAACCCCAGATCCGTCCGTGAATCCGCCTGGCTGAGCGCGGTCTCGGTGTCGATCTTGGCGGTCTTCCAGAGCTCGTGCAGGCACTGGTCGAAGGTGAGCATGCCGACCTCGGTGCTCTTGGCCATGGCGGCCTTGATCTCGTCGATGGCGCCTTTTTCGATCAGGTCGGCGATGTAGGCGCTCTGCATCATCACCTCGCAGGCCAGCACCAGCTGGCCCTGCCGGCCGCGCAGCAGGCGCTGCGAGATGCAGGCCTTCAGATTGAGCGAGAGGTCATTGAGCACCTGGCGGTGCGCGGTTTCCGGGAAGAAGTTGAGCACGCGCTTGATGGCCTGGTTGGCGTTGTTGGCGTGCAGGGTGGCCAGACAAAGGTGGCCGGTCTCGGCGTAGGTGATGGCCTGCATCATCGCGTCGCGGTCGCGGATCTCGCCGATGACGATGGTGTCTGGCGCCTGGCGCATGGAGTTGCGCAGCGCGTCCGAGAAGCTGTGCGTGTCGGTGCCCACCTCGCGCTGGTTCACGGTGCTGGCCTGGTGGGTAAAGACGTACTCGATCGGGTCTTCCACGGTGAGGATGTGGCCGCTGCGCTGGGCGGCGCGGTGGTTGATCATGGCCGCCATGGTCGTGCTCTTGCCGGAACCCGTGGCGCCCACCACCAGCACCAGGCCGCGTTCGAGCAGGGCCAGCTTTTCCACCTGGGCAGGCAGGCCCAGCGCGCTGATGCTCGGGATGCTGCTGTTCACGGCGCGCGCCACCAGCGAGACCTCGCCGCGCTGGTAGTGCAGATTCACCCGAAAGCGCTGGCCGCCGGGCAGGGCGTAGGCAAAGTTGAGCTCCTTGTCCTGCTCAAACTGCGCGTGCTGCTGCGGCGTGAGCAGGGCAAAGGCCAGATGCGCGCACTCGCCGGGCGCCAGCGCCTCGGAACTGAGTGCCTGCGTGATGCCGCGCACCTTGGCCCGCGGCGCTGCCCCGGCGGTGAGGTAGAGGTCCGATCCCCCGCGTTGCACCAGATCGTCCAACAGAATGTGCACGTAGTTGCGAGCTTCGGCCCGCCGGCTGTCGCCTTCCATAACCCCCCCTTGAAGCTCAGGGATCGTAATGGCCGAGCAGCGGCTTGAGGCAGCCCCATTTGCGCGAGCGCGACAGCGCGCCACGCCCGGAGCGGCAAAGCGAGATGGGCTCTGGAAGCGGCTCTTCAGGCCAAAGTGGCTGGAAAGCCGCATGGGACAAGCGGGACGGATAGCTACGTACACGAGCCACCCCCGAGCTCGATGCACCCCATCATCCAACCGATGACGAACACCGCTGGAAACGCTGGAACAAGCAGGCACGCAAAGGCCACATAGAGAGGGCGCCAGTACCGGCCCGACGCACGCGCAACGAACACGAACCAGATCGCCGCACAGATTACGAAGAGGCTCAGGACGCCTGCCAGCGAGCCAGCCACGAAACTGAAGTTCCGGCGAAAGGCGGTGGGTTCATAGAACAGTCCACCAGAAGCAATCGCAGCCCAGCACAGCGCCATCGCATACGCGACCGCGCAGAGAACCAGGCATCTCCTGATCAGTTCACCAACCGGGATCGGTTCGGTGCTCCTGGCCAAGACGTATGCAAAGCGCACGAGAACAAGACCCGGGACCATCATCCCGGGCAGCGTGAGGTCAATGGTCATGGTCGCATCCAGCCCCAAGTGAAGACATGGGCGCGATTGGATGCGCCAAGCGGCGCGAAAGCTCGAACTTGTGACTGCCGGCGCAGCGCGCTCAACCTGCGGTATCAGGAGGATGGCTCGCATCGGCGGAAAGCAAGACGGGCTCTGGATGCAGCTCTTCAGGCCAAAGTGGCTGGAAAGCCGCATGGGACAAGCGGAAAGCCCACATCAGACCGCAACGGGGTGGGCGCTGGCAGGCGCCCACTCTTGGCTTGGCGGCAAGCGGTGCTTGCCGAAACCCCAAGCCAAGCGGAAAGCCCACATCAGACCGCAACGGGGTGGGCGCTGGCAGGCGCCCACTCTTGGCTTGGCGGCAAGCGGTGCTTGCCGAAACCCCAAGCCAAGCGGAAAGCCCACATCAGACCGCAACGGGGTGGGCGCTGGCAGGCGCCCACTCTTGGCTTGGCGGCGAGCGTTGCTTGCCGAAACCCCACGCCAAGCGGAAAGCCCACATCAGACCGCAACGGGGCGGGCGCTGGCAGGCCCCGCTCTTGGCTTGGCGGCAAGCGGTGCTTGCCGAAACCCCACGCCAAGCGGAAAGCCCACATCAGACCGCAACGGGGCGGGCGCTGCCAAGCCCCCTCAGCGCGCAATCACTACCGAGAAAAACATCAAGTCGATGCCGTTGTAGAGCTTGAGCAGCAGGGTGTTGCGGCCGGCTTTCAGGCGCACGAGCACGCGGCCTTCCACCAGGCCGTAGTGGCTCATTTCGTCATTAAGCACATACCAGGGGCGCTGGTACCAGAGCTTGGTTTCGTTGCCGCTGGTCCAGACGAGCTGGTCGTTGAGCCAGAGCTTGGTGTCGTCGTCGGCGCCGATGTCGAGCCAGACCTCGGTGTCCTGGTCCACGCGCACTTCGGTGTAGGCGTAGTACAGCGCGTCGGGCGCCACGGGTTCGGGCACGAAGGGGTAGGTGGGGCTCTGCTGCGCCTGCCAGCTGACGAGCTGCCCGCCCTTGCCGCGGTACACGGCGTCCAGGTCCACCAGCACCTCGGCGGGGTGAGACTCGCTCATGACGGCGGAGCTGCGCGCATCAAAGGGGCCAAGCACGTACCAGCGGTCCAGATACACGCGGTTGGCATAGGCGGCGCCGGGGCCGAATGTGCGCGCCTCGGCAAAGCGCATGCGAGCGCGGTCCGTCAGCGGAGGCGGGGCGGCCGCGGCGGTGTAGGTGCGCGCGGGTTCACCCACGCCGCCGATGGAGTTGGGTGAGATTTGCGAGCCCGCCGCCTGACCGCCCCCGCCGCCGCCGGGTGTGGCTTCGCCGTTGGCGGCGTTGCCACCGGCGCCCTGGCTGCCGCTCTTGCCGGCACTTTGCGTGCCCGACGCACCGCCGGACTGGCCGTTTGCCTTGCGGTCTGCCTGCGTGTCTGAACTGCCGCCCGCGCTCTTGCCCGAGGCGCTGCGCTGCGCGTCGGCGCTGCTGCGTGCGGGCGGGGAGGTGCTGCGCTGGGCGAGGGTGCTGCCTTCCTGCTGGCGGCGGGCTGAGTCCTGCATGCGCTGCACGGCGTCACGCGCGCGGCGCTCCAGCTGGGCCACGGCGTCGGCCGGCTGGGCGGGCAGGGGCGCGGGGGGACGCTTGGCCGCTTCGGCCTGCAGGCGGACGCGGGCTTCGGGTTCGCTGATCTGCAGCAGGCGGGCCAGTTCGCGGGCGCGCAGCTTGCGCTCCTGCGCCTCGATGCGCTCGGCGAGGGCCTGGGCGCGCGCCACCGGGTCTTGCGGCAAGGGCGGGCTGCCGGCGGTGCTCGCGCCGGTTTCGCGCTCCAGCTTCTCCATGCGCGCGAGCTGGCGGCGCACCTGCTCGCGCTGGGCCTCGCGCAGGGTGCGCTCAATGCGGGCCTGATCCTGCACCTGGCGCTGTGTGCTGACCTGGTAGGGCCCCAGCGCCCAGAGCCCGGCCAGCAGCAGGGCATGCAGCAGCAGCGAGGCAGCCAGGAACGGCCGGTTCAGCAGCAGGCTGAACGGGTTCCAGAACCGCCGGCGCGCCGGCTTCATTGCGTGGTGCGCAGGCTCACCTGCGTGAGGCCTTCAAACTGCGCCAGATCCAGCACACGCACGATGTGCTGGTACGGCGTGCGCCGGTCACCATCCAGCCGGATGGGCCGCGCGGGGTTGCGCGCTGCTTCTTCGCGCAGGCGGTCGTGCAGGGCCTGCAGGCTGAGGGGCGTGTTGTCGATGAACACGCTGCCCTGGGCGTTGAGCGTGATGACCAGCGGCGCGGCCTTGGCGGCCTGTGCAGCCACCAGGGTGGCGGTGGCCTGCGGCAGCTGGATGGCGAGCTCCTTCTCTTTGCGGGCCTGGTCCACCTGCTTGAAGGAGGTAGCCACCATGAAGAACATCAGCAGAAAGAAGATGCAGTCAATCAGGGCAATGAGCCCGATCTCGGGTTCTTCGTCGTGGCCCAGGTCAATGCGCATCTTGGCCCCGCGGCTGAATGAGCACTTCGTCAAACACGCGGTTCACCTGCTTCTCCAGCGCGATGCCGATGAGCTGGAGCCGGTACTTGAAGTAGTGGTGCATGGCCAGCGAGGGCAGCGCCACCGCCAGCCCGGCGGCGGTATTGACCAGCGCCTTGGAGATGCCGCCCGCCAGCAGGCTGGGGTCGCCCAGGCCGCTGGAAAAGGCAATCACGTGAAAGGCTTCGATCATGCCGATCACCGTGCCGAGCAGGCCGACGATGGGTGCGACGGTGGCCACCACCGCCAGCGGGTAGGCGCGCTGCTGCTGCTCGCGCAGGGCGAGCGAGGCCATGTCACCCGCGCGAGCGGAGAGCGAGGCCGGATCGGCCGTGCGGTGCGCCAGCAGATAGCCCAGCACGCTGGCCAGGGTGCTGGGCGTCTGCGAGACGAGGCGCTGCGCCTCGGTGAGCTCGCCGCGCTGCCAGAGCTTGATCACGGCATCCGTGAGGCCCGCAGGCGCCAGCCGCCCCACCCGAAAGCGCACCAGCCGCTCGATGGTGACGGCCAGCGCGAGCACGGACAGCGCGCCAATCACCCAGATGCCCGAGCCGCCGGCGGCCAGCTGGTCAAACACATTCAGCGGCTTGGCCTGCGCGTGCGCCACCAGCGCATGACCCAAGCCAACACCGATCACCGCCGCGCGCGCGGCGCCCCTCATCCATGGTGGATTCATACCCTCTCCCTGATCCTGCACCCTGTTGACTCAGGCGAGTGTATGGAGCGCTCTGGCCAGCCACGCACCGCGCGCGACGAGCTGCGGATCGGCAGGTCTCAGCTGCACAAAACGGAGATGGGCGCCTGGTGCGGTTCTTCAGGCCAAAATGGCTGGAAAGCCGCACCAGACAAGCGAGATCGGTGTCGAGGGACGACGGGCGTACGGCGAGTGGCGAGTTCATTCCGGGTGCTCGCCGATGCACGGGCGGCGCACGATGCACCTGCCACCCACGCCCATGCGCATTGCCGCGGCGGGCTTAAGGCCCCGCCGACTTGCCGCGTGTTCAGGCGGCCGCTGCAGTCACGCCGAACACGCGCGGCGCCTGGCCGCTGGCCTGCACCTGGCCCGTGCCGCCGGCCAGATCCACAGTGAGTGTGGCGCTGTGCTCACCGGCGGTCCAGCGCAAGGCGAGTTGGTTGTTAGCGCTCTCCAGCAGCTCGAACTGGCCGTTGAATGCGGGGTGGGTGTTGCGCAGGCGGATGAGGTCGCAGAGCGCTTGCACCACGGGTTTGGCCATGGCGGCGCGCACGGTGTCTGGCGTGAAGTATTCGCGGTTGATGTCGCGGCCCACGCGGGTGCGCTCAAGCAGATCCATGTCGTTCTCGCCGGCCAGCAGGCCCACGTAATAGACCTGCGGCACGCCGGGCAGGAAGAACTGGATGGCGCGGGCGAGCAGGTAGCGTGCGTCGTCTCGGGCCATGGCGTCGTAGAAGGTGCAGTTGACCTGATACAGATCCAGGTTGGAGGCCGCCGCGCCCGTCGCTTTCCGACTTTCACCGCGGCTGTTCTCATGGATGGTCTCCACGAGGCGGTCCAGCTCTGCGGGTGGCACCAGCCCGGGCTTGCCGGCGCGGTCTGCGCTGTCGGCGCCGATGTCGATGATGCCGATGCCGTCGTGCGTGTCCAGCACGGTGAGCGCATTGTTGGGGCGGATGCGCACCCACTCCTTGAGCGCACGCGCGGTCTTGAAGGCAAAGGCGTGCAGCACGAGCGGCGGCAGGGCGAAGTCATAGACCCAGTCCACCCGCTTGGCGATCTCGATCTGCGTGCGGTAGTAGCTGTGGATCTCCACCAGCACTTCGATGCCGAAGCCGCGCGCCTGGTTGGCGAACTCATCGATAAAGGCGTAGGTCTCCGGCATCATGAAGCAGCTGGCGCCTGCCTTCTTGATGGCGTACCCCACAGCGTCCAGGCGCACCATCTTCACCTGGCTTTCGGCCAGAGTCTGCAGGATGCCGTGCAGATAGGCGGCACCTGCGGGGTGGCGCACGTCGATGTCCACCTGCTGCGGCGTGAAGGTCGTCCAGAGGATGCGCTTCTCGCCGTTCTTGAGCGTGGTGAAGGTGAAGGGCAGGCCTGGGCGCGGGCGGTAGATCGCGAGCAGATCCTTCTCCGTGGCGCCCTTGGGGAACACGGCTTCCATGGTGAGAAACAGGCCGTTGTAGGGCGAGGCGCTGCCCTTCGCAGAGAAGTCCTTGAACTGGGGGGACTCGCTGCTCATGTGGTTCACGATCACGTCAGCCATCACGTCCACATCAGTCGTGAGCGCCTTGATGTCCGCCCAGGTGCCGAGGCGCGAATCCACCTGCGTGTGGTCGATCGGGTCGAATCCGGCGTCCGAGCCGTCGATGGGGTCATAGAACGGCAGCAGGTGCACACCGCCGAACAGGCCTGCCAGCTCTTGCTTGAGCAGGCTGTGCAGGGCCTTGAGGTCGCCGCCACTCAGGCGATCAACATAGGTAATGAGTTGAACCTGGTTCTTCATGTTGAATGCTTCTTCTGGATCAGGCTCAGTGAGGTGCCCGCGCGCCAGTCAGCGCAGCGGGTTCGGGGTCTGTGGTCTTCACGAAGAGCACGGCCACGGCCGCGCAGGCCAGCAGCGCGCCGCCCAGGCGGATCACGTTGCCGGGGTCACTGCCAAGCAGCGGGCCGTAGATCAGCGGCAGCGTGAGCATCTGGATGATCATCGGGATGACGATGAACATGTTGAAGATGCCCATGTAGACCCCGGCGCGCTCCGGCGGAATGCTGCCGGCGAGCAGCACGTAGGGGTTGCCCATGATGCTGGCCCAGGCCAGACCCACGCCCAGCATGGGGATGAAGAGCATGGCCTTGTCGCTGATGCTGGGGAGCATCCACATGCCCAGCGCAGCGGCACTCAGGCAGATGGCGTGCATGATCTTGGCGCCGAAGCGCCTCGTGAGCGGCACCATGGCAAAGGCCGCGATGAAGGCGATGAAGTTGTAGAAGCCGCCGATCTGCCCGTTGGTGAGCACGGCATCCACATAGCCCGGCGCCTTGGGGTCGGTCACACCGAAGACGCTCTTGGCGACCGAGGGCACGATGAACTGCCAGTAGCACATCATTCCGTACCACTGGAACAGCGCCATCCACCACAGGCGGCGCATCGTGGGCGGCATGGTGAGGATGGCGTCCCAGATCTCTCCGAAGATGGCGCCCACGGTGCGCGGCTTGGCGGCCAGCTCGGCACGCTCGGTCTCGGTGAGCGGCAGCTCCGGCACCTTCTTGATCGAGAAATACACCGTGGTGAAGGACAGCAGCGCACCGATGAGGAACGCACTGACCACGATGAGCGGGATGCCATTGGGCGCCTGCGCCGTCTTGCTCATACCCAGCCAGACCAGGATGCTCGGCGCCAGATAGGCCGTGGTCTGCGCAAGGCCCGTGAATGCGCTTTGCGTAAGGAATCCAGCCGAGTGCTGATCACGATTCAGCCGGTCGCTCACATAGGCGCGATACGGCTCCATGGTGACGTTGTTGGCGGCATCCAGAATCCACAGCAGGCTGGCGGCAAACCACAACGCCGGCGAGAAGGGCATGACCAGCAGGCCCAGCGAGCACGCCAGCGCGCCATACAGGAAATACGGAGTGCGTCGGCCCCAGCGGTGCGCCGTGCGATCCGACAGTGCGCCAATGATGGGTTGCACCAGCAGCCCGGTCACGGGCCCGGCCAGCCAGAGCAGCGGCAGATCTTTGCCCTCGGCGCCGAGCATCTGATAGATCGGCGTCATGTTGGCCTGCTGCAGGCCGAAGCTGAACTGGATGCCGAAGAACCCGAAGTTCATGCTCAGGATCTGCGAGAAGCTGAGGTGCGGCTTGAGCGGGGTGTGGGCCATCAGGCGGGTGTCCGGTGGGATCTCTATGTGTCAGGCGGCGTGTCTGTGGATGGGCGCTGCGGGTCTTGCCCCTGCCGTCGCGCTGCCGTGGCCCGCTTTGCTTGCAGTGCCAAGCCACTGCGCCCGCCAGCGGGCGTAGTGCGCAGGATCGGCCGCGACTGCGCCACGCAATGTGCAGACCATGGCGGCAAACTCGGCAGCACGCGCCAGCGTGGTGGTCAGCGGCCAGTCGTGTAGGAGGCCGGCCAGCAGCACGGCAGAAAAGGCATCGCCCGCGCCAACGGTGTCTGTGACTTGCACGCGGGGTGTGCTGCCCTCGGCCAGCAGCTCGCCAAGGCCCTGCGCTGATCGGCCAAACGCCGCATAGCCCTGCGCGCCGCGTGTCACGACGAGCAGCTCGATGTCAAAGCGTTGCATCAGCGCGGCGACGGCATCCAGATGATCGGGGCTCGCAAAGTCCTGCAGCGCGGGCGCCGGGTCCTGGCCGAACCAGCCCAGCAGCTGCGCCAGTTCCTCGTCATTCACCTTGACCACCTGCGCCAGCGCCAGGCTGGCCTCGGACAACTCGCGGTTGCGCACGCCGCCTTCAGGCAGCGTGCGCAGGTTCAGGTCAAGAAAACGACGTGCCGAACTGGCAGCCAGTGCACCATAGAGCGCGGCACGGGAGCGGGCATCGCGCTGGGCGAGCGTGCCAAAGCCGATCCACGCCGGTTGTGCCGCGCGCACACAGGCCACGGCCGTGGTGCTGTCGATGGCGTCCCAGGCAGCGTTCTCGCGGATGTGGAAGCTGTGCGCGCTGCCGTTCATGTGCACATCCACCACACCTGTGGCCAGCGCGGAGTCGATCTGCAGGCCGGCGGTAGCCACACCAAAGGCGGCGCACTGTGCCGCGATCTCTCGGCCCAGGGCGTCATGGCCCACGCGGCTCACAAAGCAGGGCGCCAGGCCCAGAGCACCGAGGTTGCGCGCCACATTGAAGGGCGCACCCCCGATGACCGTGTGTTCGGGAAAAGAATCGGCCAGCGCCTCGCCGATCAGCAGCACGCCGCCCGGGGAAGGGAGCGGTTCGTGCGTCTGCGCGGAGTCCGGATACGGAGTCATCAGAGGGAAAGCTGAATCAGGGACACGGAGGAGACCGAGCGTCCTGCCCGTCATGCGCTGCAGTGGCCCGGCTTGTGACCGGGTGCACCACCGAAGGCGCGGCCGTTTGGAAAACGCGAAGCCCCCGGGGCAACTCGGGGCAGAACCACCCCGAAGGCATTCGCTGGGTCATTCGATCCGCACCCGGGTTCGCCGGGTGCGGGGTCGTGCTCAGAACAGGTACTTGATCGTGGCGCGCGCCGTACGGCCGTTGATCGAACGGGCCACGAAGAAGCCGTTTTGACCTTCGCCTTCGGTGTAGCCAAGTTTGTTGAACAGGTTGTTGACGCCGACGTTGAGCAGCAGGTTGTCGCTGATGCTGTAGTTCAGGAAGGCGTTCACCACCGTGTAGCCCGGCAGCACGACGACGTTGTCGTTCTGCGCGTAGGACTTGGTCGTGCCGATGATCGCGGCGCCGATTTCAGCGTTGCCCACGGAGTAGCTCGGGGCGATCGAATACACGACGTCAGCCTGACGGCGCGGCGTCTTGCCGTTGTTCGGGCCGCCATCGATGCTGGCGTCGGTGAGGGTGACACCCGAGGTCAGGCGGAACGCACCGGCGCGCAGGCCCAGCTCGGCTTCCACGCCGCGTGCGCTGTAGTTGTCGCACAGGGTGCGCTGGGTGGAGGCTTCGAACGCACAACCTTCCTTGGTCTTGGCGTTGAAGGCAGTGATGAAGGCGCTCAGGCCGCCGCTGCGGATCTTCACGCCCAGCTCCTGCTGCGTCAGTTCGTTGAAGGGGATGGCGGTGCGGGCCGTGGCCGCCCCCAGGACGCGGTCACCCATGAAGCTGACACCGGAACTCACGCGAGCAAAGGCCGCCAGATTGCGGTCGAGCTGATAGTTCGCGCCCACTGAGTAGCTGGTCTTGGAGATCGAGTAGTTGAAGTTGTTGCGCGTGCGGGTGTCGAAGCCGCCGGTGGCTGCGGTGTAGCCGTCGGGCAACTGGTAGCCCGAGCCCTTGTTGCGGTCGCTGCGCAGGCTCGCGTCCACGGTCAGCGCGCCGGCATCCCAGGTGAGCGCTGCGTAGGGCGCGGTCTGGGTGTAGCTGGAGTCCCAGGAGCGGATGAAGTTGCCCCAGATGGGTGTGGGCAGCGTGCCGAGCTGACCGAAGTTCCGCGGGTTGTCGCCGTTGAGCGCGAACACGTAGCCGTTCCAGTACCAGGTCTGGGCAATGTCCTGCTTGCCGTAGAACAGGCCGCCGGTGACGGTCAGGCTGTCCTTTCCGCCCAGGCTGATCTTGTAGCTGGCCTTCAGGTCGTTGAAGACGTTGTCGAGGCTGTCCAGCGAGGTGTTGAAGATGTGGCCCACAAAGCGGTCCGCGGGCAGCGGGCCGCCGACGCTGGCGGGCACGGCCGGGCCGTCGGAGGCCGGAAACACGCCGATGAAGCGGCCGCCGTTGTCGGCGTAGCGGAAACGGTTCTCGATGCGGATGCTGCCCAGATCAAAGCCGGCTTCGAGGCCCAGCGCCGTGGACTTCATGTGCAGGCCGTCGCGCGGGTCGGTGACGACCTGCTGGTTGTTGCGGTCGAGCACCACGTCGCGGTTGAAGGCGTTGGTGACGAAGAATGCGTTGCGCGGATCAATGCCCGGGATGGTCTGGATCGAGCGGCCATCGGCGGACAGGCGCGTGGGCACGGGCAGGAAGGTCGGCGTCTTGTCGTTGAGGACCTTCAGGCTGGCGCGGATGTAGTTATTGCCGCCGAGCATGAAGGTGACGTTGCCCTTGATCTGGCCGCCATTCTCGGCATTGAAGTTGGCGTTGCGGCCGGAGGCCTCGCCCACGCGCCAGAAGCCGCCGACCTGATAACGCACCGTGTCGGAGGCCTTGCCACCCTGGGTGAACTCGAGGCGGTACTGGCGAAAGTCCAGACCCACGCCCAGGCTGGCCATGCCACCCTTGTCCTCGCCGGTCTTGGAGATGAAGTTGATGATGCCGGCCGGGCCATTGCTCGCAAGCGTGGAGGCCGAACCGCCGCGCACCACTTCCAGGCGATCGATCATCGCGTCGGCACGCAGATACTGGTCGGGCGTGGCGAAGGCGATGTCGCCGAACAGCAGCACCGGCAGGCCGTCTTCCTGCAGCGAGACATAGCGCGAGCCACCCGCAGACAGCGGCGCGCCGCGCATGGTGATGTTGGTGTTGCCTTCACCGGCGCTGGACTCGGAGCGTACGCCGGGCACCGAGCGCAGCACTTCGGCGGCGTTGGTGGCGACGGACTTTTCGATCTGCTCGTTGCTCAGCGTGGAGACCGAGAGCGACTGGCGCATCTTGGTGGTGGCGACAGCCGCGCCAGTGACCACCACGCTGTCGAGCTTGAGCTGGTCGTCCTTGTTGGCGTCGGTCTGTTGCGCCGGCGCCGTGGCGGGCGCTGCGGGGGGCTGCACGGTCTGGGCCAGCACCTGGCCGCCGAGCAGGAAGGCGCCCGTGAGGGCGAGCGTGATACGGCTGAGCTTGAAAGTCGGCGTCATCAATGTCTCCAAGAGCGATCTGTGCGGTGCCGGGCACGGCTTTTTGGGTGAGGGTCTTGTGCCCGTTCCTGGTGCGGCTTGCCGTCTGCGTCGATGGTGCAACCGATCGATGCGGGCTGTCCACGGCGATCGACTGTACGCAGGCTGAATTCAAAACGCAATCGTTTGCGACGTCGCGGGTTCACGCTTTTCATGCTGGGTCGCAACATGATTCGCCGTTCAACGAGGTGAGTAAATACCTCGCGCTGAGGCGTTGTTTCGCCTGAATCCGGATTGCTGCATCGCGCAAGCGAATGTGGTGTGCATGGATGTGATCGCGAATGACGACTTCGTTCATTGACGAACAAGCCATTGCTCAGTTCGCAAAGGATTGCGACCGAGCGTGCGAGGCGGTTGCTGAAGGCTGATGCGGGATCTTGCGCCGGGGTGTGCACGTCGTCTGGCGCGCCCCGGAACCGTTCGCGGCGCCTAGCGCTCGGCGCTGCCGGCGATCGAGCTGTTGCGAACTACCAGCTCCACGCGCAGGGTGCGCGGCGGCACCTTCTGACCGGAGAGCTGCTGCAGCAGGGCATCGACGATTTCTGCCCCTGCGTTGGCAAAGGGCTGGCGGATCGTGGTCAGCGGCGGTTCGGCGTGGCGTGCCCACTCGACGTCGTCATAGCCGACCACCGCCACCTCCCTGGGCACGGAGCGGCCGCTGGAGCGCAGGGCGTGGATGGCCGCCACGGCAAGCACATCGCTGCACGCAAAGAGCGCATCGAAGGCCACCCCATCGGCCACCAGGCGGCGTACTGCGTCGCTGGCCATGTTGGCCTCGAAGGGCTGCTTGAGCAGCAGGCGCGGATCAGGCTGCATGCCCGCTTCGCGCAGTGCATGTTCGTAGCCGCGGTGGCGCAGCATCACTTCGGGCAGGTCCGGGTCGCCAAGGAAGGCAATGCGCTTGCGACCCTGCTCGATGAGATGGCGCGTGGCCTTGGCGCCGCCGTCAAAGTTGTCGCCACCCACGCTGCAGTAGATCTGCTGCGCCAGCTGCGCGCCCCAGACCACCAGCGGCACATTGCGCGCTGCCATGACGTTGAGCTGATCGTGGTGGTGCCACTGGCCGATCATGATGATGCCGATGGCCGTGCCGCTGTCGTACAGCGAGGCGGCCATGTCGAGCTTCTCGGCGTCCACGCGCGAAAGCAGCATGTCGTAGCCGCGGCTGGTGAGGCTGTCGGCCAGGCTGCCCATCATCGTCAGGAAGAAGGGCTCGCTCACGTGCTGGCGCGAGGTGCTGTCGTAGGGGATCACGACCGCCACGGTGCGGTTCTGCCGCGTGCGCAGATTCTTTGCACTGAGGTTGATCGTGTAGTTCATCTGCCGCGCGAGTTCGCTGATGCGATTGCGCGTGGCCTCGCTGACCTCGGTGCTGCCGTTCAGTGCACGCGACACCGTGGCCACCGACACGCCGGCGAGGCGAGCCAGGTCAGCCATCTGCGGCCGCCGATGCTCCGCTGGGCGGCCAGACTCAGCGCTTGCTTGGGGTGGGGTCTTGCTGTCTTGATCGGAGTTCATTCGGGCAATCGAAGAATCGGGCGGTGGAACGACGATGTCTCGCGGCGGGGGAGCATGCCGGCTGTCAAAACTGTCAACTTTGTTGATCTTGACTCAAAAACGTAGCGATCGACAGGGGGAAACACCCCCATGCAAACCCCTGTGTGTGGAGAATAAATCGCAATCAACTTCAGCACAGCGCATTACACAGTGCTGTTGTCGGCGCAAATTTGCCGCAACTCAAGCGAAACGGCTATTTCGCCGAACGCTGAATGGATTGGTGCGGGAGCGGAGGCCACGCGGTCCCGGGGGGCCGGGATTGGACGTGTCGGTGCGGGTGGCCTGCTCGCCGCGGCTGAGAGTCTGACGTGCTGCATTGCGTGGGCGGGGCTCGTGCAACGAGCAGCCGGTGTACTGCGCGCCCCGCGCCGAGCAATGCTCTGGCGCGCGCCGATCAGCCGAAGGCCGCGTCGCACCGGCGCGAATCCAGCAAGCAGCGTCTCAAAAACAATTGATTTCGGCCGCGAAATCTGGGGGTCTGAATTGTGGATTACCGCGCAATGGAAGCGCGATAAAGCCGAACAGTGGCTTGCGTTTAAGTCATATTCGGCCGCTGATCAGTCGCGGACTCAGAAACCGACGGTCACGCCAATCGACGCCACCGGGTAGTACTTCAGGGAGTTGCTCCCTGCGAGCCGCGCGGCTTCTGCGTTGAGGTTGCTGCGCAGGGTGTTGCAGTCCGCGGCGGACAGGCTGCCGCAGGACGCATTCACCGTGGCCTTGGCGCCGCCAGTGGCCTGCACACCCAGATCCACGTAGAAGTTCACGCCCAGCCCGCTCACGTTGCCGTAGCCCACGCCTAGGTAAGGAGACAGGCTGTTCTTTGCACGCAGTTCACCCGTCACCGTGCCGATCTGCGCGGCGCTGTAGGTCACGCCGTTGATGACGTAATTGCCACCCGAGGGCTTGCCGGTGACCTGTACCTTGCTGCCGCTGCCGATCAGGCCGGCCGTAATGCGAAAAGGCCCCAACGGAGTGAAGTCCAGAAACAGCGCGGGCTGCGAGAGCTTGAGCTTGCCGTCGTAGTTGATGCTGGTGTCGTCCACCGTGAAGTTGGTCTTGCCCGCGCTGTAGCCCAGGCGCGCCTTGAGCGTGGGCAGCACGTCCCAGCCGATGTCACCACCCACGCCGTTGGTGCCGGCGCGCACGCCGATGCCGCCGGCGTGCGCAGAAAATGACGCCCCGACGAGCAGTGCGGTGGCGAGGGCGGACAGGGCAAGGGTCGTGGAACGCATGGGATCTCCGTTGTTTGAGTGCGTTTGAGTGCGTGCTGCCGGCGCGCAAGCGCGGCGCGATGCCGTCAGCTTATTCAATCAGCGCCGTGATCAGGCGTTTGCCAGCAGGTTGCGGAGCGCTTCGTGCAACAAGCCGTTGCTGGCAAGCAGCGGCGAGGGCGCAAGTTGCCCGCCCTGCACCAGCGAGGCGCCGGCAAAGTCGCTCACCATGCCGCCGGCTTCGGTCACCAGCAGGTGGCCGGCGGCCATGTCCCAGGGCTTCAGGCCGACTTCAAAGAAGCCGTCATACCGCCCGCAGGCGACCCAGGCCAGATCGATGGCCGCCGAGCCTGGCCGGCGCAGGCCGGCAGTGTGTTTCGCCACCGCCTTGAACAGGCGCGTGTACAGATCGAAGTCCTGGTCCGGCCGGAAGGCGAAGCCGGTGCCGATCAATGATTCATCCAGTCGCGCACAGGACGTGACGTGGATGGGGGTGTTGTTCAGCTTTGCGCCACCGCCGCGGATGGCGGTGAAGGTCTCGGCATGGGCCACGTCCAGCACCACGGCCACCTGAGGCTCGCCCAGGTGCGTGAGTGCGATCGAGACCGCGTAGGCCGGCACGCCGTGCAGGAAGTTGGTGGTGCCATCCAGCGGGTCGATGATCCACTGCCAAGGGCTCGCGCCCGGCCGTTGAACGCCAGTTTCCTCGGCGAGGACGGCGTGCTCCGGATAGGCCGCTTGCAGCACCGCGAGGATGGCGGCTTCCGCATCGCGGTCCACCCGGCTGACAAAGTCGCGCGGGCTCTTGGTGTCGATCACGAGGCTGGCGCGTTGTTCAGCGCCCTTGCGGATGACCCCGGCCCCAGCCTGTGCACCGGCCAGCGCAATGTGCAGCGCGCGCTGCAGGTCCAGATTGCTTGCGCCGCTCACGCTTCAGCCGCGCTGAGACTCGGGTGATGCTGTCGCGCGCTCATAGGTCACGAAGCTGAAGGCCAGGCTCGTATCCTTCTCGCTCACGTGATCTTCGCGCGCCACTTCGCGCCACTGGAAGGCGGGCAGCAGCGGGAAGAAGGCGTCGCCTTCGTACTCGCGCTCGATCTCGGTGAGATACACGCGCTGCGCGATCGGCAAGCCTTCGGCATAGAGCTGCGCGCCGCCGATCAGCATCACTTCCGGCGCATCACCGGCTGCGGCGAGCGCATCCGCCAGCGAATGCACCACGGCCGCGCCTTCTGCACGCCACGCCGCATTGCGCGTGACCACGATGTTCTGTCTGCCCGGCAGCGGCCGAAATCGCGGCGGCAGGCTATCCCAGGTCTTGCGGCCCATGACCACCGGCTTGCCCAGCGTCAGCGCCTTGAAGTGCGCCATGTCCTCTGCCAGATGCCAGGGCAGGGCGTTATGGGCGCCAATGACGCCATTGGCGGCGCGGGCGAGGATGAGGGAGAGCATGGCTACACCGCGACTGGAGCTTTTATGGCCGCGTGATGCTGATACCCCACCACCTCGAAGTCCTCGAACTCGTAATCAAAGATCGATGCCGGGCGGCGCTTGATGTTTAGCTTGGGGTAGGGGAAGGGCTCGCGGGCGAGCTGCGTGGCCACCTGCTCGTGGTGGTTGCTGTAGATGTGGCAGTCGCCGCCGGTCCAGATGAATTCGCCCACCTCCAGGTCGCACTGCTGCGCCACCATGTGGGTGAGCAGGGCGTAGCTGGCAATGTTGAACGGCACGCCCAGGAAGATGTCGGCGCTGCGCTGGTAGAGCTGGCAGCTGAGTTTTCCGTCGGCCACATAGAACTGGAAGAAAGCGTGGCAAGGCATCAGCGCCATCTTCGGCAGATCGGCCACGTTCCAGGCGCTGACGATGATGCGCCGCGAATCCGGGTTCTTCTTGAGCGTGTCGATCACCTGGGCGATCTGGTCGATGTGGCCGCCATCGGGCGTGGGCCAGCTGCGCCACTGCACACCGTAAACGGGGCCGAGGTCGCCGTCCGGCTTCGCCCATTCGTCCCAGATGGTTACACCACGCTCCTGCAGCCAGCGGGCGTTCGAGTCGCCACGCAGGAACCAGAGCAGTTCGTAGATGATGCTCTTGAGGTGCACCTTCTTGGTGGTGACCAGCGGAAAGCCTTCGCGCAGGTCAAAGCGCATCTGGTAGCCGAACACGCTCTTGGTGCCGGTGCCCGTGCGGTCGGTCTTGTTCACGCCCGCCTCGAAGACGTGGCGCATGAAGGTTTCGTACTGGTTGCTGGCCATGCCGGGCAGTTTATCGACTGCCCGAAATGCGGTAGCTGGGGCTGGAAAGTGATCCATCTGACGCACTCGCCGCGTGCAGTGTCATCTCAATCATTTCGCCGGGTGAAACGCATTGCTACCGTTCAGCTCACAAGATCGCACGACCGCAGCAGCATGCATCGGTCGGCACCGGAAGGAGACAGGATGCAACGCACGGCCCTGCAGGAGGGGTTGGCGCGCGGCCTGAGGCGGGTTCTGCTTGGCATGGCGCTGGGCATGCCCCTCATGGCGGGCGCGCAGCAGTCAGCGCAAGGTGAAGGCGAGCACAGGAATTTCGTGCGCGGCGGCTTTGCCTACCTCAAGCTCAACGACAGCTCATCCGACGCCCGCGATCTGACCGGCCCGGTGATCCGCACCGCCGATAACGGCCTGTTTGCCTTGCTCGGCGTGCCGGACGTGGGCATCCCCAAAGGGGTGCAGGCCGACGTGGGCAACGCAAGTTCGGCCTACCTGAGCTTCGGCCGCTTCCTCACGCCGGACTGGGCGCTGGAAGCCATCGCGCTGGCGGCGCCCTTCAAGCACGACATCACGGGCAAGGGCACCATCGCCCGCCTGGGGCCGGTGGCCACCGTGAAGCAATTGCCGCCAACGCTGGTCCTGCATCGCTATTTCCGGGACGCGAGCGCCACCGTCCGGCCGTCTTTGGGTCTGGGTGTGAACTACACGCGCTTTTTCAGCGCCCGCGCCACGCCGGCGCTGGAGGCCTATACCGGCGGACCCACTGACATCAAGCTGAGTTCATCTACCGGCCCGGCCGCCTTTGCAGGCGCCATGTGGCAGGTGGACAAGCGCCTGCATGTCAATTTCACGGTGGGCTATGTGAAGGTCAAGACCACCGCGACGCTCACCACGCGCAACACCCGGCTCACCGCCAACTCCCCGGTGCTGCAGGACGCGCCGGCACCTGTGCCCGGCCTGGCAAACAATGCGCTGCTTGGCCCGGTGGTGACCGGCATCCTGAATGACATCGCGCAGCGTCGTGGCGGCAGCCTGGGGACCTTCGAGCGCCAGCTGGACCTCAAACTGGACCCCACCGTGTTCGCCATCAGCGTGGGCTACCGTTTCTGATGCGACCCGACCCATGGAGACCTGCATCATGAACGCCATCCGCATCACCCTGGCCAGCCTGCTGGCCGCCAGTCTGCTCATCCAGGTGGCTGCCCAGGCGCCCGCCCCGGCTGCCGCACCCGAGCCTACGCCCGTGGGCAAGTGGCACACCATCGACGACAACGACGGCAAGCCGCGCGGGGTGGTGGAGATCATCGAGAAGAACGGCGTGCTCGAAGGGCGCATCACCGGCACCCTGCGTGCAGGGGAGTCGCTGGACGCCGTCTGCGAGGTCTGCCCGGGCGATCGCAAGGGCAAGAAGATGCTCGGGATGATGATTCTCTCCGGCCTGAAGAAGGAGGGGCAGGGCGCCAATGCGGCGTGGACCGGCGGCGAAATCCTTGACCCCGACAACGGCAAGCTCTACCGCGTCAAGCTCGAACTCGAAAACGGCGGCCGCACGCTCAAGGTGCGCGGCTACATCGGCTTTTCTCTTCTCGGACGGACCCAGCGCTGGCAGCGCGCGCCGAACTAGCCCCCTAGGACCTCCATCATGACCCCTGCATCCCCGTCCACCGCCAAGCACCAGGCCAAGACCTATTCGCGCTACAGCCTGAGCGTGAAGAAATGGGCCTACCTGATGTTCCTCCTGCCCCTGTCGCTCCCGTTGAGCAGCGCATGGATCGGGCAGTACACGGACCAATGGGATCTGGCAGCCTTCTATACGCCGCTGTGGTACTTCGTGATCATCCCGGCACTCGACTGGTTGATCGGCAAGGATCCGGCCAATCCGGCCGAGGAGGACGAAGCCTGGCTGTCGGCGGAGCGCTTCTACAAGGTGCTTACGCTGGTTTGTCTGCCGCTGTATCTCGCATTGTTGGTCTGGGGCGCCTGGATGCTCGTCACGGCGCCCTTCAGCTGGGTGGGCATGGTCGGCTGGACGATCTCCATGGGCCTGGTGGGGGGCGTGGCGGCCATCAACACCGGGCATGAGCTGATCCACAAGCCCACACGTCTGGAGCAGTGGGCAGGCGGCCTGCTGCTGGCCGCAGTGAGCTATGGCAGCTTCAAGGTGGAGCACATCTATGGTCATCACGTGGATGTGGCCACGCCGCGCGACGGCTCCACCGCGCGGCTGGGCGAGACGATCTATGGCTTTGTGCCGCGCGCCTTCTGGCACAACCCGGCACGCGCCTTCCAGCTCGAGCGCGAGGCGTTCGCCAGACGCAACAGGCGCTGGACGCCGCTGGCCAGCGAGCTCGTCGCTTGGTACGGTGCCTCGCTGCTGTACGCCGCGACCTGCGTGGCGGTAGTGGCCCTGTTCACGCAGGCGCCTTGGTGGGTCGGGTTGGCGTACTTCGCGGGGCAGAGCGTGGTGGCCATCGCGCTGCTCGAAATCATCAACTTTGTTGAGCATTACGGTTTGGCGCGCGCGCTTGTCAACGATGGCCCCCTCAAAGGCCGTTACGAGCGGGTCAACGTCACGCACTCATGGAACTCCAACTTCGCGCTCACCAACCTGCTGCTGTTCCAGCTGCAGCGTCACAGCGACCATCACGCGCACGCATCACGGCGCTACCAGGCGCTACGGCACTTCGACGAGAGCCCGCAGCTGCCTGCCGGCTACGCCACCATGGTGGTCCTGGCCGCCATCCCGCCCCTGTGGCGCCGCATCATGGACCCACGGGTTGCCGCCTACCGTGCGGCCAGTCGGGCGGCGATGGGTGCCGCGCAGGTCTCGGCCAAGGCGTCCTTGCCCTGAGACTGCGGATCAATCGCAGGGCCTATCCGTGACCGGCAAGCCGCGCAGCGAAGCCCTGCAGCAGACCGGTGCCGCACCAGCACCCGGCTCGCCACGTACCTTGCCTGCGCCAGCGCTTTTGAACGAACCCTACGCCACCGCCCATGACGCCGTCTTCACGCTCGTGCGCCTGCTGCTCAATCGTGGCATCCGCGCCGAGCAGATCGCGCAGCACACCGGTATCAGCCCCAGCCTGCTGGACGACCCGGACGGCCGCGTGCCCCTGTCCGGCTTCAATGCGCTCTGGGCGCTCACCGCGCAGGTGCTGGAGCACCCCGGCATTGCGCTTGACCTGCACGAGCGCTACCCGGACAACCGCATGCACTTCGTCGCTCACCTGGGCATGCGCTGCGCCACCATGCGCGAAGCCATCGAGCAATGGGGCAAGTACGCCTTGCTGGTGTCGGAGTCGGACTCGGTGCGCTACGAAACGCACGGCCGCACGGCCTCCTTCATCTACCAGTGCCTCGACCCGCGCTTTGCGAGCCGCTGGTTTGCCGAGCATTACCTGGCGCTTGCTCTGTTCTATGCCCGCATGTTCACCGGCGAGCCGCTGCGCATTGAGCGTGCCACGTTCATGCATGCCGACCCCGGCGGCTCGCTGGCCGCGGAGTACCAGCGCTCCTTCGGTGTTCCGCCGGAGTTCGGCGCAGCGCAGAACGCGCTCATCTTCGATGCGGCCCTGCTCGATCTGCCCTTTCGCACGGCTGACCCCTACCTGCGGCATTTCCTCGTGACCCAGGCCGACGAACTCATGGCCCGGCTCGAGCCCGAGGCCCGCATGGCCAGCCGCGTGGTGCAGGCTCTGAACCTGCTGCTCTCTAAGGGCCAGCCGCTCACCCTGGACGAAGTGGCCGCCACGCTCAAGCTGCCCGTGCGCCGCGTGCGCCTGCTGCTGGAAAGCGAAGGCGAGACCTTCCGCGAGCTGCTCAACACTGTGCGCCGCGAAGCCGCCGCCCACTACCTCAAGCAGGGCCTGACCGTCTCGCAGACCGCCTACCTGCTCGGCTTCTCCGAACCCAGCGCGCTGCAGCACGCCTTCAAGCGCTGGTACAAGCGCAGCGCAGGGCAGTTCCAGAGCGAGCATGCGCAGCTGGCTGCAGAAGATGGCAGGAAGGTGTCGGTCTTTGGGAAGCTGCGGCATTCGTCCTGAAGGGCTTCTCGCTTGTCCCGTGCGGCTTTCCAGCCACTTTGGCCTGAAGAGGCGCATCAATGCTCGATCCGCGTTTCGCCGTCCGGGCGTTCTACAGGCTGAGGGCATGGCTGCACCGGGCCACTCGCCGCAAATCAGCGCGCCATAATTCGCCATCGCTTTTCACCGTTGAAAGAGGTTCGCCATGGCCGCGCAACCCGCCGTACTGAATGCACCCTCGCCGGTGCCCATCCTGCAGCTGCATCACTACGCCTACCGCGCGCGCGATGCCGAGGAGACGCGCCACTTCTATGAAGACCTGCTGGGGCTGCCGCTGTATCACATCATCCAAAGCGACTACGTGCCCTCCACGGGCGAGTACTGCCCGTATACGCACTTCTTCTTCCGCCTGGCCGACGGCAGCTTCATTGCCTTCTTCGACCTGGGCGACGACGTGAAGGCCGAGCCCTCGCCCAACACGCCGCTGTGGGTGAACCACGTGGCCTTCCGCGTGGAGTCGATCGAGAAGCTGGAGCAGATCAAGACCCGGCTGCTGGCGCACGGCGTGGAGGTACTCGGCATCACCGACCACCACGTCTTCAAGAGCATCTATTTCTTCGACCCCAACGGCATCCGGCTGGAGCTGTCGGCCCAGGTGGCGAGTGAGGCCGAGATGGCGCGCGAGAGCACCGAGGCCCATGCGCGGCTGGCCGAATGGAACCGTCGCAAGGAGCAGTGGCGCGCCGAGCGGGCTGCGGGCAAGGCGGCGGGCGTGTTGAAGCCGCAGCAGAACGACCGGCCGGAGTACGCGCCCAGCACGGGCGCATGAGCAGCGCGCCGATGCGGGTCACCATCGTCGGCGCCGGCGGCATTGGCGGCGCGCTCGGCGGCCGGCTGGCGCTGGCGGGGCATCGGGTCACACTCATCGCACGCGGCGCCCATGCCGCGGCGCTCAGGCAGGGCGCGCGGCTGGTCGATCATGTGCATGGCGGCGAGCACGGGCTCGCCCTGCCGGTCACGGATGACCTGCTGGCCGTGGGCGAGCAGGACCTGATCATCCTCGCCACCAAGGCGCACGGCATTGCCGAGGTGCTGCCGCGCCTGCGCAACATGGTGGGCCGGCACACCGTGGTGGTGCCGGCCATCAATGGCTTGCCGTGGTGGTACTTCGCCGATCTGGATGACCCCTTCCGAAGCCGACGCCTGAACTGCCTGGACCCCCAGGGCACGATGTTTGCGGACCTGCATCCGAAGCATCTGCTGGGCTGCGTGGTGCACATTGCGGCCGAGGTGCGCGCGCCCGGCGAGATCCACTGGACGGGCGGCAAGCGCCTGATCCTGGGTGAACTCAACAACGTCGTCAGCGAGCGGCTCGAAGCGGTGTGTGCCGCGCTGGATGCTGCCGGCTTCGAGGCAGTTCGCGCAAGCGACATCCGCCGCGATGTCTGGTGGAAGCTGCTGGGTAACCTGAGCTTCAACCCGGTAGCCGCGCTGACTGGCTACCTGATGAACCAGATCTGCGCCGACGAAGGCGTGCTCGCGCCGATCCGCGCCATGATGCTCGAGGGCATGGCGGTGTCCGAGCACCTGGGCTATCGCTTCGACGTGACGCCGGACCAGCGCATCGACGTCGCGCGCCAGCTCGGCGCGGCCAAGATCAGCATGCTGCAGGATCTGGAGGCCCGCCGTCGGCTGGAGCTGGAGGCGATTGTGGAGAGCGTGATCGAACTGGCCGACGCAGCCGGCATCGCGGTGCCCACCATCAAGCAGATCCATGCGCTGGCCCGTGCCCGCGCCATGACCCTGGGGATCAACCAATGAGTGAATTGAAGCGAAACATCGGACTCATCGGCGCCGGGGCCATGGGCCTGCACATGATCCGCCACCTGATCGCGGCCGGCCATGCCGTGACGGCCAGTGTGCGCCGTGATGAGGCCGCACGCGCGGTCGAAGGTGTGGGCGCGCGCGCGGTGCGCTCGCCCGCGGCAGCGGCAAGCAATGCGGACGTGATCATCACCAACGTGACCAGCACGCCCGATGTGCGCGAGGTGCTGCTCGGAGACGAAGGCGCCATCCACAGCGCACGCAGCGGTGCCGTGGTGGTGGACCACAGCACGATCGCGGTTGCGGGTACGCGCGAAGTTGCCGAAGCACTGGCCGCGCGCGGCATCGGCTTCATTGATTGCCCGGTGTCGGGCGGCGTGCGCGCAGCCGAGGCCGGCACGCTCACGCTCATGGCCGGTGGCAGCGCGGAGCATCTGGCGGCGGTGCGCGACGTGATCCTGTGCTACGGCAAGACGCTCACGCACGTCGGCCCTGTCGGGGCGGGGCAGGTGGCCAAGGCCTGCAACCAGATTGTGCAGGTGGTGAACATCCAGGGCATTGCCGAGGCCATGCTGTTCTGCCGTGCCCAGGGGGTGGACCCGCAGCAGATGCTGACCGCCATTTCCAGCGGCTTTGCCGGCAGCCGGATGCTGGAGCTGATGGGCCCGAAGATGGTGGCGCGCGACTTTGCTGCAGGCATCGAAAGCCGCCTGCATGCCAAGGACTACGGCCTGATCCTCGAGATGGCGCAGGCCGCCGGGCTGGATCTGCCCGCCGTGCAGGTGACGCAGGCGCTGCTTTCCGACATGCAGGCGCGCGGCTGGGCGAAGGAAGACACCAGCGCGCTGCTGAAGGCGCTCGAACTGCGCCAGGCTTCGGCGTGAGATGCGACGCTGAAATCTGAGTTGGAAATCGGCCAGGATCCGCATGCTGCATGCGGAAAGCAGCCAATTGATCTATTCAATCAGCGTTTGAATCTGGCGCTCTTCAGGGGCTGCTTTTCAACCAAACATTGAAAATGACTCGGCTGGCCAGACCGGCCTCAAACCCGCAGGCCGCAGCGCCATCTGATCCGCAGCGCGTCACGCCGTTTTAGTGCGGCCGCGCGATCTCCGCAGCCAGCGCCTCGAACAGCGGATGCCCTGGCTCCGCCAGCCGGTCGCAGGCCGTGAAGTGGTTGTCGCCTTCAAGCAGGATCGGTCCGCGCGCCACGCCCTTCCAGGCCTTGAGCATCAGGTCCTGCTGCTCAAAGAAGGCGGCGGACTCCAGGGCGCCCGTGGCGACGATCAGTGGCGCGTCCGTGGCGGGCGGCAGGCGCGCCGGGGAGAGTGCGGCGCAATCCGCTTCGGTGAGCTGCAGATCCTGATTCACGAAGGACGCCTTGCGCACTGGCGCCAGCTCGAACAGGCCGGACACCGCCGTGGCGCTCTTGATCAGATCCGCCGGCGGCTGACTGCCCCACTGTGGCCAGCGCGCTGCCAGCATCATGGCGGCCAGATGCCCGCCGGCCGAGTGTCCAGCGATGTGGATACGCTGCGGATCGAACTCGTAGCGCCCCGCGCGGCCATACAGCCACGCCACCGCCGCACAGGTCTGCTGCACGATGTCGCGCAGGCTCACCGCGGGGCACAGCGCATAGTTGGGCAGGGCCACGCTCACGCCGCGGGCCTGCCAGGGCGCGGCCAGCCAGGCGAAATCGCGCTTGTCCAGGCTGCGCCACCAGCCGCCGTGCATGAAGATCAGCAGGGGCGGCAGCGCGCCGCGCGAACTCACGCGGGCGGGAAAGAAGTCCAGCCGCTCGCTGGCGTGCTCGCCATAGGGCAGATCCAGCAGGCAGGCCAGACGGCGCACGGCATCGGCGCCGTCGCGGCTCCAGCGTGAAAGGATGTGCGGATGCTCCGGGACGAGCGCCCGGTTGTTGAACAGGCGCTCGTAGTCCATGCGGGCTCCGGCGGGTCAGTTCGCTGCGGGTGCAGCCGGCTCCGTGGCCGTCGCCTCGCGCATCGGCATGCCTTCAAACAGCTTGCCTGCGTACTTGCGGTCCAGCAAACGATCGAAGTTCGCCATCGAATTCAGGTGCGTGTAGGCCAGCCGCATCGCGCCGCTCTCGATCAAGGTGCGCAGGGTCTTGGCGGCCACTTCCTTGAGCGCCAGCTCGTCCACGCGCCACATGCCGCCCATCTGGAACTGGGTGCCGTCGCGCAGCGTGGCGGTCAGGTCGAAGGGCTTGATCAGGCCGTGCTTGCGCAGCATGTCCTCAAGCGCCGCGGTCATCTGCAGATCGCGGTCGAAGGCCTCCACCAGCTGCGCCTGCTGCAGGAAATCGCCCACCGGCACGCGGTTGTTGTCGATCACCGGCTCGCCAGCGTCATTCACGAAGCTGGACTCCACGCACATCAGCGGCTGCTGCTGCACCACGCCGTCAATGCGCACCAGGGTCGTGCAGAAGGGGTAGCGGCGGATCATCGCGGGTACGTAGACCGTGTTGTCCCATGCGCCGTCCTTCCAGTACAGGTTTTCCTTGTCGGCAAAGCCCAGCACCGCCATCAGGCCGCCGTTCTCGGCGAATACCAGCGGATAGTCGCGCGAGGCCATCCAGCTTTCGCCCAGCGAGATGGGCACCGCGTTCAGGGTGCTGTATTCCACCGGCGTGGGCGCGTTGCGCCAGTCCAGCACCTTCAGGTCGGGGCGCAGCGGGGTGATCGAACCAAAGCCAAACGGCGGCGTGATATCCATGAATGAACTCGCAATGACAGAAGGCTGCGCAAACGACAGCCAGGTAAGCCAGTGCACCCCGCCCGCCGCGCAAGCCCGCGATTATTGCAGCGCCCGTCACGACCTTTTGGCTGCTATATATTTAGTCAACGCAGTCACGAACACGGGGCGGTAGCTCAGCTGGGAGAGCGTCGCGTTCGCAATGCGAAGGTCGGGAGTTCGATCCTCCTCCGCTCCACCACTTTTCATCCAGCGTTTTTCCTCTGTAGCTAGGTTTCATGCGGGTTTCCAGGCGGCCTGTGGGTCAGAAAGGTGTGCCACTTTCTGTTCCACCGAAGGCAAAGAAACCGATGGCAAAAGAGACCGGGCTGTATCAGAGGGAAGGTGTTTTCTATGTCCGCGTGATGGTCCCGAAGCCCCTGCATGACGTGCTCGGGGCGAAGGAATACCGCGAGTCCTTGCACACGCGGGACCGTTCCGAGGCCAAGGCCCGCGCCGCCGCAATCCGCGCGGCCAAGCTGGCGCAGTTCGAGACCTTGCGCCGCAATCGCAAGCTCACGCCTCTGGACGCACTGAAGCCCGAACAGGTCGAGGCTCTGGCTGCCGCCGTTCGGCGTGACGTGCTCAAGTTCGATGACCTGATCCGCATAGAAGCGCCGAGCACTTGGGGCGCGAGCTGGACGGCCGCGCTGGCAGGCGGCAAGGCAGGCGCAATCGGCAAGCTGCTGCCCCTGGACACCACAGCTCAGGACGTCCTGGACCTCCTGGACTCCTCCGAGCATCCGCTGGACACCCCGGCCGATTGGGACCCGCTGGCTGGCCTGACGCCGGTTCAACGCGAAGTTGCGGCCGGGTATCACGGACGTCTGTTGACCGAGGCGCAAGCCGCCGTAGCGGGGGACCTGTCCAAGGTGCGAGCCCGTGCGGACCATGCGGCCCGGCTTCTGGGCTGGCAGGTCGATTGGGCTGCGAACCGTAGCGCCCTACAGGCGATTGCCGGGAGCCTGCACGCGGCGGCTTCAGACCTGCTGCGCCGGAACCGAGGCGAGCCGGTTGAGACCCCCGCCGCGCCGCAACAGGCGTCGCCCTCTGTAGCAAAGCTGCGCGACGTGTTCGGCCTGTGGGAAGGGGCGGAACTCAAGCGGCCCCGGAACACGGTCGAGAAATACCGGCGATCCCTTGAGTTGTTCGAGGAGTTCACCGGCAATGCGCCGCTTGCCAGCCTTCGGACGGCGCAGGGCTTTGAGTTCAGCACTTGGCTGCGTTCCAAGTTCGACAGCCCGAAGACCGCCAATGATCGTCTAACGGCGGTAAAGACACTGCTCAACTTCGCGGCACAGCGGCTCGAACTGATCCCCCGCAACCCCTGGCAAGGGGTCAGCATTGCGACCTCCAAGCGGGCGGTCCGAAGGCCCTGGACGGTCGAGGAGCTGGAAACACTCTTCGCAGCCCCGCTCTTTACCGACTTCCGCTTGCCGGACTCCACGAAGGCGGGCGGGGAGGCCGCGTACTGGCTGCCCATACTCGGGCTGTTCACCGGGGCGCGGCTCTCCGAGCTATGTCAGCTCCGCACGGTGGACTTCGAGCGGGCGGACAGTGCCACGGAAGCCGGATCAATCCCGCTGCTGCGGATCACAGAAGCCCCGGACCCCGAGGAAGAAGACGACGCCCCGCGCAGCCTCAAGACCGACGCAGCGCAGCGGATCGTGCCGCTGCACCCTGAGCTGATCCGGCTCGGGTTCCTGGACTATTGCGCAGCTCGGAAAGCGGCAGGAGACTCCCGGCTCTTCCCGGACGTGCGCTCGCCTGAGTCCGACACGGCGGGCAAGTATGTGAGCGAGTGGTTCGGCAAGTTCCGCAAGGCTCGCGGACTGTCCCGGCGGTACCTGGACTTCCACGCGCTGCGCCATACGGTGCGCACGCGATTGGTCGATGCCCACGCCCCCGAGCCCACCATCGACGCCCTGCTCGGGCACGAAGGCGGCGGCAGTACGGGCCGCAGGGTCTATACGCACGCCAGCCCTTCGGCGCTGCGCGATGCGATCCAGCGCCTGAGCTATCCGGGCCTGAACCTCCCCCGCGTCTACCCGCAACCCGCTGCGGCCTGACGCCCCTTTGTCTGGTTTCGCTCCGGTCGGCTCGCGCCGTCTGGACACCGGGCATGGGGCATCCCCGGATCAATGACGCCCCGCCATCCTTGAGCACCCAAGCAGCACTATGAACCACGCACAGATCGACACCCCCGCTACCGCCGCTCCCGGCTTCACGGACGATGACCGCGCCCGGCTTCGCCTGTTCCGTTACCGGATGTCCCAGACAGCCCAGAATCTTGCCCGGACCCACGCGCAGGCCACCGGCTCCCCCGTGCCCCTGGCCGATACCCTGACCCTGATCTTCGGGCGCCTGGAAGACGAGCGCACCGGGGAAGACACCGGAGCCGAATGGGCCGCGATCTGCCGGGAGCCCGAGGGGATGGCGGACTATCTGCTGTGTGCCGGGCCGGTCCTGACCATCCAGCGCACCGAGGAGCCGGGCAGCCGCTTCTTGGCGATGGACTGCACCGGACGGATCATCGGCCGGGGCGACTGGCTGCAATACCTGCTCTCGGGCCTCCCGGTTCGGTCGATCCTTGAGGCGGCAGGCATGGGCCGCTAGGAGGGGCGCAAAGGGGCCTAGGAGCCTCGATCTCCCGGAGGCAAGGGGTAATAGCTGTCCGGGCGGTCGAGGGCTTCTAGGGACCAAAAAGTCACCCGCTAGAGAATGAGGACGCTATGCCCTGAACGGTCCGGAAAACTCACGTTGTACAGAGTAAGAGGACCCTACGGTCGGACCGCCTCTGAAATGTCAGATGGCGCAGGATAGAGGACCCCATGCGGCCGCGACTGTCGCCGACTGTCCAGGAAGGCGTGGAGTCCGGGAAGGTCCTTTCCGTGCGCTTCGCTTCGGCCTAGTCGGCTTGCGCCTCCTGGCGTTTCGGAGTGCCTGAAAGTTCACCATGCACAGGGTAGAGAACCCCACAGAAGCCCCGAAACGTCCTGGCGTTTAGGAGTGCCCGAAAAGTCAACACTCGCAGGGTAGAGACCCCAAGAGAAATCCGGGAAGGTCCTGCCTCTGACGGGAACCGGCCACGGCGGTAGATCGCGGGCGTTTCGGAGTGCCTGAGAAGTCAGGACATACAGGGTAGAGAACCCCAGAGAAATCCGGGAAGGTCCTGGCATCTCGGAGTGCCTGAAAAGTCAGGTGGCGCAGGGTAGAGAACCCTATGCGTTTCGGTCATTACGAAACCCTGAAAATTTCACCCGCTACAGGGTAGAGAACCCCATAGCCGGGCGACGTAAACAAGTTCACCACGTACAGGGTAGAGAACCCCAAAGCAATGCAGGAAGGTCCTCGTGTTTCGGAGTGTCTGAAAAGTCAACACCCGGAGGGTAGAGAACCCTATGCGTTTAGGAGCACCTGAAAAGTCGAAGCTGGCAGGGTAGAGAACCCTATAAGGATTTAGCCGTTCCGAAGCACTGAAAGTTCACCTTCCACAGAGTAGAGACCCCATGATCGCCCGGACTTCCCGGACGCTCCGCTGATCCGCCACGCCCGCTGACCTGCGTGGCCCTGCCTCTGGCGCCTTCGCGCCCGCATCCCCCTCCTACCCACAACCCAGCCCTTCCCCCGGCCGCCTGAGCGCGGACACCGGGGCGGGCGTGTTCACCCTGAAAGACCCACCATGAAGCACACCGAAGAAGGCGCAAGCCTCTCCCCCGAGCCCCGCCGCAGCGCGGAGCGCAACGACCTCCTGACCGTCTCGGACACCGTGACCGGCGTTCGACTCCAAGACGGCAGCGTGGCCCTCATTGACCGCCGCGACTTCGAGGCCCTCCAAGCAGCCGGGCACACCGGACGCTGGTTCCTGAACCTTAGCGGGCAGGGCAACCCTTACGTTCGCCTGCAAGGCCGCAGCAACCTGCTGACCGTGGCCCGGCTGATCCTCGGTGCCCGTCCGGAGGAGCAAGTTGAGTACCGCAACGGCTCGCGCCTGGACTTGCGCCGGGAGAACCTGACCCTGCGCCTGCGCAAGGGCGGCAAGCGCCGCGATGCGATCGAGGCGGCTCAGGACCTCTACCCGCACAGCCCAGAGCTGCAAGCCGCCTACCTGCGCGGCCGGTGGCAGGCGCTGCGTGAACGGTCCAAGACGGTCCGCGAGGCCCCCGCCATCCTGCGCAGCGCGGAGGCTCGGGTATGAGCTTTCAGCAGTTCGACACCCTGCGCACGGTTTCTGCCGCAGACCTGCTGAGCAATCCCCCCGTACCCCGCGCCATGATCCTCGCGCCCTGGCTGCGCGAGCGGGACGCGGTGCTCCTCTGGGCACCCACCGGGGCCGGGAAGTCCCAGGTCGCAATGAGCGCCGCGCTGGCCGTGGCGGGCGGCGTGGAGGTGCTCGGCTGGACCGCACCCGAGCCGCGCCCCGTGCTGTATGTGGACGGGGAGATGGACCGGGGCGATCTGGTCGAGCGGCTTGAGCTGCTGCGCCACGCCACGAACCCGCCGATCGACGCACAGGCGCTTGGCCGCCTGCACTTCCTGGCGCGGGACTGCCACGGGCCGGACGTGCAGTTCCCGGACCTAAGCACGCCGGAGGGGCACGCGCTGATCCTGGCGCAGGCCAAGGCGTGCGGGGCTGCTCTGGTGATCCTGGACAACCTGAGCACACTGGCGACCGTGGAGGACGAGAACTCCGCAGCGGCCATCAAGCCGGTTATGGACCTAGTGCAGAAGCTGCGGCAGCAGGGCTGCACGCCCTTCGTGGTCCACCACGCCAGCAAGGGTGGAGAGAACTACCGGGGTACCAGCAACATCGCCACCACGTTCGCCTGGATCGTCGGCCTGAAGCCCACGCCGGGCGCACCGGCCGGGCTGATGGACGTGGCGATGGTCTGGCAGAAGACGCGAGGCGGCGCGAACGAGGCGACCGTCGAGAAGCGGGTTCGGCTCCGCGCCGACGCTAGCCGCGCTGCTTGGGATCATGGACCGTCCGAGCACTCCCAGGCCGCCGCGCTGGCGCAGGCGATCCGCTCCCGCAAGTGGATCAACGTGGAGGAGGCGGGCAAGGCCATCGGATTGCAGAAGACACGAGCGTATGAGCTGAAGCGCGAAATCCTCGCCGCTGAGCTGATGCGCGAGGTCGAGATGGACCGAGCTTTCAAGGAGGCCAAGGCGCTGCGCGAGGAGATCGGCAATCCGAACCGAAGCCTGGACTTCTAGGAGGGGCGCGGAGTCTGGGAGGCATCGTCTCCCAGACAGGATGTTTTCCGGTTTTCCGCTTGTCTTATAGGGGGCGGAAGGGCGGAAAACCGCGCCAGTGCTGGGTTTCCAGCCGGTCGGTCCACCAACTTTCCGCCCACCGGACCGGAAACACGGCACCCGGAATCGGGCCTGATTCAACGGAGGACACCATGCGAGGCAGCCGAGAACTCCACTACTTCCCGGACTCCCAGACCGTCGCCTTCCGGTTGGGGCTGTTGAGCTGCTGCGCCCTGGACTTGAGGGACTGGCAGCGCTTGGAGACCCTGGGGGAGTCGGCTACCTGGACGGTCGGCAGAAGCGGCGGTCGGCCGGTTCCGATGGTCGATCTGCCGGGGCACCGGCCCGCCATCGTGGCGCGACTGCTCCTAGGCGCGGGGCGCTGGCAGCAGGTCCGCTACCGCAACGGCGATGCGTTCGACCTGCGCCGGGGAAACCTGATCCTGTTCGACCGCAGCACGGGCCGGGCGGCTTAGAAACTGGCCGGACTTCCGCAAGGTCGCTTCGCCCCGCCCGCGATCCTGGAATCCCCCCGCACCCCGGTTGCAAGGCCGGGCGGGGGTCAGAAGTTTGCAGAGCCTGGCCGTGTGTCTGAGGCTCTGTTTTTTTCTTCGAGCGCAAGGCGACGCTCGTTGTGGTCAAACACCGCTTTCATGAAGAATTGAATTGCTTGCCAATCGTCTTGCGTGGTGTATGGGTTGCCCTTGAGGTCGAAGTAGCAGCCGAGCAGATTTAGTGCCCGGCTTCGGACTTCGCTCAAGGGCTTCTGTGCGTTAGCCCGCTTTCGGCATTCTCTCGCCAAAGCCTGAAGGCCCTCGGTTCGCGCCCAATCAAACCCCCCGAGTTCGCGGTAGTAGTCCTGATAGGCTTTGCAGAGGGTTTCGCAAAACTCATGTTGCTGTGGCAGCGGCAGGTCCAGCATGAACAATCTCGTGGACTCCATCTCTCCACGCATCAGCGCTACTAGCCCACGATCCATACCGCTGCGAAGGAACCCGAAAACCACAGACGACCTCCATCCAAAGCGTCACTCGCGCAGATGATGCCGAGGCAAGTCCTCAATAGAAAAGATGCGCCGAGATGCTGTAGCTCCGTCGCGACATCCACGCACACCTGCGAGCTGCGGGCGAAAGCCACACAACGTCCAGGAGGCCCGCAGACCTCCAAAACCTCCTGGACTTCCGCGACCCCGCTTCGCCCTGCCCGCGCTCGCAGGTTCCCCCCATCGGCCCCCTCGAACCGGGCCGGGGCTCACCCGATCCGGGTCTCGTTCGGGCCGAAGGTCGGACGCGCAGGCTGCCCCGGCTCCGCGCTCGGCTGCGCCAGCGAACACCACCACGTCTGCTGATAGCCCTGCATCTCGCCCCGGTTATCGGGCAGCCGCTCCCAGCCGCTGATGACCATGATCGCCGGGGTCATATGCACCACCTGAGCATCAATCAGCGTGGGCAGAAGGGGCAGCCGGTTGCCTGGGTCTGCCAGCTCGGCACATCGGGCCACGCGGTTCAGGTGCGGGTCCTTGAGGTCCCGGATCGTCAGGACGCCCTGGTAGATGCCGCCCCTGCGGCCCGTGCTGATCGGACGGCCGCGATGGCGCTGCGCCTGGACGGTAAAGAGGGTCTGAATACTGTTTTTCTGCACAGTATCAGTTATAGCGGAGCGGGAGCGGGGAGGGTCCGCCGCGCCAATCCGCCCCGGTCGGAGCTGCCTGCTAGGCCGCTGCCTTCAGGTACTGGTACAGCGTCTCCCGGCTGATCCCGAACTCTCGTGCCAGCGCGGTGCGGCCCTTGCCTCCCGCAGCCGCGTCGCGGGCCTTGAGGTCCTGGACCCGCTCGGGCGTCAGGGACGGCTTGCGCCCCTTGTAGACCCCTCGCGCCTTGGCCTGTTCGATGCCTTCCTGCTGCCGCTCCCGGATCATGGACCGCTCGAACTCCGCGACGGCCCCGAGGAGCTGGAGTAGCAGCATGGACCGGGCGTCCCGGCCCGGCTCGAAGGTCATGGAATCGCGAACGAATTCGACCCGGACGCCCCGATCCGTGAGCTCCTCAACGATGGTGCGCAGGTCCTTGAGGTTCCGCGCCAGCCGGTCCATCGAATGCACGACGAGCGTGTCTCCTGGCCGCAGGATCGCGCTCTTGGGGTTGCGGAGAGCTTGGAGCTGCGGACGGTTCGTGTCCGAGCCGGACGCCTTGTCTTCGTAGATCGAATCCAGGGCGAGCCCTTCGAGCTGACGGGCGGTGGACTGATCCACGGTCGAGACGCGGCGGTAGCCAATGCGGCGGGCGGTCGAGGCATTCATGCTGAACTCCGAAAAGTGTCAGGATGAACTCTAGACCATGCTCCTATTGCTGTCAAGAAATTGGAGACTGACCCCAATCTGACGGTTTCCGGGGTGGGTGGCTGACGTCAGGAATGGGTATAGGCTAAGTGGACGGGGTGCAGGGTGGCGGCATCAACGCGAGCTACCTTTCGCCGTCATCTCCTAGAAGACCTTTAGGCACAGAAGCAGACCTATCGCGGCCCTGCCAGATTGCGTAGGCGCCAAGAAAGATCATGCTTAGTCCCATCACACCTACGGCGATTCGCGACGCCATCTGCCTGGTACCTTCGCTGACAGCAGAGACACCAATGCTCTCTCGTAATGCGTCCAAGGTCGAGGTAGGCGCGATCGCTGCGAAAAGCAGGAAGCTACTCGCTGCGATCAAGGTGATAGGGAGTCGTAAGTTTCTCCGATGTCTAAGGCCGCGCCAGCCGATTGGGCGGAAACTGATTGTGGTGCCTACAAGTCCGCCTGTTAGATAGACCCCCCAGCTTGGCGCTGTGTGAAGCACTTGAAGCACACACCCGTCGCCGGGATTCATGTGCGAAAAAGACAGTGGGACTTCGCCCGGATGGCTGTCTGATAGCGGCTCAAGCTTGAAGCCACAGCCAACCCCGGCAGTCTTGATGATCCTAGCTTCCAGGATTCGGCCTTCGTCGCGCAGGATCAACCGCACGGGTTCAGACTTGGAGACATCGTCACCACGTAAGGGGGCGTTGCCTGCGTTCCAGAAAACAATTTCTGCAACGGCCAGACGCGGCACTACCTCGCCCTTGTACGTCATGACTAGGTCGCTGGCAGCCGTTTGTAGAACGGGGTCGTGGTATTCGTCTTTACCCAGGGCGCCTACAGCCCTGAACCCGTAGCTAGGCAAAACCGTCTTCGTCTGTAGTCTGAAGATGACGTAAGACACGCCCACGCCGATAAGTAGGCTAATGACGTTGAACCAATCTACGGTCATGCGCGGTCTTCAACTAGTCGAGTACTATGCCACTGTGCCATTTTTCTGTGCCAGCCGCAACGAGCCGCCTGCCGGAAAGCCGCATGGATACTAGTTCTCCGGGACGGTGAAGAGACTTCGATCCTCCTCCGCTCCACCAAACAAATGGGCCGCCCTCGGGTGGCCCATTTGCTTGGTGCAACCGGATCGAACGCCCGACCGATAGGGATGAGGCTGGTCTTCAGACAGCACCTGCGTGCTGTCTGGAGCCTGCCGAATCCGAGGGCCGTACTCGGCCCGAGGTGGGGGAGGCTGGACACCAACAGCACCTGCGTGCTGTCTGGAGCCTGCCGAACGGCTTGGGGCTTGCAAGCCCCAAGCCCTGCGGGAGTTCGATCCGGGCCACTGGCAGGTGGCCCAAGTGCTCGAAGCGGCGAGAGCGGTGGAAACGCGCTGCGCCCTCATCCCCGCGGGGATTCGACCCGCCTCCCCGCCGCCGGCGGCTTTACCTAGCGGGAGGGGGATCAAACTCCTCCCCGCCCGAGCCCCCAAAATCCCCCCCGCCTGTTTGTCGCCGTATCAACTCAGTGACATACTTCACCGACAGGCCTGGCTGACACCGGGCGCGATTACAAGGGCTGCCATGGCACTGCTTCCGCCGGACCATCCGGATCGGTTTGTTCTCGCTGAAGAAGTGCATGCGCGGCCACCGGAGCCGCTGCAGACTCCCGCGCGGGCCAGCTACATCGCCGTGATGGTGGATTCCGATGATCGGGAGCGCGAGCGCATGCACATCGCATCGCTTTGCGAGCGCTTCGCGGTGCCCGGCCCCGGCGCAGGTGCCACGCACTTCAGCGCGCGCCTGGGCACCTTCCGGCTGAAGTGGGAGCGCCACGGCGAATTCTCCGGATACACCTTCTTCGGCCCCGGGCCGTCGGGCGCACCCTTTGCCGATCCGATCACGGCCAGCTTGCCGCCCAACTGGCTGCCCGGCGTGCCCGGCCTGACCCTGTGCGCGGTGCAGGCGGTGCTGCAGGCTGCGCCGGAGCAGACGCCGGATGTCCAGGTGCTGGCCGAGCACTTTTCCGGCAACAGTTTGGTCGGCGCCCAGGTGGGCGATGGTTCGGCCTGGGTCTACACGGACTTTCGCATTCATGACGATGGCGCGGGCCGCCTGCTGCTGTTCAACCGCACCCTGACCAGCCGGCAGGCCGGGCAGATGGTGCAGCGTCTGTTCGAGATCGAGGCATACCGGATGCTCGCACTGCTGGCCCTGCCGATCGCGCGCCGCCAGTCGCCGCGCATCCTGGCCATCGAGCGCGCCTTGGCGGGCCTGACCGACGGCATCGCCCAGGACGTGGGCAATGACGAGACTCTGCTGCAGGAACTCACGCGCCTGGCCGCGGAAGTGGAGAGCGGTCTGGCGGCCAGCCAGTTCCGCTTCGGCGCCTGCAGGGCCTACTTCGAGCTTGTGACTACACGTATTGGCGAACTGCGCGAGGAACGCCTGACCGGCCTGCAGACCATTGGTGAGTTCATGTCGAGGCGCTTCACGCCGGCGGTGCGCACCTGCACCACGGTTTCGCAGCGCCTTCATGATTTGTCCGAGCGGGTCGCACAGGCCAGTGGCCTGCTATCGACGCGGGTGGACATTGCGCGCGAGCGGCAGAACCAGGCGCTGCTGGCGTCCATGGACCGGCGCGCCAAGCTGCAGCTGCGCTTGCAGCAGACGGTGGAAGGCCTCTCGGTCGCGGCCATCGTGTATTACGTCGCTGGTTTGATCAGCTACGTGGCCAAGGGCCTGAAGGCTGGCGGCCTGAAGCTGGATGCGGATGTGGCGGTCGGCGTGGCTGTCCCCGTGCTGGCGGTGTTGGTCCTGCTGGCCGTGCGCCGCGCCCGGCGCAAGATCGTCGAGGGCGAGGCGCAGCTGCATTGAGATTCGCCAGGCCGGTGCGCCGGCTGTCTTGAACCCAAGAGAAAGTGTGCTGAATGAAGGCTCCGTTCCCGTTTTCCGCCATCGTGGCCCAGGAGGAAATGAAGCTGGCCATCCTGATCGCCGCCGTGGACCCCAGCGTGGGCGGCGTGCTGGTGCTGGGTGATCGGGGGACGGGCAAGTCCACGGCAGTGCGCGCCCTGGCGGCCCTGCTTCCGCCCATGAAGGTGGTGGCCGGCTGCGCCTACAACTGCGAGCCTGGCCGTACTGCGGGGTTGTGCGAACAGTGCGGCAACGGTGGGCCGCAAGCGAAGCCCAAGACCCAGACCGTGCCCGTGCCGGTGATCGATCTGCCCCTGGGCGCCACCGAGGACCGCGTGGTGGGCGCGCTCGATCTGGAGCGCGCACTGTCCCAGGGCAGCAAGTCCTTCGAGCCGGGGCTGCTGGCGCGGGCCAACAGGGGCTTTCTCTACATAGATGAAGTCAATCTGCTCGAAGACCATCTGGTTGATCTGCTGATTGATGTGGCCGCCTCCGGCGAAAACCTTGTAGAGCGCGAAGGGCTGAGCATCCGCCACCCTGCGCGCTTCGTGCTGGTGGGCAGCGGCAACCCGGAAGAAGGCGAGCTGCGCCCGCAACTGCTGGATCGCTTCGGCCTGTCCGTTGAAGTACGCACGCCGAGCGATCTGAAGCTGCGCGTGGAAGTCATCAAGCGGCGCGATGCTTACGAGCGCGATTCCGAGGGATTTGCCGCGCAGTGGAAGAAGGAAGAAGACAGGGTGCGCAGGCGCATCACCCAGGCGCGCACGCGAATCGAGAAAGTCCGTATTCCGGACGCCGTGCTGGAGCAGGCCGCGAGCCTGTGCATGAAGCTGGGCACTGACGGGTTGCGCGGCGAGCTCACGCTCATGCGCGCGGCGCGTGCCGTGGCTGCGCTCGACGGGCTGGAGGAAGTGGGCATGGCGCAACTGCGCCAGGTGGCGGCGCCCGCGCTGCGGCACCGCCTGCGCCGCAATCCGCTGGATGACGCGGGCTCCACCACCCGGGTCGAGCGCGCCTGCGCCGAGCTTTTTGCGGCTTGAGGCACCGAGCGCCGATGGCTGCGCGCACGCCGCATCAACCTTGATCGCCATGCAAGCGGCAAACCCATCTGACACGCAGCCGATGGACGGCGAGCTGAGCGCCTGGGCACTGGCCTGCCTGGCCGCGCAGGTATTTGCGCTGGACCCCGCGGGCTGCGGGGTGCTGGTGCTGCGTGCGCAGGCCGGGCCGGCACGCGAGCGCTGGCTGGCCGTGCTGCAGAACCTGCTACCGGCCGGGCAGCGCATGAGACGCCTTCCTCTGCATGCCACGCAGGACCGTCTGCTCGGCGGGTTGGATCTTGCAGCGACGCTACAGCAGGGCCGGCCCGTCGTGCAGCGCGGCGTGCTGGCCGAAGTCGACGGCGGCGTGCTGCTTGTGCCCATGGCCGAGCGCATGCCGCGCGCCATGGTGTCCAGCCTTGTGGGTGTGCTGGATGCCGGTGAACTCGTCACCGAGACCGAAGGCGTCTCCATGCGTGCGCCATGCCGTCTGGGCGTGGTGCTGCTCGACGAGAGCCAGGGCGACGGTGATCTGCTTGCTGCGGCGCTGCTGGAGCGGGCCAGTCTGGTGATCGACCTGAGCACGGTCAGCATGACCGATCTGCACGGCGAGGAGTCTTATGGCATGGACGCGGCCGAGATCGAACGCATCCGGCCGCGCATCGGCTTTGTGCAGGTGGGTGAGAGCGAGGCAGAGGCCGTGTGCGCGATTGCTGCCGCCCTCGGCTTGCAGTCCCTGCGCGCACCGTTGCAGGTGCTGCGCGTGGCACGCCTGCTGGCTGCGCTGATTGGCGAGCGCGCGGTGGATGCCGCGGTGCTCAAGCAGGCGGTGCAGCTGAGCCTGCTGCTACGGGCGACGCGCGTGCCGCAACTGCCGCCCAGCGACGACGAACGCCAAGACGAGCCCCCGCCCGAGCCGCCACCCACACAGAACAATGCAGAAGACCCGCCACCTGCCGCGGACGCACCGGAGCAGGAGGTCAGCGAGCTGCCGGACCAAGTGCTTGAAGCTGCCGTGGCAGACCTGCCGGCCGATCTGCTCGCCCGCCTCAAGCTCAACGAGCTGCGTTTGCGCCAGCGGGGCAGCGCCGGGCGCGCCGGCGCGCTGCAGCGCGTGGCCCAGCGGGGCCGCAGCGTGGGCACGCGCCGCGGAGACCCGCGACAGGGCCTGCGCCTGCACCTGATCGACACCCTGCGTGCCGCTGCGCCCTGGCAGCGTGTTCGTCAGGCGGCGCGTCCGCGGCCCGGTCTGCAGGTGCGGCCCCAGGACTTCCGGGTGCATCGTTACCAGCAGCGTCGCGAGACAACCACCGTGTTTCTGGTCGATGCCTCCGGGTCTGCGGCCTTGCATCGCCTGGCCGAGGCCAAGGGCGCGGTCGAGCTCATGCTGGCCGAGTGCTATGTGCGGCGCGACCGTGTGGCGGTGCTCGCCTTCCGCGGCAAGGGGGCCGAGGTGCTGCTGCCGCCCACCCGCTCCCTGGTGCGTGCCAAGCGCAGCCTGGCCGGGCTGCCCGGTGGCGGCGGCACACCGCTGGCCAGCGGGCTGCTGGCGGCGGCGGAGATGACCGAGGCCCTGCGCCGGCAAGGGCAGAGCGTGGTGCTGGTGGTGCTGACTGATGGGCGCGCCAACGTGGGCCGCACCGGCCAGCCGGGGCGCGAGCAGGCCTTCAAGGACGCGCTCGATGCGGCCACGGTGCTGGCCGGGCAGCAGCTGGCCGCGCTGGTGGTGGATACCTCCCCGCAGCCGCAGGCCCTGGCCGAGCAACTGGCCGACCGGATGCAGGCGGCTTACCTGCCCCTGCCGCACGCGCGCTCGAATGACCTGTCTGCAGCCGTGCTTGCGGCGCAGCGCGCGCAGGGCGGCGCATGAGCGCTCGGGTTGCTGCGCTGGCATGGCCGCAGGATGCGACCGACTGGCCGCTGCGCAACTGGAGCGAGATGGTCGAAGCCGGCGGCATGCGCTGGCATGTGCAGCGTAGCCCGGTGCGGGCGCGGCGCCCTCTGGCGGTGCTGATCCACGGCACCGGCGCATCCACGCACTCCTGGGCCGCGCTGGCGCAGCTGATTGCGCAGGACATGGACGTGCTCAGCATGGACCTGCCGGGCCATGCGTTTACCTCGCCGGTGGCGCAAGGCGAGCCCACGCTGCCGCGCCTGGCGCAGGCGGTGGGTGCGCTGCTGGCAGCATTGAAGCTGGAGGTCGATCTGATGGTCGGCCACTCGGCAGGCGCTGCGATTGGCGCGCAGATGTGCCTGGATGGCGCATGCGCGCCGCGGCGCCTGGTGAGTCTGAACGGCGCCTGGTTTCCGTTTGCCGGCTTTCCTGGCAGCTTTTTTTCACCCATGGCCAAGCTGCTCGCCCTGAACCCCTTTGTGCCGCAGCTGTTTGCCTGGCGCGCAGGCAGCGACGCCGTGATCGACAAGCTGCTTGCTGCGACGGGTTCGGAGGTGGACGCGCAAAGCCGGGCGATCTATGCCCGCCTGCTGCGCAATCCGCGCCATGCCGCGGGCGCATTGGCCATGATGGCCTGCTGGGATCTGAAGCCTCTGCAGGGCCGGCTGGGCCAGCTCGCCGTGCCCTTGCAGCTGCTGGTGGGGGCACAGGACCACATGGTCTCGCCCGAGCAGGCGCGCAGCGTGCATGCGCTGCAGCCGCTCGCGCAGATCGAGACCCTGGACGGCCTCGGGCATCTGGCGCATGAGGAAGACGCTGCGCGCGTCTGGGCTGCGATCCGGGCGCATGCGGTCTAGGTGTTCTCCACAGCGCTGCGGATGGCCGATTGCTCAGGTTGTCAATCCAGATTGACACGCCTACCATGCGCTGATTACGTTCGCGGGCGTTTGCGCTCGCTTTGCGAGACCAGCCGATGAGCGCAAGAGACGTCATGCCCATGGAAGCGATGCGGGACCCCGCGCAGGACGGCCGGGATCTACTGGCCTGCAAGGCGCTGCTGCGAGATGGTTCGCGCACCTTTCTTGCGGCCTCGCATCTGCTGCCGCGCGACACGCGCGATGCCGCCTGTGCGCTCTATGCCTTCTGCCGGCTGGCGGACGACGCAGTCGATCTCGGCGGGGCGCCCGAGCAGGCCGTCGCCCAGCTGCGCGCGCGTCTGGACGGCATCTATGCCGGCCAGCCCCAGGACATCCCCGCAGACCGCGCGCTGGCTGTGGTGGCGCGCCGCCACGAGCTGCCCCGCGGCCTGCTGGACGCGCTGATCGAGGGCTTTGAGTGGGACGCGCAGCGCCGCCGCTATGCCGACGTGGACGGCGTGATGGCCTACTCCGCGCGCGTGGCGGGCGCGGTGGGCGCGATGATGGCCGTGCTGATGGGCGTGCGCGACCGCCCGACCCTGCAGGCCGCCTGCGATCTGGGCGTGGCCATGCAACTCTCGAACATCGCGCGCGACGTGGGCGAGGACGCCCGCGCCGGGCGTCTGTACCTGCCGCTGGACTGGCTGCGCGAGCAGGGCATCGACCCCGAGGCCTGGCTGGCGCAGCCGCAGTTCGATGCGCGCATCGGCAGCGTGGTGCAGCGCCTGCTGCGTCTGGCCGATGAGCTCTATGCGCGGGGTGATGCGGGCATCCGCGCGCTGCCGCGGGGCTGTCAGGTGGGCGTGCTGGCCGCGAGCCGCCTGTACGCGGAGATTGGCCGGCAAGTGGCCCGCAACCGCTATGACTCCGTGAGCGTGCGGGCCGTCGTCTCCGGGCGGCGCAAGCTGCAGGTGCTGGGCAACGCCTGGGTGTCCGGCCTGGCGGCGCAGCTGGCGAGCGTGAGCCCGGCGGCGGCGCAGACCGCCTTCCTGCTCGATGCCGTGCCGCCGCGCCAGCACCGCTACCTGCACCTGCGCACGAGTCTGGTGCCCTGGTGGCGCTTGCGCACGCGCGCCCTGCGCATGCTCGATATCGTCGAGCAGCTGGAGACGCGCAAGTTCGTGCGGCGGCAGGATCTCACCGGCTAGCCACGCGCTTCACATCGCGGTTCAACCGGCGCTTCATATAGCGCCTTTTCGGCCATGCTGATCCGCTGATTTCAGCCAACCTGCATCCTGGAGGCTGGTGGCGGCTTTCCGCATGCAGCGTGCGGATCTCGGGGTGTTCAGGCTCTCTGAAGCCCGAATATCCATCCTTATCAGCCTCATCAATCAATCACTATCAGCCAAATTCAGACTCTCGGCGGTGCATCGGCCGCGCAAGTCTCGCTTGCGTCGCAGGCCCGGCCGAGGCCGCCGGGACGCCCAGTCTGTCAACCTCGATTGACGCTACTCTGCGAACTGTCTATAACAACTTACATTGACGGGTGACATGAACGCGTGACACGGGTGACGCAGTCTCCGCCGATGGCGAGGAGTTCGCATGCGATCCAAGGCGCTCATCGAGCAGGCTCTCGAGTCTGCAGTCACCACGTCTGAGGCACAGGGTTGCCCGCCGCGCCTGGCTGCCGCCGTGCGCCATGCGGTGTTTCCGGGCGGCGCGCGCATTCGCCCTCAGCTGTGCATGGCCGTGTCGATGGCCTGCGGCAACGACGACCCGCGCCTGACCATGGCGGCGGCCGCCGCGATCGAGTTGCTGCACTGCGCCTCGCTCGTGCATGACGATCTGCCCTGCTTTGACAACGCGGCCACACGGCGCGGCCAGCCCTCAGTGCAGGCGGCGTACGGCGAGCGCCTTGCGGTACTCGCAGGCGACGCGCTGATCGTGATGGCCTTTCAGCAGTTCGCCACAAGCGGCGCGCAGCATTGCGAGCGCGTCGCGCCGGTGCTCGGCACCGTGGTGCAGGGTGTGGGCATGCCCACCGGCATCGTCGCGGGGCAGGCCTGGGAGTGCGAGCCGCGTGTTTCGCTCGCGGAGTACCAGCGCGCCAAGACCGGCGCGCTGTTCACGGCCGCCACGCGCGCCGGCGCACTGGCTGCCGGTGCCCGCGCCGAGCCCTGGGCCTATCTGGGCGACTGGCTGGGCGAGGCCTACCAGGTGGCCGATGACATCCGCGACGTGATTGCCGATCCGAAGATGCTCGGCAAACCGATCGGACAGGACGCCACGCACGGGCGCCCCAGTGCCGCGGCTGAGCTCGGCTTGGGCGGCGCGGTGGAGCACTTCGATCGCCTGGTGGCCCAGGCGATCGCGTCCATCCCGCCCTGTGCGGGTGCCCCGCAGCTGCGGCAACTGGTGCAGATGGAAAGCGAGCGCCTCGTGCCCCTGTCCATGACAACCACGGCGGGTGTGGTGCGTCGCCCGGTGGTGCTTGCGTGAACCCTTGCCTGAAGGCGATCGCTCATCGCCGTTGGATCTCCGCGACGCAGCCTCCGGGCTGCGCGCAAGCTGCGGAGGCGCAGCGCCATGGCCTCTGAAGACACGCACAACGGAATGGCTCACGGCACTGCTGCGACAGCCAGCGCGGCCGCACCCGCGAGCTGGATGGACCGCCTGCTCGCGCTGCGCGACCGCACGGTGGCCAAGCGCTCGTTTCAGCGTGCGGTGGCGTCCAACCCGTTCACGCGCTTCATCGCAAGGCGCAAGAGCCGCGATCTGTTCGATCTCGTCGCCGGCTTTGTGTACTCGCAGGTGTTGCTGGCCTGCGTGCAGCTCAAGCTCTTTGATCTGCTGATTGAATCTCCCCTGACCCTGGAGCAGATCGCTGCGCGCACCGGTCTGCCGCTGGACGGTGCGCGCCGTCTGGTGGATGCTGCCGTGGCCCTGCGCCTGTTCGAGCGGCGCAGCGGCGGACGCATCGGCCTGGGCGAGCTTGGCGCGCCCATGGTGGGCAATGAGGCTGTCGGCACGATGGTCGAGCACCACGTGGCCCTGTACGCCGATCTGTCCGACCCCGTGCGTCTGTTTCGCGGCGAGCGGGGCGAGGGTGACCTGGCGCGCTACTGGCCCTATGCAGCCGCCAACCCGGGCCAGCCCGCGGCACTGGATGCCGAGCGGGTGGCGGCCTACTCCGCGCTGATGTCGGCCTCGCAGCCGCTCGTCACTGACGAGATCTTCAGCGTCTATGACCTCGGCCAGCATCGCCGCCTTCTCGATGTGGGCGGTGGCGAGGGGCGCTTTGTCCGCGCGGTTGCGGCGCGCTACCCGAAGCTTGATCTGACGCTGTTCGACCTGCCTGCCGTGGCGGCCCGGGCGCGTGTCCAGAACGAACTGCACGGGCTGGGCGGCCGGATCGCGACCTGCGGGGGCAGCTTTCTCGACGATGAACTGCCGCGCGGCGCCGACATCGCCACCCTGGTCCGTGTGATCTTTGACCACCCTGACGAACGCGCCATGCACATCCTGCGCGCCGTGCATCGTGCGCTGCCGGCCGGCGGCACGCTGCTGCTGGCCGAGCCACTCTCCGGCACGCCGGGCGCAGAGCGCATGGGCGACGCGTACTTCGGCGTCTATCTGCTCGCCATGGGCCGCGGCCGCGCGCGCACATTCGATGCCATGGCGAGCCTGCTCACCCAGGCCGGTTTCACGGGCGTTCGCAAGCTGCACACCGACATGCCGCTGCACACCGCCGTGATCTTGGCCACTGTCCACGACAAAACCTGAGTGCTTGTGTAAGTTTTGCTTGACACTGTATTTGGTAATCATAAGATGACACTTAGAACACTGCAGTCGCGTCAAGCCATGTTGACTTGGCACTGCAGTGCGCACGGAGAGCGGGGCGCTGCCCACGCATCCATGCAAGGAGCGCGGGTGTGAACACGGTCGCAGTGGTCATGGAACAACCGGAACGGGTCAGCTTGACACCGGTGTCCCTGAGTGCGCCCACCGAGGCTGATGTCGTCGTGGACATGATGTGGTCGGGCATCAGCACCGGCACCGAACGCCTGCTCTGGACGGGCCGCATGCCCGCCTTCCCCGGCATGGGCTATCCGCTCGTTCCCGGCTATGAGTCCGTTGGGCGTGTGGCAGGGGCTGGCGCGAAGTCCGGCCTGCGCAGCGGCGACCTTGTATTCGTGCCGGGAGCCAAGTGCTTCGGCGAAGTGCGCGGTCTCTTCGGCGGCAGCGCAGCGCGTGTCGTCGTACCCGGTGCGCGCGTGATCGAGATCCCCGAGCAGCTTGGCGAGCACGGCGTGCTGCTTGCGCTGGCCGCCACCGCGCACCATGCGATCGTGACAGGGCAGGGCGCACAGCCCGAGCTGATCGTCGGCCATGGTGTGCTGGGCCGCCTGATCGCGCGCTTGGCCATGCTCTCCGGCGCGCAGCCGACCGTGTGGGAAACCAACCCCGTGCGCCAGAGCGGCGCCGCGGGCTACCGCGTCATTCACCCCGATGAGGACACGCGCCGTGATTACCACTGCATCGTCGATGTCAGTGGCGACGCTGACCTGATCGACACGCTGATCGCGCGGCTCGCGCCTGGTGGCGAGGTCGTGCTCGCGGGGTTCTATGCCGGATCGGTGAGCTTCAACTTTGCACCAGCGTTCATGCGCGAGGCGCGCCTGCGCATCGCTGCTCAGTGGCAGCCCGCCGACCTGCAGGCCGTGACCGGCCTGGTGCGTACCGGCCGCCTGGACCTGACCGGCTTGATCACGCACCGCTCCGAGCCGCAGCGCGCGGAAGAGGCCTATCGCACCGCGTTCAGCGACGCCGCGTGCCTGAAGATGATTCTGGACTGGAGAGCACTGTCATGAGCAACCCGAGCGGCGTGATCGCCCCTGTGCAGTTCATGCAGATGGAGCGCCTGCGTGCCGAAGCTGCGGTCGAGCCGGATGCGCCCTCTACCGGCCCGGTGACCAAGGAAACGCAGATCATCGCGATCTACGGCAAGGGCGGTATCGGCAAGAGCTTCACCCTGGCCAACCTGAGCTACATGATGGCCCAGCAGGGCAAGAAGGTGCTGCTGATCGGCTGCGATCCCAAGAGCGACACCACCAGCCTGCTGTTCGGCGGCAAGGCCTGTCCGACCATCATCGAGACCAGCAGCAAGAAGAAGTTGGCCGGCGAAAGCGTCAGCATCGGTGACGTCTGCTTCAAGCGCGACGGCGTCTTTGCCATGGAACTAGGTGGCCCTGAAGTCGGGCGGGGCTGTGGCGGGCGCGGGATCATCCACGGCTTCGAGACCCTCGAGAAACTGGGCTTCCACGACTGGGGCTTCGACTACGTGCTGCTCGACTTCCTGGGCGACGTCGTCTGCGGCGGCTTCGGTCTGCCGATCGCGCGCGACATGTGCCAGAAGGTGATCGTGGTCGGCAGCAATGACCTGCAGAGCCTGTACGTAGCCAACAACGTGTGCAGCGCGGTGGAGTACTTCCGCAAGCTGGGCGGCAACGTCGGCGTGGCGGGCATGGTCATCAACAAGGACGACGGCACCGGCCAGGCGCAGGCCTTCGCGCAGAACGCCGGCATCCCGGTACTGGCCTCGATCCCTGCGCACGAGGACATCCGCCGCAAGAGTGCGTCCTACGACATCATCGGCAAGCCCGGTGGTCAGTGGGGCCCGCTGTTCGAGGAACTCGCACTGAATGTGGCGCTTGCGCCGCCTGTGCGCCCCAAGCCGCAGACTCAGGACGAACTGCTGGGCCTGTTCGCAAGCGACGCGGTCGGGCGTGATGTGGTGCTTGAGCCTGCGACCGTCAAGGACATGCTCGGCCGCGAAGACGTGGTCAAGCCCACGCTCGAAGTCATCTACGACGCCGCCTGAGAGCACGACCCATCCATGGCCGAACAGAACCCCGCCGTCCCCAACCCCGAAGCCCTCAAGGCTGACGGCATGGGTTGCCATGCCGGGCGCGACGCCATGCGCGAAGCCGCCCAGCAAGCCGGCAAGACCGAGGTGCTGCAGCGCTACGCCAAGGACTACCCACTGGCGCCGCAGGCCGGACCGCACGACCAGCCGCAGAGCATGTGCCCGGCCTTCGGCTCGCTGCGTGTGGGTCTGCGTATGCGCCGCACGGCCACCATCCTGTCCGGCTCCGCCTGCTGCGTATACGGCCTGACCTTCACTTCTCACTTCTACGGTGCGCGGCGCAGCGTGGGCTACGTGCCCTTCAACTCCGAGACGCTCGTCACAGGCAAGCTGTTCGAAGACATCCGGGACGCGGTGCATCAGGAAGCGGACCCGGCCAAGTACGACGCGATCGTCATCATCAATCTCTGCGTGCCCACCGCCAGCGGCGTGCCGCTGCAGCTGCTGCCGCGCGAGATCAACGGTGTGCGGATCATTGGCATCGACGTGCCGGGCTTCGGTGTACCGACCCACGCCGAGGCCAAGGATGTGCTGGCTGGCGCCATGCTGCGCTACGCACGGCAGGAAGTGCTGGCCGGGCCGGTGCAGGCGCCGCGCGCTGGCCGCAGCGACAAGCCGACTATCGCTCTGCTGGGCGAGATGTTCCCGGCTGATCCGGTCGGCGTTGGCATGCTGCTGGCGCCTATGGGTCTGGCCGCAGGACCTGTCGTGCCCACCCGCGAGTGGCGCGAACTCTATGCCGCGCTGGACTGCGCCGCCGTGGCTGCGATCCATCCCTTCTACACCGCCAGCATCCGCGAGTTCGAGGCTGCGGGCCGCCCCGTGGTCGGGTCCGCGCCTGTGGGCTACGAGGGCACTGAATCCTGGCTGCAGGCTATCGGCATGGCGGCGGGTGTGGCGCAGGACAGGATTGACGCGGCCAAGAACCAGTGGCTGCCCGCGATCAAGGGTGCATTGAGCAAGACGCCGATCAAGGGCCGCATCACGCTCTCGGGCTACGAAGGCTCCGAGCTGCTGGTCGGGCGCCTGCTCGTGGAAAGCGGAGCCGACCTGCGCTACGTGGGCAGCGCCTGCCCCAAGACGGCTTTCAGCCAGGCAGATCTGGACTGGCTGACCGCGCGCGGCGTACACGTGCAGTTCCGTGCCTCGCTGGAGCAGGACCTTGCTGCGATGGCCGAGTTCAAGCCGGACCTCGCTATCGGCACCACGCCGGTAGTGCAGGCCGCCAAGCAGGCCACCATTCCCGCGCTGTACTTCACGAACCTCATTTCTGCGCGCCCGTTGATGGGCCCGGCGGGGGCAGGTTCACTGGCCCAGGTGATCAACGCAGCAATCGCCAACAAGGGCCGTTTCGACGAGATGAAGGCCTTCTTCGGCGAGACCGGCGCGGGCTTTGCGTCTGGCGTATGGGAAGGCGTGCCGCAAGACAGGCCGGACTTCCGCGAGCACACGCGGCGGCATGTGATCAAGCTGCAGAAGAAGCGCAAGGCGGAGGAGATGATCTGATGCCGAATGTGACTTTGTGTCGGGTGGAGGGCCGCGCATGAGCCTCGTCCTCGATCATGACCGCGCCGGTGGCTACTGGGGCGCCGTCTACGTGTTCACGGCCATCAAGGGCCTGCAGGTCGTCATTGACGGCCCGGTGGGTTGCGAGAACCTGCCCGTGACCAGCGTGCTGCACTACACCGACGCGCTGCCGCCGCACGAGCTGCCGATCGTGGTGACCGGGCTGGCCGAAGAGCAGCTCGGCCGCGAAGGCACCGAAGGCGCGATGAAGCGCGCCCATGCGACGCTGGACCCCGACCTGCCCGCCGTGGTTGTGACCGGATCGATCGCCGAGATGATCGGCGGCGGTGTCACGCCGGAAGGCACCAACATCCAGCGCTTCCTGCCGCGCACTATCGATGAAGACCAGTGGCAGTGTGCCAACCGGGCGATGTACTGGCTGTGGTCCGAGTACGGCCTGCGCAAGGTGCCTGAGCGCGTACGCAAGCAGGGTGAGCGGCCCCGCGTGAACATCATCGGGCCGAGCTATGGCGTCTTCAATTCGCCAAGTGATCTCGCCGAGATCCGCCGCCTGGTGCAAGGCATCGGCGCTGAAGTGAACATGGTCTTTCCGCTCGGCAGCCATCTGGCCGATGTATCCCGTCTGGTCGAAGCGGATGTGAACATCTGCATGTACCGCGAGTTCGGCCGCATGCTTTGCGAGGCGCTCGATCGCCCCTACCTGCAGGCGCCGATCGGGCTGCACTCGACCACACGCTTCCTGCGCAAGCTGGGCGAGCTGCTGGGTCTGGACCCTGAGCCCTTCATCGAGCGCGAGAAGCACACCACGATCAAGCCCGTGTGGGACCTGTGGCGTTCAGTCACGCAGGATTTCTTCGGCACGGCGAGCTTTGGTGTTGTGGCGAACGAGACCTACTCGCGCGGCATCCGTCACTTCCTGGAAGACGAGATGGGGCTGCCCTGCAACTTCGCAGTGGCGCGCATCCCCGGCCAGAAGACTGACAACGCCGCAGTCCGTGCCATGGTGCAGGAGCGGCCGCCGCTGGTGCTGTTCGGCTCCTACAACGAGCGCATGTATCTCGCCGAGATCGGTGGGCGCGCGGCCTATATCCCGGCGTCGTTCCCGGGCGCGGTGATTCGCAGGCACACCGGCACGCCTTTCATGGGCTACGCGGGCGCTACGTATCTCGTGCAGGAGTTCTGCAACGCGCTGTTCGATGCGCTGTTCCACATCCTGCCCTTGGGTACGGACATGGATCGTGTGGATGCCACACCGGCACGCGCGGACGCTGCGGACGCGCCGCGCCTGTGGGAGAGCGAAGCGCAGCAGTTGCTCGATGAATTCGTGCGCGCCGAGCCCGTGTTGGTCCAGATCTCTGCAGCGAAGAAGTTGCGCGACCGCGCTGAGCAGGACGCGCGCACCGCCGGAGAAGCACTGATCACCGCCGCCCGTGTGAAGGCTGCACGCGCCGCATTGCGTTCGGGGGCCCCGGCATGAAGGTCTCCAGCGCCAACTCATTCTCATTGCCCGGCAGCTTGCCGGGCGCACCGAATGTCGGACCCCTCGGGGCACGGCTGCCTAAGCCACGCGGGCATTGCGCGGTAACGGCCGATAGGCCAGCTTGAAGGAGCAATTCCTATGAGTGACAGAAAAGGCTCGATTTCCGGCCTTACCGACGAGGAAGCTCAGGAGTTCCACAAGTATTGGGTGCAAGGCTTCGTCGGCTTTACCGCCGTCGCTGTCGTCGCACACTTTCTCGTGTGGATCTGGCGTCCCTGGTTCCACTAAGGCAATTCCCACCTGACTAGAGGTTTGTCATGTCCCAACCAAGCAATGACACGCTGCAAGAGATGATGAAGAACGACTCCGTGTCGTTCAACGGCATCTTTTTGGCGAGCTTTGTGGTGCTTCTGGCGATTGCCCTCATCGCCCAGATTCTCACGTGGAAGTGGCGACCCTGGTTACCGGGTGCAGAGGGCGAAAAGTCGTTGATCGATGACGTGAGGGCAGCGGTCTATTCCTTCATGTCCTACCTTCAATAAGGAGAGTCTCACCATGTGGCGAATTTGGCGTTTGTACGACCCACTCAGAGCCATGGTTGCACAGGGCGTGTTCCTGTTCGGCCTGGCCGCAATGATCCACCTCATTCTCCTGAGCACGGATCGCTTCAACTGGCTCGACGGCCCGAAGAAGGCCCCGAGCACATCGGCGCAAAACGCGCCGATGCCGGCGCCCAAGCAGTAAGGACTGGTCGCAGGGTCTTCGGGCTGGGCAGACCGGCAGGTCTGTTCAGCCCGACGAGGCCTTCACCCTGGACGGCCGCAATTTTCTGAAGGCTTCACCGCCGTAGACGTACCAGCCGCGCGCAGGTCAGCTTGACCGTGCACACGGGGACGAACCGCAGGGTTCGCGCGCAATGTGGGGACAGAATCATGGCAATGCTCAACTTTGAGAGGAAGTACCGAGTACGCGGCGGCACCCTGATCGGCGGCGATCTGTTCGACTTCTGGGTCGGACCGTTCTATGTCGGGTTCTTTGGCGTCACCACGATCTTCTTTGCCGTGCTGGGCACGGTGCTCATTCTCTGGGGTGCCTCGCAGGGGCCCACATGGAATGTCTGGCAGATCAACATCGCGCCGCCCGACCTGAAATACGGCTTGCGCCTTGCGCCGCTGATGGAGGGCGGCCTCTGGCAGCTCATCACGGTGTGCGCGATCGGTGCCTTTGGCTCCTGGGCGCTGCGTGAGGTGGAGATCTGCCGAAAGCTGGGCATGGGCCTGCATGTGCCCTTTGCATTCTCCATGGCGATCTTTGCCTACGTGACCCTGGTGGTGATCCGTCCGGTGCTGATGGGCGCCTGGGGGCACGGATTCCCGTACGGCATCCTGAGCCACCTCGACTGGGTCTCGAACACGGGCTACCAGTACCTGCACTTTCACTACAACCCCGCGCACATGATCGCGGTGAGCTTCTTCTTTGCCACCACGTTTGCGCTCTCACTGCACGGCGCGCTGGTGCTGTCTTCGACCAACCCCAAGAAGGGCGAGCTGGTGAAGACCCCGGAGCATGAGGACACCTTCTTCCGCGACAGCATCGGCTACTCGATCGGCACCCTGGGCATTCACCGGCTGGGCCTGTTTCTCGCCTTGTCTAGCGGGTTCTGGAGTGCGGTCTGCATCGTCATCAGCGGACCGTTCTGGACGCGCGGGTGGCCCGAGTGGTGGGGCTGGTGGCTGGCCCTGCCGATCTGGCGCTAGCACGGAACCTTGCTGAGGAGAAAAGAACATGGCTGAGTACCAGAACATCTTCACGCAGGTCCAGGTCTTCGGACCGATCGGGCACGGTGCGCCGCTGCCCACCGAGCGAGACAACAACGAGCGCATCTTTGGTGCCACCCTGGTCCACCTATTCGGTCGGATCGGCAACGCGCAGATCGGGCCGATCTACCTGGGCGGTCTGGGCATCGCCTCGGTGTTCTGCTTCCTGGTGGGTTTCCAGATCATCGGCTGGAACATGCTGGCCTCGGTCAACATGGATCCGATCCAGTTCATCAAGCAGCTGTTCTGGCTGTCGCTTGAGCCGCCGCCGCCTGCGTACGGCTTGCGGTTGCCGCCCCTCAATCAGGGCGGCTGGTGGTTGATCGCCGGCTTCTTCATCACGGCGTCTCTGCTGCTGTGGTGGGTGCGCATGTACCGCCGCGCCAGGGCTCTGGGCATGGGCACGCACGTGGCCTGGGCCTTTGCGGCAGCCATCTGGCTGTACCTGGTGCTGGGCTTCATCCGCCCGCTGCTCATGGGCAGCTGGGGTGAGGCGGTGCCCTTCGGCATCTTCCCGCACCTGGACTGGACCGCGGCCTTCTCATTGCGCTACGGCAACCTGTTCTACAACCCCTTCCACATGCTGAGCATCGCGTTCCTGTATGGATCGGCGTTGCTGTTCGCGATGCACGGAGCGACGATCCTTGCGGTGAGCCGCTTCGGCGGTGAGCGCGAGATCGAACAGATCACCGATCGCGGTACGGCCAGCGAACGCGCCGCTCTGTTCTGGCGCTGGACCATGGGTTTCAACGCCACGATGGAGTCCATCCACCGCTGGGCCTGGTGGTTTGCGGTGCTCTGCCCGCTCACGGGAGGCATCGGCATCCTGCTGACCGGCACCGTCGTGGACAACTGGTATCTCTGGGCAGTCAAGCATGGTGTCGCACCGGCCTACACAACGAGCTGGCCCACCGTTGCAGACCCTGCCACCCTGCCCACCACCCTGCCGGGAGCCAAGCCATGATCAGCCTTCGCTACAGAACGATTGCGCTGTCCGCCCTGGTGCTGGGCACTGCGCTGCTCGCCGGCTGCGAGCGGCCGCCGGTGACCTCGGTGCAGAACGGGCCGCGCGGCACAGCCATGGTGCAGGTCTACAACCCACGCACCGTAGCCGCGCAGGTACCGCAGAACATTCCGCCCGAGGCGTCGCCACAGGTGCCGGCAGAAGGCCCCAAGGCCGGTGAGGTCTACCAGAACGTCAAGGTTCTCAAGAACCTGAGCGTGGGTGAGTTCACCCGCCTGATGGTCTCGATCACGAACTGGGTCGCGCCTGAACAGGGCTGTACCTACTGCCACGCCGGTGCGAACTTCGCGGACGACACGCTGTACACCAAGGTCGTCGCGCGCAAGATGATCGAGATGACGCAGCACATCAACGGTGACTGGAAGACCCACGTGGCCAACACGGGCGTCACTTGCTACACCTGCCACCGCGGCAACAACGTGCCGCAACAGGTGTGGTTCGCACCGCTGCCGCAGGCCCAGGCCACGCGTCTGCTGGGCGACAAGGCCGGGCAGAACACGCCAGCCACCACGGTTGGTCTGAGCTCGCTGCCCTACGACCCCTTCACGCCCTACCTGCTCAAGGACAAGGAGATTCGGGTCAACGGTACGACCGCGCTGCCCACCGGCAATCGTCAGTCCACCAAGCAGGCCGAGTTCACCTACGGTCTGATGATGCACATGAGCAAGAGCCTCGGCGTGAACTGCACCTATTGCCACAACGCCCAGGCGTTCGGCGAATGGGCAAGCAGCCCGCCGCAGCGTTCCACCGCCTGGCACGGCATCCGCATGGTGCGCGACATCAACACCGACTACCTTGAGCCTCTGACCACCGTCTTCCCGGCAGGGCGTCTGGGTCCGACGGGCGATGTGGCCAAGGTCAACTGCACCACCTGCCACCAGGGGGCCTACAAGCCCCTCTACGGAGCCCAGATGGTCAGTGCGTACCCGGAGCTTCAGTCCAAGCTCAGTGCTGCAATGCTGGTGCCCAGCGTGCCACCGGCTACGGCGACTGCGGAGCAGGCGGTGATCTACTTCAGCGTCGGCGCGTCCAACCTGTCTGGCGAGACGGTCAAGACGATGGAGATTCTGCTGGCGAACCTCAAGGCCAACGCCAAGACCAAGGCGATCATCTCCGGCTACCACTCGGCCAGCGGGTCGCTGGAGCAGAATCAGGAGTTGGCCAAGCAGCGCGCCTTCGCTGTGCGCGATGCACTCAAGACGGCAGGCATCGCAGAGAGCCGCATCGTGCTGGAGAAGCCGGTACAGACCGAAGCCAACCTTGCGGGCGAAGATCCCAAGGCGCGCAGGGTTGAAGTGAACGTGAAGTAAGGGCCGGGTGCCGCAGGCGCGGCGCTTGGTCCGAATCTAGGTGCTCGCACGGCAGCGATCCGTGCGAGTCAGGTCTACCTCCGGCGCAGCGGTCCACCGTTGCCTCTCCCCCAAGCAAGGCGCGGCATCAATTCATCGATGTCGCGCTTTTGCTTTTGCGAGCGGCAAAACGGATGTGGGCGCGCCGCTTGCATGCCTCGCGGACAGTGCAAACCGCCCGCATGCCATCGGCACTCAAGCGGCTTTCCGCTTGTCTGGTGCGGCTTTCCAGCCATTTTTGCCCGAAGAAGCGCATGAATACGGGGTCTAGTCTCATGCAGAAGTGCCGGAAGTCTGTTTCATGCGCTTCTCCAGCCCAAAGTGCCTCGAGAGCCGCATCAGGCAAGCGGAGGCGCGGTATGGATCAGCCTCAAGGGCTCGTCTCATGCGCCAGTCCCCGGCGCGGGAAGGCTTCCAGCGCGAAGGGTGTTCGCTTGATCGGAGACTCAACCCAACTTGGCCCGTCATGCGACAACAGCGGTGGCGCCTGGACTCCTTGGGTGGGCGCGTGCAGCAACATCAGGCGCTTGGCCTGCGCACGCCTCCAAACTAGTGCCGAACTGGCGGCACCGACACCGGTTGTGCGGGCAGCGCTGGCAGGTCTGTGCTGAGCCCAGTGGGTTCGCGTGAGCTCAGGCCCCAGCGCCACAGCGCCTCTGCGGGCAAAGGCAAGACCAGGAACCAGTGCTCCAGCACCGCCAGACTCAGCAAGCCGGCTGCGAAGGTCAGGCCGGCGACGGTGAAGGCCGACGCGCCGTCTGCCGCCGCTGCGGCCCACAGCACCGTGGCCACCGCGGTGGATGCACTCACCGCAAAGGGAAAGAGCAGATTCATCGGCCGGCGCACGAAGTAGGTCTGCAGGTACTTCAGATGGGCGGGCAGGAAGTCCTCGTTGAGGTTGCGTACGCCCAGGAACACATTGAGCTTTGCACTCGCACGCATGGTCCAGAGGATGAGGTAGGTCCACCACCCCACCGCGTTGCTGCCGGTGCCGGCACACAGCCACACGGCCACGGCCAGAACAATCAAGGCCGCCTCATGGTGCAGCAGGGTCTGCAGCGCCTGCCAGAACAGCTTCAAGCCGCGCGCACCGTGTGCCGCCGGCACGCGGCGGGGCCCTGTTACATAGCCGAGCAGGAAAGCCACTTCCTGCCAGGCCCATACGAGCACTGCACAGGTGAAGGCGCAATACGCGCCTGCAACGCTTGTGAGGTTTCGTGTCGCGGCCAAGCCCCACAGCGCCGCGACGAGCAGCCCAGTTGCGCCAGCCATGCTCCACTTGAAGGTCCAGCGGGGCAGGCCGGTCAGGTAGAGAATCGCGCCCGTGCTGAACCACCACACAAACAGTGTGAACAGCACGGGAAACACAAAGGCTGACACCTCAGCTCCGCTTGCGCGATTCAGCCACGGCGCCCGCGCTCACCACGCCGGGGCGAGCCGGATCTTGCTGGGCAGCGCGTTGGGTTTCGTCGGTACGAAATACAGACGCACGAACTGGCCCGCGGCAGCGGCTGACCAGAAGCCACGCTTGAGCGCGCCGGAGATGCCGCCTTCCTGCTTGCCGGCTTCCGCGTAGCTCGAGTAGCGCGCCATGCGCGCAAGCCCATCCCGGAAGGACGGGTTGTCAGTGTCCAGTACCAGCGGAAACACCTGCTTGGAGATCTCCGAGGTGATACGGAAGACCTCGAAGTCGTACTCGGTCGGGTTGAAGCCCATGGCTTCATGCAACATCGGCCGCATGTGGTCGCGCACGTACATGGTGGCGTATACGGCCAGCAGGAAGAAGCGGATCCAGTAGGTGTTCAGCCCGCGCAGCAGGTGCGGGTTGGCGCGCAGGATCAACGCGAAGGACTCGCCGTGGCGGAACTCGTCATTGCACCAGCGCTCGAACCAGCGAAAGATCGGGTGAAAGCGCAGCTCCGGATGACGCTCGAGCTGGCGGTAGATGGTGATGTAACGCGCGTAGCCGATCTTCTCGGACAGGTATACGGCATAGAAGATGTACTTGGGCTTGAAGTAGGTGTATTTCTTGGTGCGCTTCAGGCCGCCCAGATCCACGCCCAGGCCGTAGTCCTTCAGGGCGCTGTTGATGAAGCCGGCGTGGCGTGATTCGTCACGTGCCATGTACTCCATCAGCTGCTTGATGTCCGGGTTGTTCACGTGCTTCTTGATCTCGTTGTAAAGCACGCAGCCGGAGAACTCCGAGGTGACGGAGCTGACCATGAAGTCGATGAACTCCTTGTGGAGTTCGGGCGGCAGGGTCTTGATTTCGTCCTTGAAGTCTGCGGACCGCTGGAAGTGATCGTGGTTGTTGTCGCCCTCGTACTCAGCCATCATGGCGTCCCACTCGGCGCGCACGGGCTCGACATTCAGCCGATCCATTGCGTCGTAGTCGGTGGTGTAGAAGCGCGGCGTCAGCAGGGTTTCGTTCAGGGCCTTGGCGGTTGCCTGTTCTGAACTGGTGATCTCGGTCACGGCACTCATGCTGGATCTCCTCAGGATCGGGGGGGCAGGCCCGCACCGGCTTTGGGCGCGGGGTCCTGGGTGGGGGCATCAAGCAGGCGTGCAAACTCGCGTGCGTTGGGCCCGAAGGATTCAAGATCGATGCGCTGCCCCGTCGCCGGGTCAGAGAGCGTCAGGCGCCCGTCTGCGCGCGCGATCAACTCGAACGCAGGGCCGCTGTCCACGCCGCGCCGCTTGCGCTCGCGCGCCAGACCGCGCATCACGCCGCGTACAAAGCCCTGCTCGCCATAGAGCTGATCAATCACGCGGCCGTTGCTCGCATCAAGCACAGCCACAGCACCATCAGGGCGATCTTCAAAGCGCAAGGTCCGCACCTTGACTGCGGGCGCATCCGCTTCGCGAATCTCCAGACCGGACAAGCGAACGGCGGCCACGCTCAGCACGCTCAGAATGAGCAGCAGGGTGATGGCGATCAGCGGTCCGCGGGGAACGACGATCTCGTCGTGGTGGCGCGTTGAGGCAGGTGAGGTGGCGTGTGTGCTCATGATCAGCAGTTCAGCGGCGATTCATTCATCAGCTGCCTGCGAGCACTGGCTCACCGGCAGTGTGGCGTCCTCGATCCGGCAGGCTCGTACTCTCGGGAGTGTGTGCACTGGTGGGGGCCGATGCTTCGGTGGCAAGCGGGTTGACGGCCAGCCCGGTGTCCGCAGCCCAGGCCTGCGCCAGAACACCAGCCACCTGCCGCGCATTGGCCACATGACTGAGCATGGGCTCGGGGCGTGCAAGGCGCCACGGGCGGCAGTGGGGCCAGAGGTGGAACCACGCAATCTTGTCCGTGCCTGCCAGCTGCAGCGGGATGCTGCCAAAGCCGCCGGCCAGGGACTTCAGATCGGCGCTGGCAATCCGCTTGAGCGGCAGGTTCAGCGTCAGCGTGAGCACGATGCCGATGCGCATGACCACGCGCTTGTCGGTGATCGTGTAGACGGTAGTGCGCGCCGTCAGCCACGCCATGTAGATCCACATGCCCATGGCGAACACGATCGCCGGCGTAATCCAGACCAGCGCGAGGCCTGCCTTGGCCAGGCTGCCGGTATCGTTGTAGGCGAAGCCGAAGCGCAGGCTGAGGATGATCAGGAAGTAAAGGGCAAGCTTGCGCACATGAAACCGCTGCACGGCCAGCAGCTTCCAGTCTGGAGCGCCTTGCCAGAGCACGCGCTCTCCGACGGGCAGGGGCTCCGGCAGCCCGTGCTCCGCCTCGAACTCGTACTCGCGGCCGTTGTTCAGATCACTCACAGCAGGGGCTCCTGGCGGTCCGGCGTGGCGTACAGGGTGCCGCCGCCGAAGTAGGCCATGATCTTCTCTTCTTCCAGCAGCGTGATCTGGCCCGCGGTCCGGATGCCGGGAATGGACGCAAAGTGGCGTGCCAGGATGGCGCGCACCGTGATGTCGTTGCGACCGATGCGTGTGAAGTTGATCGGCACCAGCACCTGTCGCTTGGCATCCCCTGTGCCGGTGGTGACTTCGAGGAAGCGGATCATCATCTCCATCTGATCCACCCAGATCTCGGTTACGGGTCCCGCAGGTTCGTCGTCCGCGCCGTAGACCGTCATGCCGATCGGGCTGCGGTCCTGCTTGGGGATGCTGAACCCCTTGGCAGCGGCCAGCGGCACGATCTTCGGACTGCCATCAAGCATCTGATCGGGCACATCAGCGCGGTCTGCATAGGCGCCGGGGCCAACGCCGTCGAGCATCGGATTTCCGGTCGGCTCGATCGGCGCGCCGCCCCAGGGCTGCACTTCCTGCGCCTTGAGCACCTGTGGCGACACCTTGTCATTGGGCACCGTCACGCTGCCACCGTGCGGCAGCAGATAGGTCTTGGGCTTGGGCATCGGCAGGATGCCTGGCAGCAGGCGCTTGTCGGTATGGCTTGCCTCGAGCGGAAAGCCCTCGCGCTTGCTCTCCACGGTCAGATAGACCACGAGCCAGAAGAAGAAGATCCAGAAGACGTACAGCACGATCTGTGCGACGTCGACATACTGCGTGATGGCGCCGGTTCCCATGACTTTTCTCCTATGCCTGTAGTCGTGTACCAAGTGGCTCGGCCGAGGCCCCGGCTGCGCCGAGGTCCTGCGGGGTGGATCTGACCGCACGCCGGGAGCGAACGAGCGGACCGAGTGCGACAAGCGTCGCAAACAACAAACCAATTTCAAGGTGGTAGACCATGCTGTAGCCGGTCGCGGGATCGACCAGAGCCGGTCCGAATGCGCCTTGTGTCGCCAGGGTTGATGCAACATCGCGCAGTGCACCGCCCACGGCGATGGCCGTGCCGGCGCAGGCGGCCTGCACGGCACCCCAGGCACCGAGTGCCATGCCATTGAGGCCGCGATCGTCAAGACTCATTGCCGCGGTCAGCGTGCTCACGCCGAACAAGCCGCCACCGAATCCGATCAGGGTCGCACCCAGCCGGAACAGCCAGGGCATCTGCGTCGGCGCAGCAAAGATCACTGCAGAAAACGCCACCACCCCAACCAGCACGCCAGCGCCCGCCACGCGGTACGGATCCATGCCCCGCGCCAGCCACCGCGCCGCAAGCCCAAAGGCAACCAGCGCGCCAAAGGCCATGAGTGCAGTGAGGGTCGTGGTCGAGCCGACGGGCAGCTTGAGAATCTCGCCGCCGTAGGGTTCGAGGATGATGTCCTGCATATTGAACGCAGCCGTACCCAAGCCGAGCATGACCAGGAAGCGCATGGCGGTGGGGGCCTGTGCAAACACCTGCCAGCTCTGGCGAAAGCTCAGCTCCGCCTCAGTGAACACACGGCCCCGGACGCGCGGCTCCTGCTTCCATGCGGCAATCAAGTTGAGGAACAGAGTGAGCTCTGCTGCGCCCTGCACCACCTGGATCAGCCGAACCTGCGAAAAGTTGGCCAGAAGATGACCGAACACCACCCCGCAGGCCACCATGCCTACCAGCAACATGACGTACATGAGCGCAACGACTCTGGGACGTGCAGCCTTGGGGGCGAGGTCGCAGGCCAGCGCCAGACCCGCAGTCTGCGTGATCTGCATGCCCGCGCCAGTGAGCAGGAAAGCCAGCGCTGCGGCCGCCGTGCCAACCCAGGCGGGCCCGGTGGTGTCACCCGACATGATGATGAGTGCGAAGGGCATGATGGCCAGCCCGCCGAACTGCGCCAGCGTGCCGAACCAGATGAAAGGCACGCGACGCCAGCCGAGTACGGAGCGATGCGTATCGGACTTGAAGCCGATGATGGCGCGAAACGGAGCGAACACCAGCGGGATGGCGACCATGAGCGAAACCAGCCAGGCCGACATGCCCATCTCGACGATCATGACGCGGTTGAGCGTGCCGATCAGCAGTACGGTCGCCATGCCGACGGACACCTGGAACAGGGACAGACGCAGCAAGCGGGCAAGCGGCAACTCCTCCGTTGCCGCATCGGCAAACGGCAGCAGCCGCGGACTGATCCGCAGCCACATATTCGAGAAGCGCCGCGTCTTGTTCATCGACGAACGAGCTCCAGAGCCTGGCTGGTGTAGAAGCCGCTGGAGATGCGCTCCATGCGCTTTGGGCTCCAGCCCCGCAGCAGCGGTTCGCTGCGCAGGTACCGGATCAAACGCTGTTCGCCAACGGGCTCGATGGATGGTGCACGATCTGCCTTGGGGAAGAGCTTGCCCACCGAGTGCATCACCGCAAGAAGCGGGGTCTTTGGGGCGAATGTGAAGCAGATGGAATGCTCTGTCCGTTCAGCCAGCGAGCGAATGATCCGCACTGCGTCCGCGGCGTTGTAGTGGATCAGCGAGTCCATGCCGACCACGTGGTCGAAGCTTCCCAGCCCTGGGTTCAGCATGTCGCCGGAAAGAAACTGAATGCTGCCGGTGCCGAGATCCCTTGGCATGCGTTCCTGAGCAATGGCGACCAGCGTGGGCGACAGGTCGATGGCAACCACGCGCGCTCCACGGCGCGCAGCCTCCACTGCAAACGCCCCGGTGCCGCAGCCGGCATCCAGGATGCGCATGCCGTTCAGGTCCGCAGGCAGCCAGGAGAGCAGGGTCGCGCGCATCTGGTCGCGACCCGCACGCACCGTACGTCGGATGCGCCCGACCGGTGCATTGGACGTCAGCCTCTCCCACGCCTGGGCGGCAGTGCGGTCGAAATAGGTTTCTATCTGGCCGCGGCGTTGCTGGTAGGTCGTGTGCATGATCAGTCGAATCCCAGAAGATCAAAGATCTCGCGATCCTTCATCGGCTCTGCATAGAGCGGCTCGGTACCGACCCAGAGAGACGCCGCAAGGCGCAGGTACTCGTTCTGTACGGCTTCCAGTTCCGGAGAGGCTTCCATCTCGAAGAGGGTGGCCTTCTTCAGGCGGCTGCGGCGAATCACGTCGAGATCAGGGAAGCGCGCCATGGTGCGCAGGCCGATGCGTTCGTTGAACTTGTCGATCTGATCCGTGGCCGCACTGCGGTTGGCAATCACGCCCCCGAGCCGGACGTTGTAGTTCTTGGCCTTCGCACCGATCGCCTGCACGATGCGGTTCATCGCGAAGATCGAGTCGAAATCATTGGCGGTCACGATCAGTGCGCGATCCGCGTGCTGCAGGGGGGCGGCAAATCCGCCGCAAACGACATCGCCGAGCACGTCGAAGATCACGACGTCCGTGTCTTCGAGCAGGTGGTGCTCCTTGAGGAGCTTGACGGTCTGGCCGACCACGTACCCACCGCAGCCGGTACCCGCCGGCGGGCCGCCGGCTTCCACGCACATCACGCCGTTGTATCCCTCGTAGACGAAGTCTTCCGGGCGCAGCTCCTCGGCGTGAAAGTTGACGGACTCCAGCACGTCAATGACCGTGGGCATCAACTTCTTGGTCAGCGTGAATGTCGAGTCATGCTTGGGGTCGCAACCGATCTGCAGCACACGCTTGCCCAGCTTGCTGAATGCGACAGAGAGGTTGCTGGAGGTCGTGCTCTTGCCGATGCCGCCCTTTCCATAGATCGCAAATACCTTGGCATTGCCAATCTTGAGACTCGGGTCGAGCTGAACCTGCACGCTGCCTTCGCCATCGGCGCGACGCGTTCGCTGGATCTCCGTCACGGGGATGTGGGTCATGGTCATGCGGTGCTTCCTTCAAAGACGCCTTCGATTCGGTCTTCCAGTTCCTCACCCGCACGACGCAGCGCCTCGAGTACATGAGCTTCGGGCTTCCAGTACTGACGCTCCGACGCCTCGAGCAGACGATTCGCAACCTTGGCCGAGGCGGTGGGGTTCAGACGCGCGAGTCGTTCGCGCATTGCCGGGTCAAGCATGAAGGTCTGCGTCAGCTGCTGATACACCCAGGGCTGGACCTGCCCCGTGGTGGCAGACCAACCCATGGTGTTGGTGATGTGCAGCTCGATCTGGCGTACGCCTTCATAGCCGTGCTCAAGCATCCCCTCGTACCACTTGGGGTTGAGCATCCTGGTGCGGGTCTCCAGTGCAACCTGTTCAGATAGCGTGCGCACGGCGCCATCGCCGCGGGTCTGGTCGCCGATGTAGACCGGCGCGGCTTCTCCGCTGCTGATGCCCGCGCTCAGCTTGGCCCGGCGCACCGCGCGGCTGACCCCGCCCAGGGTGTCAAAGTAGGTGTCGATCGTGGTCACGCCCAGCTCGATCGAATCCAGGTTCTGGTACGCCAGTTCCACCCGGGACAGCACGCTGTCGAGCAGCACCGGTTGCTTGACGGGGCGACCGTTACGGCCATAGGCAAAGCCCTTGCGGCGCGTGTAGGCCTCGGCGAGCTCGTCTTCGCCATCCCAGGCACTGCTGTCGATCAGCATGTTGATGTTTGCGCCATACGCGCCTTCGGCATTGCCGAAGACTCGCAGCGCGGCCGTCTCCAGTTCACCGCCATGCTCGGCCTGGTAGGCGAGGGCGTGCTTGCGTACGAAGTTCTGCGCTTCAGGCTCGTCGGCTGAAGCAGCCAGCCACGCGGCTTCGGCCAGCATCCGGACCTGCAAGGGGAGCAGATCCCGGAAGATGCCGGACAGCGTGATCATCACGTCGATCCGGGGCCGGCCGAGCTGCGCGAGCGGAATCAGGCTGGCACCTGCCAGGCGCCCGTAGCTGTCGAACCGAGGTGTTGCACCCATGAGTGCAAGGGCCTGCGCGACCGGACTGCCTTCGGTCTTGAGGTTGTCGGTGCCCCAGAGCACCATCGCCACGGATTCCGGAAACGCATGACCGTCGTTCAGATGCCGCTGCAGCAGGCGCTCGGCCTGACGCGCACCGTCCTGTACGGCAAATGCGCTGGGCAGGCGGAACGGATCGAATCCATGCAGATTTCGTCCTGTGGGAAGGACGTCCGCCGAGCGCAGGAGATCGCCGCCCGGCGCGGGCCGAACAAAGCGACCGTCAAGTGCGTGCAGCAAGCCTTCGATCTCGTGATTGCCTTGCAGCAGCGCGTCCATCTTCGCGAGATCAGCCACCAGCCTTGTGGCATCCTCGAGCGCCAGTCGCCCTTCGTTTGCAAGGCGAGCGGACACTCCGGTGGGGTTGGTCGCGCTGCGTACGCTTTGAATCAGGTTTCGCCACGCGTCGCTGCCCAGTGTCGAACACTGACCCTGGGCGTAGGCGGCGAGCAGATCATCGCGCTCTGACTCAGGCGCAACGCGTCCGACGACGTGCAGTCCGTGCGGAATCAACGTGTACTCGAGCTCGAGTACACGATCCGTGAGCGCATCGATTGCGCCATGTTCGGACGCGCGCCACGCCGGGGCGCCGGGCACCAGTTCAAGCAAAGCGGCCTGAGACTGGATCAAGGCGGCCAGGGCGTCGCGCTCACCGGCGGCGTCTTCACCCAGTGAGCGCCATCGATCCAGCGACGCCTTGAGGTCGATCAAGTCGCGGTACAGCCCTGCCTGAGTCACCGGTGGCGTGAGGTAGCTCACCAGAGTCGCTGCCGCGCGGCGCTTAGCGATCGCGCCTTCAGACGGGTTGTTCGCTGCGTACAGATAGAAGTTCGGCAGATCGCCGATCAGTCGGTCGGGCCAGCATGTCGCAGTTAGGCCCGTCTGCTTGCCTGGCATGAACTCCAGCGCTCCGTGTGTACCAAAGTGCAGGACGGCATGGGCTGCAAAGTCCTCGCGAATCCAGCGGTAGAACGCCGAGAAGGCATGGGTCGGAGCAAAGCCGCGCTCGAACAGCAGGCGCATCGGGTCGCCTTCGTATCCAAACCCAGGCTGAATGCCGACAAACACATTTCCGAAGCGCTCGCCGAGCACGAAGATGGACTGCCCGTTGGACTGCTGCCTGCCGGGCGCAGCGCCCCACTGTGCCTCGATATCCTTGAGCCAGCGCTCACGCCGTACGTGATCGTCGACCGGGATCAGGGCATGGACGTTTGCGGTCGCGCCATATCGCCCTGCATTCCCGTCAATCACGCGTTGCCGCAGGCTGTCCACACTCTCGGGTACATCAACGGTATAGCCCGCCTGCTTCAGCGCGTTGAGCGTGTTGAACAGCGACTCGAAGACGCCGAGGTAGGCCGCCGTGCCGGTGTTGCCGGCATTGGGCGGGAAGTTGAAGATCACCGTCGCGACGCGTCGCTCAGCGCGCTGCGACCGGCGCAGATCGACAAGCCGCGCCACCCGCGCGGCAAGCGCATCGGCGCGCTCGGAGCAGACCTGCATGTCGTGATCGGCTTCGCTGCTCTCGAAACTGCATGCACGTTCACAGCCGGTGCACTTGCGCCCTGCGCCCTCGGGCCGACCGCCATACACCATCGAACCCGTGGAGCCATCGAGCTCCGGAATGGCCACCATCATGGTGCTTTCCACCGGCAGCAGCCCACGGTCTGAACCGCCCCACTGCTCGAGACTCTGGAACTCCACCGGGGTGACTGCGAGATATGGCACATCCAGCGCAGCGAGTACCTGCTCTGCGGTCTTGGCATCGTTGTAAGCCGGCCCGCCGATCAACGAGAAGCCGGTCAACGAGACGAGCGCGTCAATACTGGGTGCCTGACCAGGTGCATGGAAGTAGGACTCGATCGCCGGCCGCGCGTCGAGACCGCTGGCGAACGCCGGCACCACCTGAAGACCCCTCGCCTCAAGCGCTGCGATCACGCCGTCGTAGTGGGCCGTGTTGCCGGCAAGCAGATACGAGCGCATCAGTAGCAGACCCACCCGGCCGCGTTGTCCGGTGGTCGCCACCTTGGGAAGAGCGCTGATGGACTCCGAAAAGCGCTCCGGCATCCGCGGGTGGTACAGAGCCACTTCCGGGTACTCGGCTGGTGCTTCCGGCTTGGCCAGCCCTCGGTATCCGTAGCGCGGTCCATCGGCGTAGCGATCCACCAGGTAATGCACCAGATTGACCACGTTCTGCTGCGAACCTGCCAGCCAGTACTGAAGGCAGATGAAGTAGGCCCGCACGTCTTGGGCGGTGCCTGGAATGAAGCGCAGGATCTGGGGCAGTCGGCGCAGCATGCGCATTTGTTGCGCGCCTGCAGAACGAGGCTTGCGATCACCGTCAGGCTTGCCGCGCAGCTTGCGCAGCAAGGCGAGCGGGCCGCTCATGCCACGGTCCATGCTGAAGCGACCCATGCGAGTCAGTCGCATGACTTCCGATGCACAGAGTGCGCAGACCATCGCATCACAGTGTTCGCGGCGGGCCTGCAGCGCAGCCAGCACCGGCTGAAAGTGGTCTTCCATGAAGAGCATGGTCGCGATGACGATGTCGCCACGCGCAATGTCGTCCAGGCAAGCCTTCAGCTGTTCCGGGCTGTCGCCCCACTCGGACGCGGCGTGAATCGTGAGCGTCAGCCCGGGTAGGCGGCGCGAAAGCAGACTGCGTGCGCGCTGCACCGCGCTGACCAAGTGGCTGTCCATCGTGACGATCACGACGCGGACGCCGGGCAGCCCGGCGCGTGCGCGCTCAGCGGCTGAAGTGGGCTTTGGCATCGTAGAGCGTCTCGATGGTGATCAAAGGCACGCCGCGTTCTTGCGCGTACCGCTCGGTGTTGCGCCGTGCCTTGCCGCGCACGAAGAAGGGAATCTTGCCCAGTTCGCGTTCGGCATCGGTCGACCACTGTGTGACCAGAATCGGATCCGCCGCGAGGTCCGAGGCAGGGGTGGACTCGCGCGTGGCGGGTACGAGCGGGCTGGTGGCGCCTTCGGGCTCCCGCTGTGCGTTTGCATGGCCGAGGTGGGAAGCCGGGGCGGTGTCGTTGAATTCGAAGTCGCTGCGAAACATCAGCAGCAGGTGCTCCTCCAGGCCCATCATCAGTGGGTGGACCCAGGTGTCGAAAAGCACATTCGCACCCTCGTAGCCCATTTGAGGGGCGTAGCGTGCGGGAAAGTCCTGAACGTGAACCGGTGCGGAAATCACCGTGCATGGAATGCCGAGGCGCTTGGCAATGTGCCGTTCCATCTGAGTGCCAAGCACCAATTCGGGCTGCAAGGCGGCGATCTGCTGCTCGACCTCGAGATAGTCATCCGTGATTAAGGGCTCAACGCCGTGCTGTGCAGCAGCGTCGCGCACTTCGCGGGCAAACTCCCTGCTGTAGGTTCCCAGACCGACGACCTTGAATCCCATCTCCTCGCTGGCCACCCGTGCCGCAGCCACGGCATGGCTCGCGTCGCCGAACACAAAGACTCGCTTGCCAGTGAGGTAGGTCGAGTCCACGGAGCGGCTGTACCAACGGGATCGTGCGGGATGTGCCGCTTGTGCCTGCCGGAGTGCGATGTCTGCGTCCAGCCCCGCGAGCTGCGCTACCTCGCGCACAAACGCCTCCGTGGCGCGGACACCGATCGGTACTGTCCGCGTGAAGGGCTGCTTGTGATTTCGCTGGAGCCACTGTGCTGCCATCGCACCCGTTTCGGGGTAGAGCACGACATTGAAGTGAGCCTCACCCAAACGCCTCAGATCCGCGACTGACGCGCCGAGTGGTGCGATCACATTGACTCGAATACCGATGCTTCGCAGCAGGCTCTCGATCTCGCGGACATCGTCGCGATGCCTGAAGCCGAGGGCCGTCGGACCGAGAATGTTGCACGTCGGTGTTTCGGGCAGATCGCCCGTTGAGCCTGCACGCGCCAGATGACGAACCAGCTGATAGAACGTCTCCGCAGCCGCCCAGTTCTCCTTCTTCTGGTACGAAGGGAGTTCCAGTGGCACAACCGGGATCGACAGCCCCAGTGCAGCGGCAAGCCCTGCGGGGTCGTCCTGGATCAGTTCGCCAGTGCAGGATGCGCCGACAAGCATCGCGGCTGGCTGGAAGCGCTCATTGGCCTCTGCCGCTGCGTGCTTGAACAGCTGCGCCGTGTCCTTGCCGAGATCCCGTGCCTGGAAGGTCGTGTAGGTCACCGGGGGGCGCCGTGGCAGCCGCTCGATCATGGTGAATAGCAGATCGGCGTAGGTGTCCCCTTGGGGTGCATGCAGAACGTAGTGCACATCACGCATGGCCGTGGCGACCCGCATCGCGCCGACGTGGGTCGGTCCTTCGTAGGTCCAGAGTGTGAGTTGCATGCTTGAGCCCCGCTACGCGACCAGCTTGAGACGTCGGACGAAGGGGCGGGCGAAGAGCTCGGCCAGATCCCCGGCTTGCTCAAAGCCCTGAATGGGTGAGAACACGAGCTCGATGGACCACTTGGTCGCGAGTCCTCGCGCCTCCAGCGGATTGGCAAGCCCGAGACCGCAGACGACGAGATCCGCGCCGGAGGCAAAGCATCGGTCCAGCTGGCGCTCCACGTCCTGGCCTTCGGCCAGCTGCGTACCTTCCGGAAGCAGGGTGAGCTCGTCGGCCATGTGGATCCGGTGGAGGTATGGCGTACCGACTTCACAGAGTTGCATGCCAAGCTCCCTGGCGAGCATGCGGGCCAGCGGGATCTCAAGCTGCGAGTCCGGAAAGAAGAAGATGCGCTTGCCCTGAAGCGCGGGCTTGTGCCGAGCCACTGCGGCGCGCGCCCGGGCTCTCCCGGCCTGCAGTGCGTTCCGAGCCACCGAACTGTGAACCCCGAACTCACGCGCAGCAGCTTCAAACCAGAGTGCTGATCCCTCCTCACCCAACGGAAACGGCGCTGCGATGCGGCGCGCTCCACGCGCTTCCAGCAGCCGTGCCGTCTCGGCAAGGAACGGTTGCGCCAGCAGGTAGCGCGTACCGGGCCCCACGGCAGGCAGCTCGGATGCACGTCGTCCGGGCAGATAGTCGATCTGTCCGATGCCAAGTTGCTGGAATTGCCTGCTGAACTGGTCTTCGACAATGTCCGCAAGACTACCGACGACAAGCAGGCGCTTGGCATCCGAGGACGCGTGCGGCATTTCCGGCACGAGCGCCGCCAGACATGCGTCTTCGCCCTGTGTAAATGTGGTCTCGATGCCGCTGCCGGAGTAGGCCAGAACGCGTGTCTTGCGCGCGTGGCGGGCATCAAGTCGTTGCGCGGCGCGGCCGAGGTCGAGTTTGATGACTTCCGAGGGGCAAGAGCCGACGAGAAATAGCACGCGGATGTCCGGGCGCCGTTCCAGCAGCCGGTTCACTACGCGATCGAGTTCGTCGTTGGCGTCGGCGATGCCGGCGAGATCCCGATCTTCGATGATCGCGGTGGCAAACCTTGGCTCCGCGAAGATCATCACGCCGGCGGCCGACTGCAGCAGGTGTGCGCAGGTCCGTGAGCCGACGACAAGAAAGAACGCATCCTGCATCTTGCGATGCAGCCAGATGATGCCTGTCAGGCCGCAGAAGACTTCGTGCTGGCCGCGTTCGCGGATGACCGCGGGCTCCTTGCATGCGGCCGATGTGCTGCGGATCGGATCGGTGTCGCTCATGCGGCTACCCCGCGACCGCTCATTTCAGGGGCAGCGACGGCGCGCACAGATTCATCACGTCGTGCCGCGCGCAGCTTGAGCACGAACTGTGCAGCATTGACCACATAAGTGAGATATGCGGCCAGGGCGAGCCAGAGCAGTTCGCGCGCCGGCAGCGCTTGCGTCCACCACGCAGCCAGATAAGCCGTGTGCAGCGCCAGAACCAGCATGCTCACGACGTCTTCCCAGAAAAAAGGGCGCGCAAACAGATATTGACCGAAGACAACCCGTTCCCAGATGCTGCCGGTAATCATGATGACGTACAGCACGACGGTTTTGACTACGACAGACCAGAGCGCAGCATCTTCGCCAGCATGGTTGGCAAGAAATCGCAGCACCAGTGCCAGACTTACCAGGAACACCAGGAACTGCAGCGGAGCCAGCACACCCTGCACCAGCGTCCACGCCGTCGCGTCGCGTCGGGCACGCTCTGCGGCGGTGTAGAGCGGTATGTGAGGTTCGCGCACTGTCTTTGGAGCCTGCATTGACAGGGCCTCCGTGGCCAATAGATGTCGAATGCAATCTAGTCGGAGCGAATCTGAGTGTCAACATAGATTGACGTAATTATCGCTTGACATAGACAAACCGCTCAGCCACTCTGCACAGACCAGCATTTACTTAGCGCCTATGACGAGATGTCGGGCAGTTGCGCTCAGCGGGAGCCGGGATGCATGGCAATGTGTCAACTTGTTTTGACGGAAAAATGCCAAGCGTGTACAACGTTTGTACAGGTTCCGCATGTCCGCTTGCGCCCAGCGCGTGCGGGGCGGCATTTGGCCAGCTCGGTTGGCCCGCACACCCACCCGGTCTGAACGCATCGCGTTCGGGCCTTGCGTCTGAGGTGCTCGCCAAGTCGCAATTCCAGGGAGGAGGTGCGCACATGCGTTCGGATAACGACGCTGAAAGGGACCGCGGCGCCGGAGGCTCGGATTGGCTGGGGCGGGATGCCGTCTCAGACAACCTCGCCGGGCCGACCTACGCCAGCGAGGCGCGTTCATCGGGGGGCCATCGCGGGCGCCTGCTGCAGGCGATTCATGCGGAACTGATCCCGCGACTGCTTGGTAATCGCAGATCTGGTCTGCCGATCGCCCAGGAGCAGGCGCGACAGCAAGGTCGCTGCGTTGCGGCAATTGACGAGCTCGCGTATCTGATCCTGCAGGACGACGACGCCGGTGCGCAGGTGCTCGTCGATGAACTGCTCGACGGGGGTGCATCCATCGAGCAGGTGTTTCTGGACGTACTCTCGCCGGCCGCCCAGCGTCTCGGTGCGATGTGGGAATCGGACACGTGCAGCTTTGCCGATGTCACGCTGGGTCTTTGGCGGATCCAGAAGCTGCTGTTCGACCTCAGTGCACGGTTCCGCAGCGATTCACCGGCTGACGTCGATCCCGCGATCGACGGCCGCCAGATCCTGCTGGCCGCTGCGCCCGGGGGGCAGCACAACTTCGGCATCTCGATGCTCGGCGAGTTCTTTGCCCGAGCCGGCTGGGCTGTCGAAACGCTGACTGAACCCACACAAGCCGAGTTGATCTCGGCGGTGCATGCCCGCTGGTTTGACGTTCTTGGCCTTTCGGTCGGGGCTGAAGTCCAGATTGCCGGTCTGACCTCGGCTATCGTCGCCCTGCGTCGCGCATCCCGAAACCAGAAGCTCATTGTCATGGTCGGGGGCGCGGCGTTTGCACATCACCCGGAGTATGTCGCCTTGGTCGGCGCCGACTGCATGGGCTCGGACGCGAGGGCAGCGTTGTCTGCCGCGGCCGATCGGGTGCTGGCGCAAGAGCATCGATGTTGAGGCGAGACGGAAAACTTGAGAACTGATCCACTAGTCAGCGAGCGGGAAGATCGAGAGCTCGATCAGGAAGTCACCCCAGTGAACCGTTTTTCAGCGCCGAAGCAGTCCCTCGCTGGCCTGGATGCAGAAACCGCTGCAGCCTTGGTCGCCACGGCGTCTGACATTGCACTGATCCTCGACGGCAGCGGGATCATCCGGGACATCTCGATCTCCTCGGATGATCTCCCGCACGAAGACTTCCGCAAGTGGGTGGGTCAGGCCTGGGTGCAGACCGTGACTCTCGAAAGCCGTCCGAAGGTCGAGGCCCTGCTCAAGGATGCCGCTGCGCGGACCGCCGGCAAGTGGCGCCATATCAATCACAGCTCGCCGCGCGGCGCGGATATTCCGCTGCTGTACTCGGCCATCCAGATCGGCAAGGAAGGGCGCGTGGTCGTCTTCGGCCGCGATCTGCGTGCACTCGCCGCGCTGCAGCAGCGTCTGGTTGAGGCGCAGCAGTCGATGCAGCGTGACTATCTGCGCCTGCGCCACATGGAGACCCGCTATCGGCTCCTGTTCGAGCAGTCGACGGATGCCGTGCTCGTGGTCGATGGCAACACGCTGCGTGTTTCTGAGGCGAACCAGGCGGCCGCAAATCTGCTGGGCGACACCGTCAAGCGCATCGTCGGCAAGCCTTTTTTCGACTGGTTCGAGGGGGGCAGCGTGGTGGTGCAAGGCCTGCTCGACGATGCCCGGGTATCCGGTCGTGTGGAGCAGGTCAGCGTCAGCATCCGCGGGCAATCGCGCACGGTCCTGCTGTCGGCATCGCTGTTCCGTCAGGAAGGCGGCGTGGTGTTCCTGATGCGCCTGAGCGCTGCTCAAAGCAGCGCAGCGCTGGGCAATACGGACGCGGGCGGCCGCTCGATGTTGATGCGCTTGATGGAGAGCGCGCCGGACGCCTTCGTGGTTACCGATCCTGGCGGCAAGGTCATCGTCAGCAACTCGGCGTTTGTCGAGCTCGTGGAAGCGCCCTCGCGTGACCAGGTGGTGGGCCAGTCCCTGGACCGATGGCTGGGACGTTCGGGTGTGGATCTGAGCGTCTTGCTGTCCAACCTCAAGCAGCACGGCGCGGTGCGCCTGTTTGCCACGACGCTGCGAGCGCATCACGGCACGTCCGCCTCGGTGGAGATTTCGGCCACATCTTCTCTGGGCGGCGAGACGCCCTGCCTGGGTTTTGTGATTCGCGATGTTGGGCGCCGCTTGAGCGCCGACCCGCGGGCCGGCCGTGCTCTGCCCCAGTCCGTGTCGGAGCTGACGGAGCTGGTCGGGCGTGTGCCCTTGAAGGACATCGTCGGTGAAACGACGGATCTGATTGAACAGATGTGTATCGAGGCAGCGCTGCAGCTGACTGGTGACAACCGGGCTTCTGCGGCGGAAATGCTGGGCCTGTCCCGGCAGAGCCTCTATGTGAAGCTGCGGCGCTACGGCCTGGGCGACCTGGGTTCGGACGACAAGTAATTCGCGTCCGCGCAGCCCTCGCCTCGGTGCGCCGTGTTCGGAGCTGCTGCTCCGGCAAACTGACGGAGGCTGTGCGTGTCCACGGAGGTTGCCACCCTTGTGCTGATCGATCTCGATCGGCGCCATCGCCTCTGGGGCTTCAACCACTTCCTGTTCGGGCGCTTCGGGCTGCGGCGCGCACCGGGCCTCAAGTTGTGCAAGGTCATGGGCTCGGGGCATCACGGCGGCTTCGGTCTGCGCCCCAGCACCACGCGCCAGGGCGTGTTCTGCGTTTTCGACACCGAAGCGCAGGCCGATGACTTCCTGCGCGACTCTCCGGGGCTCGCAGCCTATCGAGCCCGCGGCCGGGAATTCTTTGTCTGCAAGCTGCGGGCCTTCTCCAGCCGCGGCAGCTGGGCGGGCGCAAGCTTCGAGCCGGCCGCTGATCGGCCCGAGCACGGCCCGATTGCCGCGCTGACGCGCGCGTCCATTCGCCCCACGCGCGCCGCGGCTTTCTGGCGGCGTTCGCCCCCCTCGGAGCGCGCGCTGGCGCAGTCCCAAGGCTGCCTGCTGGCTGTGGGTCTCGGTGAGGCGCCACTTCTGCGCCAGGCCACCTTCAGCATCTGGAACAGCATCGCTGACATGGACGCCTATGCGCGCTCCGGTGCCCATCTGGAAGCCATCCGTTCCGCGCGTCAGGACGGCTTCTTCAGCGAGTCCCTGTTCATGCGTTTTGTGCCCCTGAGCATGCACGGGGTCTGGCAAGGGGTTCGCTATGGCTGAACGGCATGTTGTTGTGGTTGGCGCCGGCATCGGCGGCCTGAGCAGCGCGCTGCTGCTGGCCGCGCAGGGCGTGCGCGTGACGGTGCTGGAGCGCGCCGGCGCACCCGGCGGCAAGATGCGCCAGGTCAGCGCAGGCGGGCAGCCCATGGACGCCGGCCCCACGGTATTCACCATGCGCTGGATCTTCGAGGCCATCCTTGCGCGCGCCGGTACCTGTGTGGATGACGTCCTGCGCACCGTGCCGCTCAATGTGCTGGCGCGGCACTGGTGGGGGCCCGATCAGGTCATGGACCTCCATGCAGATTCGACCCGCTCCCAGGAGGCCATCGGCCGCTTTGCCGGGGCCGCGGAGGCGCAGCGCTTTGCGCGCTTCATTGAGGAGGCGCGCCGCGTGTACGCCGCGCTGGAAGGTCCCTACATCCGCGCGACCCGGCCGACGCTGCTGGGGCTGTCGCGTGATCTGGGTCTCGGTGGGCTCGCCACGCTTGCGCAGCTCGGGCCTTTCATGTCGATGTGGCGGGTGCTTGCGCGGCACTTCCATGATCCGCGCCTGCAGCAGCTCTTTGGCCGCTATGCCACCTATTGCGGCGCCTCACCCTGGCAGGCGCCAGCCACACTGATGCTGATCGCCCAGGTGGAGATGGACGGCGTCTGGGCCGTGGAAGGCGGCATGCATGCCGTGGCCCGCGCCTTCGAGCAGCTGGCTGCCAGCCGCGGCGCAAAGTTCCAGTACAGCTGCGAGGTGAGGCAGGTGCTGGTGCGCAACGGCCGTGCCATGGGCGTGCAGACGAGTACGGGCGAGCGTATTGAGGCTGACGCGGTGCTGTTCAACGGTGACTGTGCCGCGCTGGCCGAGGGGCTGCTGGGCGACGCGGCGCGCCGCGCGGTGGCGCCGACGCAGCCGGCGGAGCGCTCGCTCTCCGCACTCACCTGGCTGATGCATGCCGACACGCGCGGTGCGGACCTCGTGCGGCACAACGTGTTCTTCGATGCCGACTATGCGAGCGAATTCGCCGACATCTTCAAGCGCAAGCAACTGCCACGGCAAGCCACGGTCTATGTCTGTGCGCATGACCGGCTGGACGGCGCGCCGAGCCAGCGTGGCCCTGAGCGACTGATGGCGCTGGTCAATGCGCCCGCGGTGGGTGACACGCAACCCGGCACCGACGCCGACCCCTTTTCAGACACGGAGATCGCCCAATGCGAAGCGAGCCGTTTTGCCCAGCTCAGGCGATGTGGCCTGGACCTCTCGCCCACGCCGGCGAACAGCACCCTGGTCACGCCGCGGGAGTTCCACCGGCTGTTTCCGGCCACGGGCGGGGCGCTGTACGGCCGGGCCTCTCATGGATGGATGGTCTCCTTCAAGCGCCCTGGCGCGGCGAGCCGGCTGCCGGGGCTATTTCTGGCCGGGGGCAGCGTGCATCCGGGGCCGGGCGTGCCGATGGCGGCGATGTCAGGCCTGCAGGCGGCCGAGGCCCTGATGGAGCACCTCGATTCGACCAGCCGGTGGTCTCGGGTGGCTACCTCTGGTGGTATGTCGACGCCCTCAGCGACGACGGCCAATACGGGCTGACCATCATCGCCTTTGTAGGCAGTGTGTTCTCGCCCTACTACGCGCGGGCCCTGCGCCGCGGACCGGCTGCAGCGGAAGACCACTGCGCCATCAACGTCGCGCTGTACGGCCGCGGTGTGCGCCGCTGGACCATGACCGAGCGCAGCAGCGCCCATGTGCAGCGCAGCGCGAGCGAGTTCAGCGTCGGTCCAAGCCGCCTGCACTGGACGGGCGACGCGCTGGTGATCGAGATGGATGAGTTGAGCCTGCCCTTCATGCAGCGCGTGAAGGGGCGCGTGACCGTTCACCCCGGTGCGCTGTGCAGCTACACGGCCGCACTGGATGACGCCGGCCGCCACCGCTGGGGCCCGATCGCGCCGACTGCGCGGGTGCTGGCCGATTTCGACGCGCCTGATCTGTGCTGGAGCGGCCACGGCTATCTGGACAGCAATGAGGGCGACGAGCCGATCCACAGGCCCTTTGCGGACTGGGATTGGTCCCGCGCGAGCCTGCGCGACGGCAGTACGGCGGTGATCTACGACGTGCGCCAGAAGCAGGGCGCAGACCGCCTGCTGGCCCTGCGCTTTGGCACCTGTGGCGAGGTCGAGCCCTTCGAGGCGCCGCCGCGCCAGAAGCTGCCGCTCACCGGCTGGCGCATTGGCCGAAGCATGCGCACCGAGCCGTTGGCTGGCGCCCGCGTGCAGCAGACCCTGGAAGACACACCGTTCTACACGCGCTCGGTGGTGGAGTCCGGCCTGCTCGGCGAGCGCGTGGTCTCCATCCACGAGACCCTGCACGTGCCGCGCCTGACGTCGACAGCGGTGCAGTGGATGCTGCCGTTTCGCATGCCGCGCGTACGCTGAGTTCACTCAAATCAGCGGCAGACCGGGCAGATGTACGGCGCTTGGGCAGAAAGCTCAGCAAACCTTTCCGCTTGTCCCATGCGGGTTTCCAGCCATTTTGGTCTGGAGAGCCGCACCAGATGGACTTCTGCGTTTTCAGGTTCTGGGCTGACAAGGCGATCCAACCGCCCATCACGCATGCAGTGAGCTGCAGTTTGTGAATTCCTTTCCGCTTGTCTGGTGAGGTTCTTCAGCCAATTTGCTCTGAAAAGCCGCGCCAGAAGCCGATCTCGCTATCCGGATCGGGGCGTCGTCAACCTGCCTTGGCGGCCTGCTCACGGCGCTGCTGCGCCCAGATGCGCGCCGGTGGCACCACGCTGTCCAGCGCCTTGGCGGACATGAGCACGCCCGGCACGCCGGCGCCCGGGTGGGTGCTGGCGCCCACCATGTAGAGGCCGTCGATGTCCTCGCTGCGGTTGTGCGGGCGGAACCAGGCGCTTTGCGTCAGCAGCGGCTCCAGCCCGAAGGCGGCGCCCTTGAAGGACAGCAGGCGGTCGTGGAAGTCCTGGGGCGTGGTCACAAACGAGGTCGTGATCGCTTCGCCCAGGCCGGGCAGCACGGTCGCCTCCAGGCGCCGCTGGATTGCCTGGCGGTAGGTCTCGGCAAACTGCGGCCAGTCGGTGCCGCAGTCCAGATGCGGCACCGGCGCAAGGGCGTAGAAGGTGTCGTGGCCCGGGGGGGCCATGCTCGGGTCGGTGGCCGTGGGGCGGTGCAGGTAGAGGCTGAAGTCCTCGGCCAGATGGTGGCGGCGGAAGATGTCTGTCAGCAGGTCCTTGTAGCGCGGGCCGAGCGCCATCATGTGGTGTGGCACGTCCGCAAAGCGCTTGCGCGTGCCGAAGTACCAGACAAACAGGCTCATGGAGTACTTGCCGCGCTCCACGCGGGCATTGCTCCAGTGCCGTCGGTGCTCGGGCGCAATCAGGTGGCGGTAGGTCCAGGCGGTATCGGCGTTGGACACCACCAGATCGGCCGCAATGCGCTCGCCATTGGCCAGGGTCACACCCGTGGCACGGCCGTGTTCCACCTCGATGCGGCGCACCTCGGCGTTGCATTGCAGCTGCCCGCCCAGACGCTCGAGCAGACCCACCAGCCCGTTGATCAGCGCCCCCGTACCGCCCACGGCCCAGTGCACGCCCCATTTCCGCTCGAGTGCATTGATCAGGCTGTAGATGCAGGTGACCGAAAACGGGTTGCCGCCGATCAGCAGGGACTGCAGCGACAGGGCCGTGCGCAGCTTGGGATGGCGGATGTGGCTGGCCACCATGCCATGCAGGCTGCGCCAGCCGCGCATGCGGAAGATGGCCGGTGAGGCGGTGGCGAGATCCTTGAGCGTGTCGAAGGCGTGCGCCCCCAGGGCCTCGAAGCCCAGCCGGTAGCAGTGATCGGCCTCGGCCATGAAGCGCTCATAGCCCGCGGCATCGTCGGGGCTGACGCGGCGCACCTCGGCGCGCATCTTGTCCGGATCGCCGCTGTAGTTGAAGACCTCGCCGTCATCGAAGCGGATCCGGTAGAACGGATCGAGATTCACGAGCTGGATGTCATCGGCCAGCTTGCGGCCGGCCAGAGCCCAGAGCTCCTCGAAGAGCTGCGGCACGGTGATGATGGTGGGGCCGGCATCGAAGACATGGCCCTCGCGCTGGTGTACGTAGGCGCGGCCGCCGGGGGCGTCCAGCTTTTCCAGCACCTGCACGGCATAGCCCTTGGCGGCCAGGCGCACGGCGGCACCCAACCCGCCGAAGCCGCTGCCGATCACCAGCGCCACCGGTCGGCGCGCGGCGCGGCTGCCGGAATCGAGTGCGCGGTTTGCGCCGAGCAGGGCGTCCATGGGGGTTCGGGGTGCGTCAAGTTCAGACATGCTCGCTCCTTGGCGACACGGCGTCGGCGCAGCGGCGCCTGTCGATCGGTGCAAGCTGCCGCCGGGCGTCCTCACACTAGACGCTTGCGGCGCGTGCACCCGCAGGCGCGACACTGCGTCGCGAAGCCGTCAGCTTGCATCAGATCATATTTACGATCCGATGTGTAAGTTTTAGTTGACGCTCTTTGAGGGGCGTCGCAGAATGAACCTCATGGCGCGCCCCACCTTTTCCGCCTTTGCCGAGTTGCTAAAGCCGGTCACCTGGTTTCCGCCGATGTGGGCCTTTGCCTGCGGCGTGGTGGCCTCCGCCGCACCGCTGGCCGGTCAGTGGCAGCTCGTGGTGCTGGGCATTCTGCTCGCCGGGCCGGCCGTGTGCGCCACCAGTCAGGCGGTCAATGACTGGTTTGACCGACATGTCGATGCCATCAACGAACCCAAGCGGCCGATCCCCTCAGGCCGCATGCCGGGCCGCTGGGGTCTGTATGTGGCCATCGCCTGGACCCTGCTGTCGATACTGCTCGCCTCTGTCCTGGGCACCTGGGCCTTTCTGGCCGCGTTGCTCGGGCTGGCGCTGGCCTGGGCCTACAGCGCACCGCCGATTCGCCTGAAGCGCAACGGCTGGTGGGGTAACGCCGCCTGCGCCCTGTCCTATGAGGGGCTGGCCTGGATCACGGGTGCCGCGGTGGTGGCGGGCGGTGTGCTGCCGGATTCGCGCTCGCTGGTCCTTGCGCTGCTCTACAGCGCCGGCGCACACGGGATCATGACGCTGAACGACTTCAAGTCCGTGGCGGGGGACCGGATCATGGGCGTGGGCTCGCTGCCCGTGCGCCTGGGTGTGGACCGCGCAGCGCAGGTGGCGAGCGCCACGATGGCTGTGCCGCAGGTGGCCGTGATCGGTTTGCTGCTGTTCTGGGGTGCACCCTGGTACGCCGTGGCCGTCGGCGTGCTGCTGGGGGTGCAGGTGCTGATGATGCGGCGCTTCATTGCGGCGCCGGTCGCGCGTGCGCTCTGGTACAGCGCACTGGGCGTGCCTCTGTTTGTCAGCGGGATGATGGTCAGCGCCTTCGCCCTGCGTTCAATCGCGGTTTGAGTGGCGCGGCAGCGTGCACGACATGAGGCAGGCGGGGGCGATGGAGGGCACGATGCAAGACACGATCCAGACTGGCGCCGCCGAGGCGCATGCACTGCAGGGCGGTGCGATGTTCAGTTGGCGCAGCGTCGTGCGCCTTGGCCTGGTGCAGGCTTGCCTGGGTGCAGTGGTCGTGCTCACGACGTCCACGCTGAACCGGGTGATGGTGGTGGAACACGCCTTGCCCGCCATGATTCCCGGCCTGCTGGTGGCCCTGCACTACATCGTCCAGATGACCCGTCCGCGCATGGGCTGGGGCTCGGACGTCGGCGGTCGCCGCACGCCCTGGATCATCGGCGGCATGGCCGTGCTGGCGCTCGGCGGGTTTCTTGCGGCCTGCGCCACCGTGCTGATGGCCAGCTCGCGTACACAGGGCTTTGTGCTCGCGGTGCTGGCGTTCACGCTCATCGGCCTGGGGGTCAGTGCGAGCGGCACCTCGCTGCTCGTGCTGCTGGCTAAGCGTGTGGACGAGGGGCGCAAGGCCGGTGCAGCAACGGTGGTGTGGCTCATGATGATCGCCGGCTTTGCCCTGACGGCGGCCACTGCAGGCAAGCTGCTTGACCCGTACTCCGGCGCGCGGCTGCTGGCTGTGTCGGGCGGTGTGTCGGTGTTGGCGCTGCTGGTCTCGTGCATTGCTCTGTGGGGTATCGAAGGTGCGCGCCCGGCTCAGCAAGCCGCGGCACCGGAGGCCTCGCGCGAGGACTTCCGCGCTGCACTACGCGAGGTGTGGGCTGACCCGACGGCGCGGCGCTTCACCTTGTTTGTGTTCACCTCGATGCTGGCGTACAGCGCGCAGGACCTGATCCTTGAGCCCTTCGCCGGCATGGTGCTGGGCTTCACACCCGGCGAGTCGACCGCCTTGTCCGGTGTCCAGCACGGCGGCGTGCTTGCGGGCATGCTTCTTGTGGCCCTGGCTGCGGGGCGCGGCAAAGGCCGACAGATCGGTTCCCTCAAAGCGTGGTGTGTGGGCGGGTGCATCGCCTCGGCGCTGGCGATGATGGGCCTGGTGATGACGGCCTTCGTGGGCGATGCATGGCCGTTCAAGGCGACCGTTTTCATCCTCGGGGTGGCCAACGGCGCATTCTCGATCGCCGCGATCGGCAGCATGATGAGTCTGGCCAGTGCGGCGGGGCCGAGCACTACGGCCTCCGGGGCCAACGCAAAGCGCCGCGAGGGCACGCGCATGGGCCTTTGGGGCGCGGCCCAGGCCATCGCCTTCGGATTGGGCGGCTTTGCCGGCACGGTGGCCAGCGACCTTGCCCGCTGGCTGCTGGGTTCAGCCGCAGCCGGCTACGCGAGCGTCTTTGCGCTCGAGGCGGTGTTCTTCCTGGTGGCAGCGGCACTCGCGGCATCGCTGGGTCAGCAGTTTGTGAGCCGTGCGCGAACGCACCGTATTCCGGATGCGCTGGTTGCACAGCTTGAGCAGAGGTGATCATGAGCGCAATCCGAAGCTTTGATGTGGTGGTCGTTGGTGGTGGGCCGGCGGGTGCGACTGCAGCGCGCGACTTGGCCGCACTGGGAAAGCGTGTGCTGCTGCTGGACCGGGACGGCCGGATCAAGCCTTGCGGGGGCGCAATTCCGCCGCGTCTGATCAAGGACTTCGAGATCCCGGATCATCTGCTGGTGGCCAAGGCGCGATGTGCACGCATGATCTCGCCATCGGATGTCCGGGTGGACATACCGATTGAAGGCGGATTCGTCGGCATGGTCGATCGAGATGTGTTCGACGAGTGGCTGCGTGAGCGCGCAGTCGCAGCCGGTGCCGAGCGTGAGCGCGGCGTGTTCGAGCGGATCGATCGCGATACCGATGGCGCAGCACTCGTGCGCTATGCACCGCGTGAATCGCACAGGGCTGGTGAACTTCAAACCGTGCGTGCGCGCTGCGTGATCGGCGCCGATGGCGCACGCTCCGCCGTCGCAAGGCAGGAGATTCCTGGGGCCGACAAGGGCAAATTTGTTTTCGCGTACCACGAGATCATTGAAACGCCGCATTCAGCGCCCGAGGCGGTGGATCCATCTCGCTGCGATGTCTACTACCGAGGCGCCCTGTCGCCGGATTTCTATGGCTGGGTGTTCCCCCACGGGCCGAGCATGAGTGTGGGTACCGGCAGTGCGGACAAGGGCTTCTCCCTGCGAGGGGGGGTCGCCGATCTTCGACGGGCAGCAGGATTGGCTGCTGCCAAGACCCTGCGTCGCGAAGGTGCGCCGATTCCGCTCAAGCCGCTGCCGCGCTGGGAAAACGGCAAGGACGTGGTGATCTGCGGTGATGCCGCGGGTGTCGTGGCCCCAGCCTCGGGTGAGGGCATCTACTACGCAATGGCCTGCGGGCGCATGGCAGGCGAGGCGGTGGCGGAGTTCCTGCAAAGTGGCGATGCCCGCGCGCTGCGTCTCGCGCGCAAGCGCTTCATGAAAGCCCATGGCCGGGTGTTCTGGGTGCTGGGCATCATGCAGCACTTCTGGTACTCGAGCGACAAGCGCCGCGAGCGCTTCGTCAGCATCTGCAAGGACCGCGATGTCCAGCAACTGACCTTTGACGCCTACATGAACAAGGAGCTTGTGCGGGCCAAACCCATGGCCCATGTCCGAATCTTCTTCAAGGACATGGCGCACCTGCTCGGGTTGGCCCGCGTGTGAGTCCCACCCAGACCGGCAAGCCGCGGCTGCCGTGGCGCGTGATCGCACTGGCTGCCGCAGCGGTCCTTGTGGTCGCGCTTGCGGGTGGCCTGGCCACGGACATTGGCGCGTGGTACCTGGGCCTGAAGCAGCCGCCATGGAAACCGCCTGACTGGCTGTTCGGCCCCGCGTGGATGCTGATCTACGGCTGCACGGCGACATCCGCAGTGCTCGCCTGGGAAGCTTGCCGCGAGCCGCGTGAACGCAACTGGCTTCTTGGCGCGTTCGCCCTCAATGCTGTGCTGAACGTGCTTTGGAGCGTGCTGTTCTTCACTGCACAACGGCCGGACTGGGCCTTTGCCGAGGTCATGCTGCTCTGGCTGTCCATCGTGCTTCTAGGCATTCTCGTTCGGCGGCATAGCACACTTGCAGTGTGGATGCTGGCGCCTTATCTCGCGTGGGTCAGCTTTGCAGCCGCTTTGAATCTTGCGGTTGTTCGGCTCAACGCACCGTTCGGGGTGCGTTGATGGAGGTGCTGCTGCGCAGTCCGCACCTGATTGACGCGATTGCGCTGATGACGCTGCTCGAAGCCGTGGTTCTCTATGCGCTTCACCGCTTGCGCGGCCTCGGGCCGCCGCCGCACGAGTGGCTGCCCAACATCGTCTCGGGCGTACTGCTGATGCTCAGCCTGCGCAGCGTGCTCGCACAATCCGCGTGGTGGTGGATTGCGGGGTTCTTGTTGGCTGCGGGCGTCGTCCACTGGATGGATCTCATCTCGCGCTGGCGAGTACCGCCCACGCGCCCGCGCTGAGCCCGGTATCTATTGGTTGCTCGCCAAGGCAACCCGTGTCGATTCGGCCCGGCCGATGATGGCTGCCGTCTGGATCAGTTCCTCAAGCAGTGCCACAGACACCTTGCCCGACACGGCGTAGGGATCAAGCACCGGCTTCTCGCTGTACTTGAGCAGGATGGAGGGGTTGAGCTTTTCCAGATGCACCTGACCCATCGTCCAGCCGGCAAAGCGGCGCTCGGTGATCTCTTCGTAGTGAAGCATCACGACATCCTTGTGGCGCTCATCGCGAACGATCTGGTTGTAGAGCTGGTTCACCGGGCCGCGCCCGCCCTCGAGAACCTGCATGAAGATGTCGCCGCCCCAGCACAGGATGCCGGTGACACCGAGATCCGGATTGTGCGCACGCGACTGGGCGAGGATGGAATCGACCGACGCACGGCTGATCGGCCCGGTGGCGCGACTCACGTAAAGCATTCTGACGAGCATGGTGGTTCCCTGGATGAACGGTGTGATGTGTGACGCTGCGCGAAGTCAGGGCTTGCGATTGGACAGCAGCGACAGGAACTCGCGCCGCAGATTCGGATCCTTGAGGAAGGAGCCGCGCATGACGCTGTTGATCATCTTGGAGTCAGTGTCCTTGACGCCGCGCCAGACCATGCAGAAGTGGTCTGCCTCCATCACGACGGCCAGACCGTCAGGCTGAAGCTTCTCCATCAGCAGGTCGGCCACCTGACTGACGGCTTCCTCCTGGATCTGCGGGCGGCTCATGACCCAGTCGATCAGGCGCGCGTACTTGGACAGACCGATCAGGTTGGAATGCTCGTTGGGCATGACCCCAACCCAGACCTTGCCGATGATGGGGCAGAGATGATGCGAGCAGGCGCTTCGCACCATGATCGGGCCGACGATCATGAGCTCGTTCAGATGCTCGACGTTCGGAAACTCGGTCACTGAAGGCTGCGCGACGTAGCGGCCGCGGAAGACCTCGGTGAGAAACATCTTGGCAACACGACGCGCGGTTTCCTGCGTGTTGTGGTCACTCTCAGTGTCGATGACCAGACTCTCTAGCACGGTCTGCATCTTGTGCGCGACTTCCTCAATTAGACGCGCGTCATCCCCGGCATCCAGATAGGCCGAGATGTTGTCATTGGCATGGAAGCGCTTGCCGGCCGCTTTGAGGCGTTCGCGGATCTTGAATGAGACCGGGACGCCCAATTCTTCGTCTGTGTGTTTCATGGGAGGAGTCTTTCTTGGGCAGGGCCTCAAGAGTACTCCGCCCATGCATGTTGGGCGATGACCTGATCGACCTGCTGCTCAGGCCGCAACGAGGTACAGCGTCGCCAGTGGGGGCAGGGTCAGGGCGATGGAGTGGCTGCGGCCATTCGCCTCAATGGCTTGGACGGGCTTGGCAGCGCCCAGGTTGCCAACCTCGGAGCCGCCGTAGACCTGGCTGTCCGTATTCAGGATCTCGCGCCACGCACCGGCACCATTGAATGGCACGCCGACACGGTAATCGTGCCTTGGCACAGGCGTGAAGTTGCATACGACGATGACCTGCTCATTCCCGCTCTTTCGCATGAAGGCAAAAACCGATTGCTCCGCATCATTTGCGACGAGCCACTCGAATCCCTGGGCTTCGCAGTCATGCATATGCAGGGCGGCGTGCTTTCTGTAGGCGCCGTTCAGGTCCCGGATCAGCGTCTGCACACCACGGTGCTCGGCTTGGTCGAGCAGGTGCCAGTCGAGCTGGCCGTCGTGATTCCACTCGCACTCCTGAGCGAACTCGCCGCCCATGAACAGCAGTTTCTTACCCGGGTGAGCCCACATGAACGCGTAGTACGCACGGAGGTTTGCGAACTTCTGCCAGCGATCCCCCGGCATCTTGTTGAGCAGGGAACCCTTTCCGTGGACAACTTCGTCGTGCGACAGGGGTAGAACGAAGTTCTCGGAGAAGGCGTAGACCAGCCCAAAAGTCATCTTGTCATGGTGCCACCTGCGGTGCACCGGGTCCTCGCGCATGTAGGCGAGGCTGTCGTGCATCCAGCCCATGTTCCACTTGTAGTGAAAGCCCAGACCGCCGTCGTACACGGGACGTGAAACCCCAGGGAAGGCGGTGGACTCTTCGGCGATGGTCACTGCGCCCGGAGCGTGCTCGCCGATGATGCTGTTGACCGACCGGAGCAGGCTGATGGCCTCGAGGTTCTCTCGGCCACCATGGACGTTGGGTATCCACTCTCCGTCCGGCCTGCTGTAGTCCCGATAGAGCATGGACGCGACTGCGTCTACACGCAGGCCGTCGACGCCGTAGCGCTCCAGCCAGAACAGGGCGCTGCCTGCGAGAAGGTTGCGCACCTCGGTCCGGCCGAAGTTGTAGATCGCGGTGCTCCAGTCGCGATGAAAGCCTTCGCGTGGGTCGGCATACTCGTAGAGCGCCGTGCCATCAAACTGGGTGAGGCCGTGCGCGTCCATCGGAAAGTGCGCGGGTACCCAGTCGATGATGACGCCCAGTCCGGCATCGTGGCAGGCGAGCACGAAGCGCCTCAGTCCATCCGGATCGCCAAAGCGCGCCGAGGGCGCAAACTGCGAGAAGGTCTGATAGCCCCATGACCCATCGAACGGATGCTCAGATATGGGCAGCACCTCGATGTGCGTGAACCCGAGCTTGCTTACGTAGTCAGGTAGCTGCTCGGCGAGCGTGTCCCAGTCGGAGAAAGTACCCACGCCCGGTCTGCGCCAAGACTGCAGATGTACCTCGTAGATGCTGATCGGCGCCGAGCGCTGATTGGCTTTGCGCCGGCTTGCTCCAAGTGACCGAGGCGTCGGCAAGTGTGCGACCCGGCTTGCCGTGGCGGGTCGCATTTCCGTGCGCAGCGCGTAGGGGTCAGCCTTTTGCGGCAGACGCGCACCGTCCTGACTGCGCAGTTCAAACTTGTAGGCTGCTCCCAAGGGGACCTCGGGGATGAAGATCTCCCAGACCCCAATCCCGAAGTGCAGGCGCATCGGATGCGCCATCGGGTTCCAGCCATTGAAGTCGCCAACGACCGCGACCGTTCGCGCGTTGGGCGCCCATACGGCGAAGCGCACACCGTCGACATGGCCGACCCGAACGGGGTGTGCTCCGAGCACCGTGTACGGCCGCAGATGAGAGCCCTCACCGAGGTAATGCAGGTCGTCAGCGGAAATGAGCGAGCCGAACGAGTACGGGTCAGCAACAAGCGTCTCGATTCCGCTGGCGGCCCAGCGCACCCGGAGTCGATAGTCGAACGCACGTCGGCGGCGCGGAATCAACGCTTCGAAGACACCGCGCGGATCCCGGATCTCCATGCCGACGAGATCAGCGCCCGACCCGGCGTCACACACGGATACCTCGGCTGCACCCGGAACAAGCGAGCGCACCCAGAGGCGACCGCGGTCGTCCGCATGCATCCCGAGTACGCCGAACGAGTTCTCGTGTGCACCCGCGGCGAGTTTCTCGACCTCATGTGCACTTAGTGACATGCCTTCGACCTGATCAAGCGCGGTTCAACGGTGCGCGCCAGATGCGCTCGGCGTACTCCCGGATCGTCCGGTCGCTCGAGAAGAATCCCATCCCGGCGATGTTGCGAACCGCTGTTTCGCCCCACAGTGCGGGCTGACGGAACAGTTCGTCGACCCGTGCTTGCGCATCGCAGTAGGCCGCAAAGTCCGCAAAGAGCATGTATTGGTCGCGGTTCATCAGGCTCTCAACGAGTGCCCGGTAGCGATCTGTCTCACCCGGGCTGAATTGGCCGCTGCCGATGGCATCAATGACCGCGCGAAGTCTGGCGTTTTCCTCGTAGTACAGGCGCGGGTCGTAGCCGAGATTCTTCATGCGCTGTACTTCGTCGGCGAGCAGGCCGAAGATGAAGAAGTGTTCTCGGCCGACGTTTTCGGCCATTTCGATGTTCGCACCGTCCCAGGTGCCGATGGTCAGCGCTCCGTTGAGTGCGAACTTCATGTTGCCGGTGCCTGACGCCTCTGTACCCGCGGTGGAGATCTGCTCTGACAGATCGGCGGCAGGCATGATGACCTCGGCGAGGGACACGCTGTAGTTGGGCAGGAACACGAGCTTGAGCTTGTCGCCCACCCGCGGGTCGCTGTTGACCACTCGGGCCACGTCGTGAATCAGGCGGATGATGCTCTTCGCGGCCACATACGCGCTCGCGGCCTTGCCCGCGAAGATCACGGTACGCGGCACCCATTCCGCCTGGGGATTGGCGACGATTGCCTGATACCGCGAGATCACATGCAGCACGTTGAGCAGTTGCCGCTTGTATTCGTGGATGCGCTTCACCTGGACGTCAAAGAGACTGTCCGGCGATACGCTGATGCCGAGCTCCCGGCGGATCAGCTCGGCGAGGCGCTCCTTGTTGCTCCGCTTAGCAGCCTGCACTGCCTTGATGAGGGTGGGACTGACCTTGTTGCCCTTGCCCACGAGTCCACCAAGATCGTCCAGCCGAGTCGGCCATTGATCGCCGAGCTGCTTGTCGAGCACCGCACCCAGCGCGGGATTGCACTGAGCCAGCCAGCGCCGAGGGGTGACGCCGTTGGTCACGTTGCCGAAGCGCTCAGGCCAGATCCGCGCGAAGTCGGCAAAGATCGTCTCTACCATGAGGTCGCTGTGCAGGGCCGATACGCCATTGACGTAGTGCGACATGACGATCGACAGGTTGGCCATTCGAGCGCGGCGCTCGCCCTGCTCATCGATCAGCGAGACGCGTCGCAGCAGTTCCGCATCGCCCGGGAACTTTGCTGCGACTTCGGCAAGAAAGCGCGCATTGATCTCGTAGATGATCTCGAGGTGACGTGGCAGGAGCTCTTCAAGCATGCGGACGGGCCAGGTTTCTAGGGCCTCTGGCATGAGCGTGTGGTTGGTGTAGGAGAGCGCCTTGTGCGCGTGTGCGTAGGCTTCGTCCCAGCTCAGGCCATGCTCATCGAGCAGCAAGCGCATCAGTTCAGCTGCTGACAGCGCTGGGTGCGTGTCATTGAGATGCACGGCGATGTGATCGCCCAGTCGATCCAGCGTGCGGTGTTCCGCGAGATGGCGCGCAATCATGTCCTGAAGGGACGCGCTGACCAGGAGGAACTCCTGACGCAGGCGCAGATCACGCCCGGCTTGTGTGCTGTCGTCCGGATACAGCACCCAGTTCAGCCGCTCGGCTTGCAGACGCTGCTGGGCCGCACCGGCGTGTTCGCCGCGGGAGAAGCTGGCGTAGTCGAGCGGCATCGTGCTGCTGGCTTTCCACAGCCGCAGCGTTGAGACGCGCCGGGTGCCATGCCCGGGGATCACCATGTCGTGCGCAGTGGCACGAACCGTTTCGGCCGGGACCCAGCGTCGCGCCATCGAGCCGGGGCCATCGGCTTCAACCCGCCCGCCGAAGCCGACCGTATAGCGGATTTCGGGGCGGGCAAACTCCCAGGGACTGCCGGCGCGCAGCCAGTCATCTGGCTGCTCGATCTGGGCGCCGTCCTGAATACGCTGCTGGAACATGCCGTACTCATAGCGCAGGCCGTAGCCAAATGAGGGCAGTCCGAGCGTGGCCATGGAATCCAGAAAGCAGGCGGCGAGCCGACCCAGGCCTCCGTTACCCAGCGCAGCATCGGCCTCCCGGTCGAGCACTGCGGAGCCTTCGTGTCCAGCCTTTCGCGCAGCGGCATCAAAGTCGCCGCTGAGGTTCAGTGCATCCAGCGCGTTGCGCAAGGCGCGGCCCATGAGGAACTCCATGGACAGATAGTGAACCCGCCGTTGCCCGCTACGTGCGTCCTGCGCCTGGGTCTCATGCCAGCGCTGCGCTAGCTCCGGGCGGCAGGCATCCGCGCATGCTCGCATCCAGCTTTCAAGCGAGTTGAATTGCTGCGTCGGCACATCCTTGTTGCTCATTGCGCTGCGCAGTGCGACAACAGTGGCGGGCGCCACTTCGTTCGTGCTTCGCGGCTGGGGGGTGCTGCGCGTCTTGGTGGGGCTCACGGGATCTCCTGGAGAGAGTGTGGGGCGCGACGATCAGGCTCGTATGCGCGCCCTTGGGTTGGGCACACTGCTTCACTTCGGATGTGTAGTTTAGCTACTTATTCTTAGAAAGGTGGCAAACGAGAGAGTGGCGCTGCTATGGAGACCACAAATCCGGCCTACATAGAGGCTTGTAGCAATCCTAGAAGCTGGCTATAGTCTATCGGCCTCTGCTCTGTTGGCGTCTACGCCGGCGATGCGGTAGAGGCGCCGATACCTAGATACAAGACGGGTCGACCACGGCTCGCGATTCGCAGGAGACATCCCGATGGGAGAGGTGCGCCTGTCCAACGTACGCAAGCAGTACGGGGACGTGAAGGTGCTGCAGGACATCAACCTGCACATCAAGGACGGCGAGTTCGTCGTGTTCGTCGGGCCTTCAGGGTGCGGCAAGTCCACTCTGCTGAGGATGATTGCTGGCCTGGAAGACATTTCTGGGGGCGAGTTGCACATTGGCGGCGAACTCGTGAACGACGTTCCGCCTGCGCAGCGCGGCATTGCGATGGTGTTCCAGTCGTACGCGCTGTATCCGCACATGAACTTGTTCGAGAACATGGCTTTTGGCCTGAAGCTCGCCAACGTGCCCAAGCCAGAGATCGAACGTGCAGTCCGTCAGGCAGCCAAGACGCTGAACATCGACCATTTGCTCGATCGAAAGCCGAAGGACCTCTCCGGTGGACAGCGCCAGCGCGTCGCCATCGGCCGCGCGATTGTGCGCAAGCCAGCGGTCTTTCTATTTGACGAGCCGCTCTCAAATCTTGATGCAGCCCTGCGTGTAAAGATGCGCTTCGAGTTCGCCAAGCTCCACCAGGAGCTCAAGACGACAATGATCTACGTGACGCATGATCAGGTCGAGGCCATGACCCTGGCCGACCGGATCGTGGTGCTTTCAGCGGGGCGTCTTGAGCAGGTCGGCACGCCCATGGAGCTGTATGAGCACCCGGTAAACCGCTTCGTTGCGGGCTTCATCGGGTCGCCGCAGATGAATTTTCTGGACGCGGAACTGGTAGAGGGACGTCCCGACCATGCCGTGGTTCGCGTGCCTAGTGGCGAAACGGTGTGGGCAGCCGTGGATGCCAGCCGAGCGCAGACTGGAGATCGCGTCACCCTAGGCATCCGGCCGGAGCACTTTCAGGTCAACGGTGCGGAGAATCCCCTGAAAGCGCAGGTCCGCTTTGTCGAGTCGCTCGGCAGCTCGACGCAGATGTACTGCGCTGCAGGCGGGAGTGAAGACCTGAGTTGCACGCTGGACGGACGCACCCGTTTGGTTCAGGGGCAACAAGTCGCTCTGGGCGTACCTACTAATGCCTGCTACATGTTCGATGCATCGGGCGAGGCGTTCCGCCGGACGGCATCGGACCTGGGAGGCACACCGTGAGCTGTGCACGCTGGACCGCTCTGCGACATGCCCTTACCGCGGCGGTGCTGGCCTCCGTCGTCACGGGTGCTGGCGCGCAAGCCGCGCCGGAGCTGATGGTCTGGATCAATGGCGACAAGGGTTACAACGGACTCCAGAAGGTAGGCGACAGCTTTGCCGCCAAGACCGGTGTCAAGGTGGTGGTCCAGCATCCGGAGAGTGCCACCGACAAGTTCCAGCAGGCTGTGGCGGCGGGCAAGGGCCCGGACGTGTTCTGCTGGCCTCATGACCGCATTGGCGAATGGGCCAAGGGTGGCCTCATCGTGCCGGTGCGTCCATCGGCCAAGGTGCGTAGTGAGATCGAGGATCTGGCCTGGCAGGCATTTACCTTCCAGGGCAAGACCTGGGGCTACCCGCTGGCGATCGAGACCGTGGGCCTGATCTACAACAAGTCGCTGGTGCCCAAGCCGCCGGCCTCCTGGGACGAGGTCATGCGAATGGATCGTGAACTGCGTGCCAGGGGTACTTCAGCCATTTTGTGGGACTACAACAAGTCCTTCTTCACGTGGGGTGTACTCGCCGCGGCTGGTGGGTACGTATTCGGCCGTGATGCTCAGGGCAACTTCGATACGCGCAAGATCGGTGTGAACACGCCGGGCGCCATCCGCGGTGCGGAAGTGCTTGAAGGGCTCATCAGGAACGGCCAGATGCCGCGGGGCGCCCGTTACGCCAACATGGAGGCGGGCTTCAATCAGGGAAAGATCGCGATGATGATTTCGGGCCCTTGGGCTTGGGAAAACGCGCGCAGAAGCAAGATCGACTTTGGGGTGGCTCCGATTCCGGCCGTGGATGGCCAGCCCGCCAAGCCCTTCGTCGGCGTGCTGGGCTGCATGATCGCTGCACCCAGTCGTGTGAAGGATATTGCCCGCGAGTTCATCGAGCATCACCTGCTCCTTCCCGAGAGTCTTCGAATCATCGATGCAGACGTGCCCCTCGGTGTGCCGGCCAACAAGCAGTTCTATGCGGAGTTGTCGGCCAATCCGAATATCCGCGCCACGATGGAAAGCGCCCGCAATGGAACCCCCATACCGAACATTCCTGAAATGAGTCGCTTCTGGGCGGCGATGGATGCGGCGCTGGAAGCCATAACGAATGGGCTGCAGGCGCCGCGAGACGCGCTGAATTCGGCCGCGGCCCGCCTGGGGGCGAGATGAATACGGCCGCGCGATCACTCTCAGACGCCTATGGTGCCCAGGTGCCTGCAGTGCGGACCGTCGTCGTGCTGACCAAATGGATCTTTGCGCTGGTGCTCGCGCTGGGCGTTCTGTGGATGGTATTCAGCATCTACGCTGCCGGCCAGCCCATCTGGGCGTTGGGTGTCCTCGTACTCTTTGGCGCGGGCTTCCATGTCTATTTGTCTAGCGTCAACTTTGCCTATCGCTACCTCTACCCGGGTGTCGCTGCCATGGTGGTCTTTGTGGCGTTTCCCTTGCTTTACACGGCGAGCATCGGCTTCACGAATTATTCCTCTGCGCATCTGCTGAGCGAGCAGCGTGCAAGGGCGTACCTGCTTGACCAGACATGGCCGGTGGAGCAGTCGATCATGGACGCGACGGTTCATGTGCAAGGAGGCGCCGCGCGCGTACTACTGCGCTCACGTTCCAGCGACCAGATCCTCGTTACGCCCGATCTCAATGGGACCGGTGCAGGGCCGGTCCAGGTCCAGCCGATCCATAGCACGGAGGAACTCGCGCCTGCACTCGACATCCGCGATGTAATCAGCCGGCGCGACTGGCTGATGCGGCTTCAGCTTAAACTGCCAGATGGCACCATCCTGAGCTATGCCGGCTTGCGAGAGTTCGCTGTTGTGAAGTCGCTCTGGAAAGCAGGCGATGACGGCGCGCTGATTTCCGCAGAGTCCGGAGTGCGCTACACCCCCAACCGCGAAACCGGCTTTTTTGAGTCGGATAGCGGTGAGCGACTGTCGCCCGGGTTCACCGTGGCCGTCGGGCTGGATAACTACGCCCGCATGGTCAATGACCCGGATTTTCGCGGTCCCTTCCTGTCGATCTTCATGTGGACAGTGGCATTCTCGGCGCTCACCGTGGCTTTCACGGTGGCTGTCGGCTTGCCGCTGGCGGTGCTGTTGAACTGGGAGGCGCTGCGCTTCCGCACGGTCTACCGAACGCTGGTCTTTCTGCCTTACGCAGTCCCGGCCTTCATCTCGATTCTGGTGTTCAAGGGCTTGTTCAACCAGAACTTCGGCGAGATCAACACGATCCTGCACAGCCTGTTCGGTGTTCGTCCTGCGTGGTTTGCAGATCCCACGCTGGCGAAGATCATGATCCTGATCGTGAACACCTGGCTTGGCTATCCCTACATCATGATCCTGTGCAGCGGACTGATGAAGGCTATTCCGTCTGACTTGTATGAGGCCTCGGCGCTGGCAGGTGCAGGTCCGCTGACCAACTTCTTCAAGATCACGGCGCCTCTGATCATCAAGCCGTTGACCCCGCTTCTGATCACCGTGTTTGCCTTCAACTTCAACAACTTCGTGGTGATCGCGCTACTCACGGATGGACGCCCCGACTTTCTCAATACGAAGGTACCGGCCGGCCAGACAGACATCCTGGTGTCGTACACATACCGTCTTGCGTTCCAAGATACCGGGCAGAACTTCGGTCTTGCCGCAGCGGTGTCTACGGTCATCTTCTTCATGATCGCAGTGATGTCGATCGTCAACCTGCGCTTGGCCAAGGTCAACGCGCAGAGCAGGTAGGAGCCGCACATGGCCGTCGTCACTGGCAAGGCGCAGCGCTGGCGGGTGCTTGCTGCCCACGTATTTCTTTGCTGCTTCATTGCACTGATCCTGTTTCCGCTCCTGGCGGTGATCTCCATCTCGCTGCGCCCAGGGAACTTCGCCACGGGATCGCTCATCCCCAGCGAGATCAGCTTTGAACACTGGAAGCTCGCCTTGGGCATCCCGCACGTGCTGGCGGACGGCACGGTAATGCAGCCGCCGTTCCCGGTGCTGCAATGGTTATGGAACTCCGTGAAGATTGCCACCATCGCATCCCTGCTCATCGTGGCGTTCTCCACCACTGCGGCATATGCGTTTGCCCGACTCAAGTTCCGGTTCAAGGAGTCCATCCTGAACACCATGCTGTTGCTGCAGATGTTCCCTGCCGTGCTTGCGCTGGTGGCCATCTATGCGATCTTCGAATTCATCGGGACCTACGTGCCCTGGCTGGGCATCGAGACCCACGGTGCCGTGGTGCTGGCTTACGTGGGTGGCCTCGCGATGCACATCTGGACGATCCGTGGCTACTTCGAAACCATACCTGCCGAGATCGAGGAAAACGCCAAGGTGGACGGTGCGACGCACTGGCAGGCGTTTCGATACGTGCTGCTTCCCATGGCGGTACCTATTCTCGTGGTGGTGTTCATCCTCGCCTTCATTGGCACCATCGTCGAGTATCCGGTCGCCTCAATCCTGCTGCGCGAGGAGCAGAACCTCACGCTGGCGGTCGGTTCGAAGTACTTCCTGCAGGAGCAGCGCTACCTCTGGGGCGACTTTGCCGCAGCCGCGGTCCTTTCCGGCCTTCCCATCACCATCGTGTTTTTGCTTGCTCAGCGCTGGATCGTGTCCGGCTTGACGGCCGGTGGCGTCAAAGGCTGAGGCCCACTGTCTGACCGTTTCATTCGGATTTCTCATGAGAGCTGCACTGACTCTTTCAGCTCTGACGCTCGCGGCGAGTGCTGCCCTGGCGCAGAGTTCACCGACCAACAAGGCGCCTGCCTCCATGTACGCGAACCAGTACGACAAGCAGGTTGCGGGCCTGTACGAAAAGCGCGAAGCCGATTGGCGCAATGGCGCGCTTGTCTATCAGGTGCTCGTGGACCGCTTTGCTCCCAGCGCCAACCTCGAAGCGAAGCGCAATCTGTATCCCCCACCCAAGCGCCTGCGCTCATGGGACGAGGAACCCAAGCGTGGCACATATCTGGACAAGGAGCGTGTCTGGAGTCATGAGATCGACTTCTGGGGCGGTGATCTGGCCAGCACCATGAGCCGCCTGGACTATGTGCAGCAGCTTGGCATCGAAGTGCTGTATCTGAATCCGATCCATCTCGGATGGACCAATCACAAGTACGACTCGCTGGACTACAACGTGGTCTCGCCGGAGTTCGGCACACGCGAGGACGTCCGCAAGCTGGCTGCCGAGCTCAAGCGTCGCAACATGAAGTTGGTGCTGGATGGCGTGTTCAACCACATGGGCCGCAATGCACCCATCTTCAAGGATGCGGAATCCAACCCCAAGAGTCCGTACCGTAACTGGTTCGTGTTCGGTTCGCAGTTCAAAGGCGGTGTGCGCGGCTGGTGGAATGTGGAGAACCTGCCTGAGCTGAACCTGGAACACAAGCCCGTACGGGATCATGTCTATGCCTCGCCAAACTCGGTTGTACGCAGTTACCTGCGCGACGGTGTGGATGGCTGGCGGCTGGATGTGGCCTTCGACATCGGCTTCAACTATCTGCGCGAGCTGACGCAGGCGGCGCATGCTGAAAAGCCGGGCTCGTTGGTCGTCGGCGAGATCCCGAACTACCCCCGTGAATGGTTTCCCTCGGTGGATGGCGTGATGCACTTCGGTCTGCGCAAGCTCATGATCTCTGCGGCCAACCGCGAGCTCGACGGCCCGTCTTTCACGCGCATGGTCGACCGCATGGTGCGCGATGCCAACTATGAGCACATGCTCAAGAGCTGGGTCTATCTGGACAACCATGACACCTTCCGGCTGGCCACCACGGTGCCGGATGCCAAGGCGCGCAAGCTTGCGCAAGTCATCCAGTTCACCCTGCCCGGTGCAGTGAATCTGTACTACGGCACCGAAGTGGCCATGGAAGGCGGCGATGACCCCGAGATGCGCGGCCCGATGCGCTGGGATCGGGTCGAGGCCAAGCATCCCGATCTGGCCTGGACCCGCCAGCTGATCGGCATCCGCAAGGCCAACCGTGCTTTGCGTGTGGGCGACTTCCGTACGGCAGAAGCCAGTGGCGGCGTGATTGCGTATGAACGCTTCACTGATCGAGCGGGAGATACCGTGCTGGTCATGATCAATCCTGCCCTGACCGAAGCCAACACCACCGTGTTGGTCAGCAATTCCAAGCTCATGGACGGCGAAAATCTGATCGACCAGATCAGCGGCCGCGTGGTGCAACTGCAGGCCTCGATGATCCAGGTCAAGATGCCGCCGCAGACCGCCTGGGTCCTCAAGCCCCGGCTCGTCACGCCCGAGGGCTACAGCAACTTCAAGCGAGTGCAGTGATGCGTATCGCCCTGCTGGCCCGCTGCGTCGGGCCGCTGCTGCTCGCCCTGAGCAGTGCAGCCACATTCGCCCAGGCGGGCTCTGCAGACGCGCCCGTCTGCAGCAAGGATCCCCTGGGTGGACGCAGCCTCTACCTGCGCGGCACCTTCAACAGCTGGAATGCCGTGGATCGGCAGCGATTCACCTGGGCCTGCAACCGCTATGAGCTCGTCACGAGCCTGCAGGGCGAGCACCGCTTCAAGCTCGGCGACGAGGGCTGGAGTGCCGATGCGGATTTCGGTGCGCCACCCGGTGCCGCCCGCAGCCCGATGCTTGCACTGCGCGGCCAGGAGATCAGCCGCAAGTTTTCCGGCGTCTACCGTCTGCGCCTGTCGATGTCGCCTTCTCTGAGGACGCCCACCTTGGATATCGAATCCTGTCCGGCGCAAGCGCCGCTTGGCGACACCGTGCTCTTTCTGCGCGGTTCCATGAACAACTGGGCCGCTGTGGACGACTTCCAGTTCCGCTGGAGCTGTGACGCGTACTACCTCAACGTCAAGGTGACCGGCCGGCACGACTTCAAGCTCGCCGATGTGGCCTGGTCGCCCAAGACCAGCTTCGGTGCCGATCCGCAGATGCGGCCCGCAGCTGGCGCCACGGGCAATCTCAATGCGGTGTTCTCCGGGGAACACACACTGCGCCTGGCCTTCGTCGACGGCAAGCCGGACTTCAGCATCGGCCCCAAGACCTTTGCTGATCCGACGGCGCAGCAGGTCAGCCATCCGGTGGCCCTGAGCCTGAAGTTCGACTCGCGCGCACCGCAGTTCAAGCAGCCCTTCGGTGCCGTGGTGGCGGGCACGCCCATCCGTTACAGCCTGGCTGCGGACAAGGGCGTGGATCGTGTCACCCTGGTCATCGAGAACCGCCGACTGGAGGGCAACCAGGAAGTGCTTGAGTACAGCACCCTGGCGCGCCTGCCCATGCAGCGGCGCGCCGACGGCAGCGGTGAGCGCTGGGAAGTGACCCATCGCTTCGAGCAGATCGGTGTCTACGGCTACTGGTTCGAAGTCCAGATCGGCGATGCCGCCTTCGTCTACCAGAACAACAGTCAGGCGGTCTTCTGGACCCGCGAGAAGGGCAGCGGCGGACTCGGCGCTGTGGCCGACAAGCCGGCCAGTACGCGTACCGTGCGGCGCTTCCGCCAGACTGTGTACTCCGCCGACTTCAAGGTGCCCGAGTGGGCGCCCGACACCGTCTACTACTACATCTTCCCGGACCGTTTCCGCAACGGCGACCGCAGCAACGACCCACGGCCCGGTGGCGGCCGCACCCAGGACCGCTATCACGACAAGGATGTCGAGTTCCACGCCAACTGGAATAGCAAACCATTTCGCCCCGGCACGGGCGATGGATCTGATGCCCACTTCAACAACGACTTCTTTGGTGGCGACCTGGCCGGCATCATCGAGAAGCTGGACTACATCAAGAGCCTCGGTGCGAACGCGATCTACATGACGCCGGTCTTCCAGGCATCCAGCAACCACAAGTACGACACCGCAGACTACACGCGCGTTGACCCGGCCTTCGGCACCAATGCGGACTTCGCGCGGCTCACCCGCGAGGCCGCTCGGCGCGGCATCCGCATCATCCCGGACACCTCGCTCAATCACACGGGCAGCGACTCGATCTACTTCGACCGCTTCGGCAAGTACGCCAGCCGCGGCGCGTTCGAGGGCGGCAAGATCCGCAAGGACTCGCTCTATGCGAGCTGGTACCGATTTGACGAAACCCAGACCGATCCCAACAAGCAGTACACGGGCTGGGTGGGTGTGGCCGATCTGCCGGAACTCGACAAGGCCTCGCCGGCCTGGCGCGACTTTGCCTACCGCAAGCCGGACAGCGTGATGAAGCAGTGGCTGGATCTCGGTGCGGCGGGCTGGCGCATGGATGTGGCCCCCTGGGTACCCGACGACTTCTGGCGCGAATGGCGCGCCGCGATCCGTGCCCACACGCCGGATGCCATCACGATCGCCGAGACCTGGTTCGACTCGTCCAAGTACTTCCTGGGCGACATGTTCGACAGCACCATGAACTACATCTTCCGCAATGCCGTGCTGGAGTACGCGGCAGGCGGCAACGCCAAGGAGCTGTGGCAGAACATCGAACTGATGCGCGAGGCCTATCCGCCGCAGGCCTTCTATGCGCTGATGAACCTGCTTTCCAGCCATGACCAGGCCCGCAGCCTGCACGTGCTGGGCTGGCATGAGGACAGCAAGCCGGACGCCATCGCGCTCGCCAAGCAGCGCTACAAATTGGCGGTCTTGGTGCAGATGACCTTCCCGGGCTCACCGGCCATCTACTACGGCGATGAAGTGAGCGTGACGGGGGGCGATGACCCCTACAACCGGGCCACCTACCCTTGGGCCGATCTCGGTGGTCGGCCCGATGAAGACATGCTCGCGTGGTTCCGGAAGCTCACGGCGCTTCGCAACCAGCATGCTGTATTGCGTCGTGGGTCGATTGATGCGCCGCTTTTCCTGGATGAGCGGGTTGTCGTACTGCATCGTGCTCTAGGCGACGAACATGCGATCGTGCTGCTCAACAACGCTGAGACCGAACGCGCTGTTGCTCTGAACGTTCCTGATCGCTTGCGAGGCCGCTATCTTGATCTGCTGACCGGTGAGCGGCTGGATTTGAGCCACCGCGTGATGCAGATCAATGCGCCTGCCCGGGGCGGGCGGGTGCTTGTCCGCCAAAAATAGTTCAATTACGGCCGAATGCCATTTGCTAGTGATCGGCCGAAGAGCTGCTTCTAGCAAGCGGAAAGCTTCCTGACACGTCTATCAAAAGATTGATTTCGGACAGGGGGTATCTATGTTGTTCGCGCCGATCAGCCGAGTGGATTGGCGGTGCGAGTGACCACGCCGAGGTCGATCCGCTTGGGGTTCTTCAGTCCGAGCACGACCGCCGCATCCTGCTTCGACGTCGCCTGGCGCGCCAGCTGCATGCATGCCAGCGTCCATGCAAGCAGGGCTGACGCGCCGGAGGCATCTTCAAGCTCATCCGCAAGATGCAGAGCCTCGTCACCGCGCATCAGATCGCTTCCAGGCAGGAAATAGTCTCTCGCGTCCGGATGAGCCAGCGCCATCGTGACCCCCTGAAGTGCAACGCTGTCTTCGTTCACCCTGCGGTCGACCACCCAGAAGGGCTTTCGAGCCCGCCATAGGGCCACATCGCCCATTGCTTGGGTGAGATGGGTCCAACCCTGCACGAAGGCGGCAGCGGTTTGAGTGCTGTCCAGTCGCCGCGCAGCGCTTGCCGATTCAGTGACGGGGCTGCCGTACTCGTCACACTGCAGTGACACGGCAACCGGTCGACACAAGCGACCGATTGGCGCGACGTTTTCCAGGCCTGCTCCTATCAGCTTGCGCCAATCCGACGACGGCTCGGTCTGGGGCGTCGTGCCCGCGCCCGAGGTCTGGCGCTGAAGTCGGACCATGCTGCCAACGAGAAGAAACACGTCGATGGGCACCTCGTGTCCCGCATTCACCTTGACCGGTCGCCGCGCATGAAGCAACACGGCGCCCAATGAGGGGTCAGCTAGGAATTGTGCGAAGACGATTGCCATGGGATCGGACGCAGTCTCCGCAGCAGCGGGCAGATCGTGTGGCAGCGCACGCATGCGATCCAGGCCTGCCCTGCCCAGCAGGTCGCCCAGGCGTAGGCGCGCAGATTGCGCCGTCATGCCGACGCCAGCGCAGGGCAGCCAGGCATGCTCAGCGCAACCCCGAACACACTCCGCCAGTGCCGAGGCTGCAGCCGCCTCCGGGGCGTCAGGCTGCGCACTCTGCTGATGTGCCAGGATCGTGGCCAGAAAGTCGGCCATGGCTCCGCCTCGCGCTGACATCCGCCGCAGGACGTCGTCGCCTGAGAGGTCACCGGCGCTGAGGGATGCGCCAAGAACGCTCAGCGCGAACGGCGTCTCCTCCGTGTTTGAAGTTGTTGTCTGCACCAGTGGTTTGCGTGTGTGCGTTGGTGCGGCACCTAGAACGCGCCGGCGCGCTGGCGGATGGATTGAGTCAGACCATCCCAGAGCTCGAGTGCCGCCTTGCGGCTCAAGGGCTGATTGATACCCGCGCCCGGTGCAGCGTCGAGCTGCTCGACGGTCATGCTGATGCGCAATGTGGGGCGCTGCGGCGTGCGGTCGCCATAGGCCTCAAGCTTGGCGTCCAGCGTCGGTACGCCACGGTCATTGTTCGCCAGGAGGACCAGCTCTTCAGCGGGGCGTCCGTCCACCATCCGGGTGCCGTTGCGAAGTTCCTCAAACTTGGGCAAAGGCGCACTGACCCGCTTGGCGGCATTCCAGCGTGCAAGCAGTTGATCGTCCCGGGTTTTGGGTACAGGCAGCTCGGTCGCCAGCGTGATGGTGACGCCTTGGGCAGGCAGCGTCAGTCGTGCAGATACGCTTTCGCGCCGATGTGCACCGCCTGGGAGCCACGCATCCTGCAGGCAGAGACCGGGTGACTGCGGCACCGTGCCGGGTGCACGAAAGCGCAGATTCTGGGCCGCCTGCGCAAACAGCGGGGTGTCGGCCGTGACCTCCGCCGTAGTCGCAGCGCCCGCAGCGATGTATTCGACACCTGGAGCCAGCCAGCGCCAGCCCTGGATCTCGAAGACCTCTGTGGCAGCAGCCGATTCGCGAAACACGATCACTGCGGCATCCGGGCCCAGCGCCTCCACGCGATGCAGCAGGCTCTTCTCAGTGTCATGGGGCGAGGTGCCCAGCTTCTGCGCGAAGACCTTGAGCTTGCCTTGGAAGGCGTCAAGCGTCGCGGCGCCTTCACGCTGCGCACGAAACTCGACATTCGGCAGCGTCACCGAGGGAACGCTGAACACGCTGCCAGCGGGTACGGTGACCTGGTAGCGACCAAAGCACTCGATTCTCATGATGGCTTTCTCAGGGACTTGTGACTTGATCGGCGCGCGGGCGACTGCTGCGGGCTCGCAGCCGGTGGCGATGAGCGTGAACAGCAGGGCGACCAGCATGCCTGCTCGGTGCAGGGCAGGGCGTCCGGCCGTCTTGGTGGCGTACGAGTGGAGCTTCACAGTGCCTCGGAGATGATTCGCGCGACGCTGTAGAGCGCCGCTGTTCTCGGTCGGTCGTCGTTCCAGCTGCCCTGATGGTCATAGCCCGGTCGGTGCGCGCACACAAACTGCGCGTGCTTTGCCGCGGCAGCACCGGAGCGCACCGGCACGGTACCGTCACCGGCTTCATCCTGCATCTCCAACCGACCCCAGAAGCGGTCACGCGGCAGCCAGTCATCGGGCAGGATCCAGCTCTTTGATGGACGATCGACCACCACGAGCCGGCGCCCGTGCTGATCATCTTCGTAGATGTTGCTCGAGCTGTGGATCTCCGCGTCAGACACCCCCTGGTAGTTGGTGATCCGCCAGACCGCATTGCCGAAGGCCTTGTGGTCTTCGTCGTCGTTGGCGTATTGGGCGTGCGTCAGTGGGTGGTAGTAGTTCGCGATCTTGTCGTGAAAGCTCTCCGCATACTTCAGATTCTGGGTGAAGCGTGCCCACAGCAGACGTCGTTCGCGAGGTTCGAGATCGTCGAAGTTGTCGGGATCGATCCAATCCGGGCGCATGAGACGCCACCAGACGGATTCCTGTGAATAGATCTCCGAATAAGGATTGGCCTTGGGCAGCGCCTCCAGCACACGGCCCTTGGCGTCCTTGAACTGCAGCCAACCGCTGCCGTACTGCTTGCTTGGCAGCAACTGCAGCGCGCCCGGACTTCCGCTGAACACCGCGGCGACAGCGGGGCCGTTCGGTCCGAGAATGCCCGACGCAGCATCCCAGCCGCGCGCCCAACCCTCAAAGCCGCCCTGGCAACGCCAATACGCCGCGGCAGCCCCCGTCGCGGGCATCACGCCGTGAATCACGCCCAGTGTCTTGCCTGCGAGGTTGCCGATTTGCGGACTGCACGCAGCGCGCGCGACCAGCCCGCCCATCGAGTGAGTCACCAGAATCACCTTGTCGCACTGATAGCCCAGTTTCGTGTAGTGCGCAATGAAGCCTTCCACACGCTTTGCAACGTATTTACCTGCATCCTCATTGCTGCGGATCCAGTTGTAGCCGACGGCATGGACAGGCAGCCAATACTCGGCAGCCTTCTTGAGGTCCTGTTCGCTCAGCGGCTTGTCGCCCTTGGTGATGTCCCAATCAACGGCTGCTGTGATGTTTCGGCCTGTGGTGCGCTTGCGCTGAAGCACGTTGCGGCTCCAGAGTGTGTCCAGCTGGCCGCGCCAGAACATGCGGTTCAGGTGCAGTTCGAGATAGGCGAGGAAGGGAAGGTACCCGCCACTGCCCAGCATGACCGAGCCCCAGCCCCGGCGGGTGAACTCTGCCTTCAGATTCTGCACCCGCCGCTTCTGCGCATTGGGCCCCGCGCGCCCGTCAGTCGCGCTGGTCACGTTGAAGCCGCTCACCGCTTCGTCGCCCAGCGGCATGTCCAGCGCCACCTCGGTATTGGCTGGGTCAAGGAGCCGGCGTCGCTGCGATGGGCTGAGTGGGCGGAACTTTGAAAGCATCCACCATGCTCCACCGGGATTCCACGCGAGGCCGTTGGTGTCAAAGCCCCCAGCTTCGACCAATCGCAGGTTCGATCCCATGATGCCCGGCAAGAACACGACCGGAATGACCTTGGACGCGGGGACGACGAGGGCCGTACGCTTGCTGTCCTGCACGGGTGTCAGACCCGCATCGGCGTAAGGTCGGCCCTGATCGTCGTATTGGATCGGGACTTCGTTGTACAGATCGAAAGGATTCGAGCTCATGCAGCTTGCCGGTGCGGATGGGTGGGGTTCATGCGTCGGGCGGCAGGATCTTGATGCTGCAGCGTTCGGAGATCAGTGACTGCTCAATGCCCGTCTTGCCTTCACCGTCCGTGGAACCGGACACCTTTCGGCCATCCTCATAGGTGATTTCGAACTTGCGATTCGCGACGGCTGCACCGCTGGCCAGCAGCAACACGAATTGCTGGTCGTACTTCAGATCGGACTTCGAAAAGCTGGGCAATGCCGTACCGATGCTGCCTGGCCCTGCAAGCACGTACTTCGCAGCCTTGACTGTGAATCCATTCGGCGCACCCAGCTCAAGATCCTTGCCGGCCAGCTTCAGATAGGCGCCGCCGCTTTCAGCCAGCGTGATGTGCTCCTTGGCCTCCAGCAGGATGTGCTTCTGTGATGCGCTGAGGTGGATGGCCTGTTCGGCGTTGATGACGGTGTCATCATGCTGGCTCTGGATCAGCACCTTGCCCTGGTGCGCAATCTGATGGATGCCGCCTGCGTGGGTGTATTGGCGGATGCCTGTACCCGCATGCAGGTGCATCTGCTGCCCGCTGGTGAGCTGGATGTGCTTTGCGGCCACCTGATCGAGCGTCTGCCCGGCGGCCAGGGTCACGCTGTGCGGGCTGGCCATTGCAATGCCTGCCGGGCTGTGCAGGGCCAGGTGGTTGGCGCTGGGGTCGGTGTTGTCTGGTTCGTTGTTGGCGCCGGCCGCAAGCCCCTTCACCTCCTTGAGCTGGGTCTCCTGCGGGGCGTGGTCCGGGCCCTTGGTGTCCTTCTCGTCCTTGGCCGTACTGGCGCCGGCCTGGCTGGCGCTGTCGGTGAGGCTTTGTGCGAGGGTCAGGGCTTCTTGCAGCACGGCAATCAGCTCATTGCGGTCCAGCGCCCCGCCCACGGCTTGCGCGCGTCCGTCGGTGGTGATGAGCAGGCCCTTGGCTGCGCGGATGGCACCCCAGTGGTCGGTGCGCAGCTCGAAGCCTTCGCCGCGCGGTTCCGCACTGGGTTTGTCGACAGCGCCGGCTTCTTCGGCACTGTCGGCTCTGGGATGCACCAGATACCCCAGGTTGAGCTGGCTGGCGCCGTGGGTTGTGGCCAGCTGCAGGCGCACTTGCCCGGCGGTGTCATCGAACAGCAGCTGGTTGTAGCCCGATCCGTTGAGCTCCTTGCTCTTGAACCCGGCCAGGGCCTGGTTGCCCGGCAGGCTGCCCGCATCGCTGAAGGCGGCGGCTCGCTGCTCGGCGTTGTACAGGCGGCCGGTGGCGATCGGCGCGTCGGGGTCGCCCTCGACGAAGCTGACGATCACCTCCTGGCCCACACGGGGCAGGAACTGCGCGCCCCAGTTGGCCCCGGCCCAGGGCTGGGCAACCCGCAGCCAGCAGCTGTCCTGGCCGTTCCTGCCGCCGTAGCGATCCCAGTGGAAGTGCACCTTGATGCGGCCGTGGGCGTCGGTGTGGATCTCGCCGGCACCGCTGCCAACCACGGTGGCGGTCTGGATGCTGTGGATCTGCGGGCGCGGTGTGACGCGCGCCGGGCGATGGGGCTGCTCGCTGCGCTGGGCGCTGATCTCGGCGTGGAAGTAGGCGCCGCCGGCACTGAGCACTTCTTCGAGGCTCGGCGACCCACCGCGCCGCGAGTACGCGGCTTGGAGCTCGCTGGCAGAGGAGTGTCCACTGGGACGCTCCTCTGTCCCGCTCACTCCTTCGTAGCTGGCAAACACCACCGTACAGCGCTCGCCGGTGATGAGGTAGTGGCCGTTCTGCCCGGCCTGGGGGTGCTTGGTGAGGGTGAAGCAGCCGCCGGTGCTCAAGCCGCGGGCACTGGTGGCACCCGTCCAGGTGCGGGTGCCGGTGGCGATCGATTCGAGCAGCACCTGGGCCTGATGCTCTGCGATGGACTCCTCGCGGCTTTCCTTGTGGAACTGACCCGGTGCCTCGTAGATCTCGGCATGGGCGCCTTGCAGCTGAGCGCTCAGGCTCGCATCGGCCCGGCCGCCGGTTTGGGGGGCGCCAGGCTTGAGGAAGGCGTAGTCGCTCAAGGTGACGCTGGATGCGGCGATGCTGCGCTGCTCGGTCCAGCTGAGCAGGGCCTGTTCGTCCTCGCGGCGGCTGCCCACCTGGGCGTGGAAGGGGACGGTCTCGTAGCCTGGGCAGTCGGCATGTTTGGCCGCGCTGTCGGTGAAGACGATGCTGTGGCTGCCTGGCCCCGGATTGGCGCCGAGCAGGGCGCCTGCACCTGAGCCGGCGCCTTCGGCCGGATGGTGCACGACGTGGTAGGTGATGCCTTCGAGCTCGCACAGGCGGTTGATGAAGGCCAGATCGCTCTCCCGGTACTGCACGGTGTAGGGCCGCTTGGGGTAGGCGTGGGTGAGCTTGAACTCGCTCTTGGCAATCGCGTGATCGCCCAGCACGGCAGCAAGGATCTCGGGGACGCTGGCGTCCTGGAAGATCTTGCAATCGGTGGTGAGGCTCAGGAACCACAGCCAGGGGCGCAGGGTGACTTCGTAGCGGGTGAAGCGACCCACTTGATCGAGCTGCCGCGCGGACTGCACGAGGCCGTCGAAGGGGCGGGTCTTCGCTTCAGCCAGGTTCAGGCGCAGGTAGGTGGTGAAGTGCTCGCCCAAGAGGCCATGCAGGTCGATGCCGGCGTCCAGCGAGAGGAACTGCAGGGTGCTGGGCTCGGTGCTGTTCAAGCGGCTGCGGGATTCGAGCCGGTGAAACAGCAGGGGCGATGCGGCCAGGCCGGCGCGGGTGCCGAGCTGAGCCAGCGGTGTGGCGCCCGCAAGCAGGCTGCGCGCAGCAGCGGCTGCGCCTGAGGTGGCTGTGACCATGGAGCGATCCCCGACCGGCTTGCGCGCATCGCACTCAGGCCCCCGGGAGGACGGGGACACGGGCTGCGCGCGCCGGCTGTTCTGCAGGGCAGTCTACGCAGAGCGTGCATCTTGATCACCCGACCCCCATCGCGCCGACTGGGTATGAACCGCTGCTCGCAGGACGCTCAGATACCGTGGGTGGGGGATCGCGGGCAGGTTTGGGCGGAACTGCGCGGCACGGGCCACAGCCTCAGTGGCCGAAAAGAAATGATCTTGTGATCGCTATAGGGCGCCTACCGCATGATCCGTGCGGGCTATGGCCAAATCGTGGCTTCACAAAGTTATGGCCGATAATGACTTATATAAGGCGGAATGCGCTCCTTCAGGCATCCGCACGGCCATCCGTCAGGCCATCCAGCTCACCGCGCCCTCTTCAGCAGTGAGCGCGTTGGCGCGGCTGATTGCAAACAGCTCGCGGCCACAGCCCCAGCTGTTGGCTTCCAGGTCCGGGGTCTCGGCGTTGCGTGCGGCCCAATCGGCGGCGTTCACCAGGGCTTGCAGCTCGCCGGTGTCGCCATTGACGCGAACCACGTCCCCGTCACGCAACAGACGCAGCGGGCCGCCCACCAGTGCCTCGGGCGACACATGAATGGCTGCCGGCACCTTGCCGGATGCGCCGGACATGCGCCCGTCAGTCACCAGCGCGACCTTGAAGCCACGGTCCTGCAGCACGGCCAGCGGCGGGGTGAGCTTGTGCAGCTCGGGCATGCCGTTGGCGCGCGGGCCCTGGTAACGCACGACCACCACCACGTCGCGGTCCAGCTCGCCGGCCCTGAAGGCGGCCTGCATCTCGGCCTGGTCGTGGAAGATGCGGCAGGGTGCTTCCACCACGCGGTGCTCCGGCTTCACGGCGCTCGCCTTGAAGATCGCGCGGCCCAGGTTGCCCTGCATCAGCTTCATGCCGCCGTCCGGCGTGAAGGCGGTGGCCACGGGGCGCACAATGGTCTCGTCCAGAGACCTGGCCGGTGCCGGCTTCCACGCGAGCGCGCCGTTCTCCATCGTCGGCTCCTGGGCATAGGCACGCAAGCTGGCCTTGGCCACGGTCTTCACGTCCTCATGCAGCAGGCCAGCATCCAGCAGTTCGCGGATCACGAAGCCCAGGCCGCCCGCGGCATGGAAGTGGTTCACGTCCGCCTTGCCGTTCGGGTAGATGCGGCACATGCTCGGCACCACGGCGGAGAGGTCGGAGAAATCCGTCCAGTTGATGATCACGCCGGCGGCGCGGGCAATCGCCACAAGGTGGATGGTGTGGTTGGTCGAGCCGCCCGTGGCCAGCAGACCGACGATGCCATTGACGATCGCGCGCTCGTCGATCACATGGCCGATCGGCGTGTAGTCGCCCGCCAGCTTGGTCAGGCCGACGGCGCGGCGCGCAGCCTCGGCTGTGAGCGCATCGCGCAGCCCGGTGCCCGGGTTGATGAATGCGCTGCCCGGCAGATGCAGGCCCATGACCTCCATGAGCATCTGGTTGCTGTTTGCCGTGCCGTAGAAGGTGCAGGTGCCGGCGCCGTGGTAGGCCTGAGCCTCGGCTTCGAGCAACTCCTCGCGGCCGACCTTGCCTTCGGCGTACAGCTGGCGCACCTTGGCCTTTTCGTCGTTGGACAGGCCCGAAGTCATCGGCCCGGCGGGCACGAAGATCGTCGGGATGTGGCCGAAGGTCAGCGCCCCGATCAGCAGGCCCGGCACGATCTTGTCGCACACGCCCAGCATGAGCGCGGCATCGAATACGTCGTGCGACAGCGCCACCGCCGTCGCCTGGGCGATCACGTCGCGCGACCATAAGGAGAGTTCCATCCCGGCCGTACCCTGCGTGACGCCATCGCACATCGCCGGTACGCCGCCTGCAAACTGCGCCGTGGCGCCCGCTTCGCGTACCGCCCGCTTGATGATCTCCGGGAAGTGCTGCAGCGGCTGGTGGGCCGAGAGCATGTCGTTGTAGGCCGAGACGATGGCCACGTTGGGTGCACGCTGTTCGCGCAGCAGCAGCTTGTCGTTGGCGGGCGCCGCCGCAAAGGCATGGGCCAGGTTGGCGCAGGACTGGCGCGCCCGCTTGGCGCCGTCCACACGCTGTGCCTCAAGCCGCTTCAGATACAGGCCACGGCTGTCGCGGCTGCGTTCGATGATGCGTTGCGTGACCTGAGCGAGCGTGGCGTTGACCGGCATGGTGTCCTCTTGGAATGCGGCGGGCGTGCAAGATGCGCACCGCTGACGTAAGCAAACTACATTTTTGCACGCGTTGCGCCAAGTAGGTGACAAACATCCCCATCAAGCTCGGGGTTGTCGGCGTGACGCTATTCCCCTAAGCAGTGCATTGAATGCAAACGTTTGCGTCTGTTTCGATCGACCTGTGGATTCACCGAGGACTGCGTTTACATTAGGCTGTAGTTTTGCTACCTTGGGCCTGTCGCGCGATGCGGCACGCCCTTGCGTGCAGGTCGCTGTTCCAAGCATGGACGTCTGCACGGGAGGCAGAGCCGGAGGGCTCGGCGGGCAGGCGCCAAGCGCCGACTGTGGTGCACAGCGCAGCACAGGGGCGCTCACAAGAAAGGCTCTGTTCGTGTCCCAAACGCATTCCGCGGATCTGGTGTTCTTCGGCGGCACCGGCGACCTCGCCATGCGCAAGCTCATCCCGGCCATCTATGCCGCCTCACGTGGTGGCAAGTCGATGGATGATGTGCGCGTGATCGGTTGTGCCCGGCAGAATCTTTCCACCGAGCAGTACCACTCACTGCTCACCGAGCAGGTCCCCGAGTTTCTTGGGGACAGCTTTGACGCTGCAGCCTGGGCTGCCTTGCTGGCCCGCGTGAGCTACGTGACGGTGGACGCCGCCAAGCCCGAGGACTTTGCGCGTCTGGGCGAGGCCATGCATCCGGACGTGAACCGTGCCCGGGTCTACTACCTGGCGACCACGCCCACCCTGTTCACTCCGATCTGCCAGAACCTGGCCGCCGCCGGGCTGGTGACACCCGCGTCCCGCGTGGTGCTCGAAAAGCCCCTGGGCCGCGACCTTGCGTCCTCGCGCACCATCAATGACGCCGTGGGCGCCATCTTTGCCGAGCACCAGATCTACCGCATCGACCACTACCTGGGCAAGGAAACGGTGCAGAACCTGCTGGCGCTGCGCTTCGGCAACGCCATGTTCGAGCCCCTGTGGTCGCGCGCCTGGATTCGCGACGTGCAGATCACGATTGCCGAGCAGGTGGGCGTGGGCGGCCGCGGCGAGTTCTATGACAACACCGGGGCGCTGCGCGACATGGTGCAGAACCACTTGCTGCAGCTGCTGTGCATCGTGGCCATGGAGCCGCCGGCCACCATCGACGCCGATGCCGTGCGCGACGAGAAGGTCCAGGTGCTGCGCGCACTCAAGCCCTACACACTCGCTGAAGTGCAGAGCCATACGGTGCGTGGCCAGTACCGGGCCGGTGCCGTGGCCGCCAAGCCGGTGCCGGGCTATCAGGACGAGGAAGGCATTACGTCCGGCTCGCGCACCGAGACCTTCGTAGCTCTGAAGGCCGAACTCGCCAACTGGCGCTGGGCCGGTGTGCCCTTCTATCTGCGCACCGGCAAGCGCATGGAGCAGCGCCTGGCGGAGATCGTCATCAACTTCAAGCAGGTGCCGCACTCGATCTTCGAATCCTCGGTGGGTGCGCCCGAGAACAATCGCATGATCATCCGCCTGCAGCCTGATGAAGGCCTGACCCTGCAGCTGCAGGCCAAGACGCCGGGCGAGGGCATGAAGCTGCAGGAGATTTCGCTCAACCTGAACTTCGCCGACACGGCCAAGGCCCGCCGCCAGGAAGCCTATGAGCGCCTGCTGATTGAAGTGATCCAGGGCCGCCTGACCCTCTTCGTGCGGCGCGATGAGCAGGAGGCCGCGTGGAAGTGGGTCGAGCCGATCATGGCCGGCTGGGACGCCTCGCCCGAACCCCCCAAGCCCTACAACGCGGGCACCTGGGGTCCGGCGGCGTCTGCCGCGCTGGTCGGCCGCGATGGCAGCACCTGGCCTGAAGAGTCCTGAAGCTGATCGGGAGCAGAGACAGTCAGATGGCGACCACTGAATCCGGCGGGGCCCTGCTGCCGCGCATCGAGCGCTTCAAGAGCGTGCAGGCCCTGTCCGACGCCGTGGCTGGCCGCGTGGCCGGCGCCGTGATGCAGGGCGTGCAGGCCCGCGGTGCGGCGCAGCTGGTCTTCTCCGGCGGCAGCACCCCCGAGGTCTTCCTGCCGCAGGTGGCCAGTCTGGACCTGCCCTGGGAGAAGGTCACGGTCATGCTTGCGGATGAACGTTGGGTCGATGAGGATCACCCGCACTCGAATGCGGCCATGCTCCGGCGCACCCTGCTGTCCCATGAGGGGCCGAGCCGCGCGCAGTTTGTGCCGCTGAAGAACGGCGCACCCTCGGCCGGTGCGGGTGTGGGTGCCTTGCGCGCCAGCCTGCCGTCCAGCCTGCACCGGCACGACCTTGTGCTGCTGGGCATGGGCAACGACGCCCACTTCGCCTCGCTGTTTCCCGGCACGCCGGGCCTCACGGCGCTGCTCGATCCGGCCAACACCGATCGCCTCGCAGCCATCCCGGCCCCCACCACCGCTGCGCCGGCGATTGAGCGCATCTCGATGACCTATGCCGAACTGATGCACGCGCGCGGCGTGGCCTTGGTGATCCAGGGGCAGACCAAGCTCACCGTGCTCGAAAATGCCTTGCGTGGCGCAGATCCGATCGCCACGCCGGCCGCAGCACTGCACGACATCGACGTGCTGTGGTGTCCGTGAGCGGCTGATCCGGCCAATGTGCAGTCTTCCAGTCATCGAATGAGCGTTCATCTCCCGCAGCAGCTCGAACCAGGACGTCACGAGCCTTTCGGCAGCCTCGCCCGTGACTGCGGTGTCAACTTTGCCGTGTTCAGCCAGCATGCCCAGCGCATGGAGCTGTGCGTGTTCGATGCCGATGGCGTGCGCGAACTGCGGCGCTATCCGCTGTACGGCCCGCATGACAGCGTGTGGCACGGCTTTCTGCCGGGCGTGGGTGCCGGACTCGTGTACGGATTCCGTGCCCACGGCCCGTACGAGCCCTGGAACGGCCACCGCTTCAATGCCAACAAGTTGCTGCTCGATCCCTATGCCCAGGAGATCGTCGGTCACTTCACCTGGCGCGCCGAACATCACGGCTATGAGCTGGGTCACCCGGATGGTCCGCGCTCGTTCGACACGCGCGACAACGCGCTCCATGCCCTGAAGGCGCGTGTGACGGAACCGCCCCCCGCGTCCGCAAGCCCGCGCTTGAATGCACCGCGCATTCCGCTGCCCGAGTTGGTGCTCTACGAGATGCACGTCAAGGGCTTCTCCATGCAGCGCGAGGATGTGCCCAAGCCCCTGCGTGGCACCTACGCTGGCCTGGCGCATCCGGCCTCGATCGCGCACCTGAAGCGCCTTGGCGTGAATGCAGTCTCGCTGCTTCCAGTGCACTACCGGATTGACGAGCCGGGGCTTGGCGACCGCAGCTTGACGAACTACTGGGGCTACAACACCCTGGGTTTCTTCGCGCCGGACCCGCGTCTGGCGCAGCACCGCGGCGACCCGTCCGCCGTGAATGCGGAGTTCCGCAGCATGGTCGCGGCACTGCATGCCGCAGGCATCGAAGTCATTCTGGATGTGGTCTACAACCACACGCCCGAAGGCAACGAATACGGGCCGACCCTGTCCTTCCGCGGACTGGACAACGCCAGCTGGTACCGCCTGACGCCGGATGACCGCAGCCGCTGCGAGAACCTCACCGGCTGCGGCAACACCGTCAATGTGGCGCATCCCTTCATCACGCAGTTCGTGCTGGATTCGCTGCGCTACTGGGTGCAGGTCATGGGCGTGGATGGCTTCCGCTTCGATCTCGCCCCGGTGCTCGGGCGCACGCGCCACGGCTATGACGCCAACGCGGCCTTCTTCACGGCCATGCGGCAGGACCCAGTGCTCTCCCAAGTGCATCTGATCGCCGAGCCCTGGGATGCCGGCTACGACGGCTATCAGCTGGGCCACTTTCCCGGCCGCTTCATGGAATGGAACGACAAGTTCCGAGATACGGTGCGGCGCTACTGGCTCAACCGCGAGGTCAGCCGCGGCGAATTTGCGCGGCGCTTCACCGCGTCCAGCGACGTGTTCCATCATGGCACGCGCCTGCCCACGGCCTCGATCAACTTCCTGTCGGTTCATGACGGCTATACCCTGGCCGATCTCACGAGCTACAGCCGCAAGCACAACGAGGCCAACGGCGAGAACAACCGCGACGGCCGTGATGGCGAGCCCGCAGCCAATTTCGGCGCCGAGGGGCCGAGCGACGATGCCGCCATCCGAGCGCAGCGCCGGCGGGTGCGTGCCGCGATGCTCACCACGCTGCTGCTTGCCCAGGGCACGCCCATGCTGCTGGCTGGCGACGAGGTGTCCAACAGCCAGAGCGGCAACAACAACGCCTACTGTCAGGACAATGCCACCGGCTGGGTTGGATGGGATCCGCAGCCCGATGAAGACTTCAGCGCGCTGATCCACACGCTCACCAGCCTGCGCCTGCAGCATGCGGCGCTGCGCCACGAGCGCTGGTTCTGCGGCGAGGACGTGGTCTTGCCCGAGCGCAGCGTGCAGTGGTTCGCGCCGTCCGGCCGGGCCATGCAGCCGCATGACTGGCACGAACATGGCCAGCACGCGTTTGCGTGCCGCATCCAGTCGCGAGCCGATGCGCAGACGCCGCCCGAGCAGTGGCTGATCGTCTTCAACCCGGAAACTGCTGCGCTGCCCTTCACCCTGCCCCCCGGTGCCTGGCGGGTCGTGCTCGATTCGGCCGCCGAGATCCAGCCGGGCTTTGCACCGCCTGCACCGGGTCCGGTGTCGATCCCGGCGCAGGCCGTGGTGCTGCTCCGGGCCTAGGTCTCACGCGTTTACTCACTCACTTCTGTTCCACCCCAAGGCTTCACGCATCATGAATCTGAACCAGCGCCGCTCCGGTGTCCTGCTGCACATCACCTCGCTGCCCGGGCCGCATGGCATTGGCGACTTCGGCCCTGCGGCCTTCAAGTTTGTGGACTGGATGGCCAGCGCCGGCCAGACCGTCTGGCAGACCCTGCCGATGATGCCGATCGGCCCCTGCGATTCGCCCTACATGAGCGTGTCGGCCTTTGCCGGCAGCCCCTTGATGGTGGCGCTGGAGCCACTGGTGGAGAAGGGCTGGCTGCCGCAGCCTGCATTGCCAGAGGGCGGTTTTGATGCCGCACGTGCCGATTACGGCCGCGTGGTGCCTTGGCGCCTGGCTCAGCTGCGTGCGGCGTGGGCCGGATTCAAGTCCAAGGCGTCGGCCCATGACAAGAGCGCGCTGGATGCCTGGGCCAAGCGCGAAGCCAGCTGGCTGGACGACTATGCCCTGCTCATGGCCCTGGAAGGCCAGTACGGCGCCCAGGGCAACTACTGCTGGTGGCAGTGGCCTGCAGACCTGCGTGCCCGCAAGCCCAAGGCGCTGGCGGCTGCGCGCGCGGAGCATGCCGACGAGGTCGGCTTCTGGAGGTTCGTGCAGTGGTGCTGGGATGTGCAGTGGGCCGCGATCAAGGCCTATGCCAACAGCAAGGGCATCTCGATCATGGGTGATCTGCCCATCTTTATCGCCCATCACAGCGCCGACTGCTGGTCGCGCCCCGATCTGTACTACCTTGATGAGGACTATCAGCCCACCGTGGTCGCCGGTGTGCCACCGGACGGCTTTGCGCCCGATGGTCAGCGCTGGGGCAACCCGCTGTACCGCTGGGACCGCATGGCGGCCGAGGACTATGCCTGGTGGACCCAGCGCATCCGCCGCGCCATGAGCCAGGCCGATGTGTTCCGCATCGATCACTTCCGCGGCTTTGCGGGCTACTACGAGATTCCGGCCAGCTGCCCCACCGCGCGCGAGGGTCAGTGGGTGCCTGGCCCTGGCAAGGCCCTGTTTGCGGCGATCGAACGCGCCCTGGGCAAGCTGCCCATCGTGGCCGAAGACCTGGGGCTCATCACCGAGGACGTGACTGAGCTGCGCGATCACTTCGGCTTTCCCGGCATGAAGATCCTGCAGTTCGGATTCGGGGGCGACGGCACGCACGAATTCATGCCGCAGAACTACACGCCCAACTGCATCGTCTACACCGGCACGCATGACAACGACACCGCCCGCGGCTGGTGGGACGCCGCCCCGCACCATGAGCGCAGCTTCTGCGGCGCCTACCTCGCCTGCAGCGAACACGACGTGCACTGGGCCATGATCCGCGCGGCCAGCAACTCGGTGGCCAACATGGCCATCTTCCCGCTGCAGGATGTCCTGGGCCTGGGCAATGCCGGGCGCATGAACCTGCCAGGCTCTACCGAGGGCAACTGGCAGTGGCGCTTCACCTGGGAGCAGCTCGGCGCCGAGCCGGCTCGTGTACTCGGCCTGATCTCCGGTGGCAGCGGCCGTGCGCCGTTCGAGCTGGTGAAGCGGGCGCTCGGTCTCTAGACGATCAGCTCGGCTTGGAATGGAAAAGGGCGCGATTGAATCGCGCCCTTTTCAATGGACCTTCAATGCTCAAGCGTCTTGCGCGAGCCCACCACGTTGTGCGGCGTTGAACAGCGCAATGTCGCGCGTGTTCTTCTGGATGGCCACAGCGGCAAACAGCGCCAGCAGGAAGCCCATGGCGTAGAAGCCCTTTTCCGTGCTGTTCAGGCTGGCGTTCCATAGGCCCACGCCGAGCAGGCCGATGGACAGGATCAGCGAGAACCAGCACAGGCCGAAGTAGATGCCCGTGACCGGAATGCCTTCCAGTCGGTCGCGCACCGACTTCTGCAGCGACACCGCCGAGAACAGGCCGTACATGAGCACGGTGAAGTAGTAGCCCTTTTCGTTGAGCTGCATATTCGAGTTCCACAGGCCGATCATGTAGGTGGCGGCACCGACCACCAGGGCCAGCCAGGACGCGCCGACAAAGGCGGCGGTGGGGCGTTGCAGGACGGGTTTCATGCTGACGTGTACTCCCTGAGCCTCTCGAACGGAGGCGGTGGTGCAGTGTATTGAGCGCACCCTGCGCTCAAACCGTGGCTACCCAGAATGCGGTGCGTCCTGTACGCGCGCAGCGTCCACACGCTGCTGCAGCGCGGCCTGAAAGCCCGCCAAGTCCCGCGGCGAAACCAGGATGTCGTCGTACCCCACCCGAATCGCCAAGCGGTTCATCGACAGCGAAAGACCGGCAACCAGTGTGCGCGTGGGTTCTATACGTCGGATCTCGCCATAGGGCACGCGGATGCTGCGAAGCCCAGCGCGCACAATCAGTGCGTCCTGTGTGAGTGTGTAGACGCACGGCCACATGAGCCCCGGGACAGTCGCAAGCACCGCCAAGAAGCTCAGGGTGAGCAGCGCATTGCCCAGCACCGATGCGCTCCAGCCAGTCCAGACTGCGTAGCCGACGATGGCGATGGTCGCTGCCATCACCGCCACAACCCACCCGTCCACCGCGCTGGGGTACGTCAGATCCCGGGATGGTGTCGGCTCGCCTGCGCTTGTGCTCACCTCGCACCGAGGGCGGAGTGGGTCATCCGGCTTCACGGGATCACTCAATCTTGAACCCGTTCTCCCGGATCAGCTTGCCCCAGCGCTCACGCTCGGTCTTCACATACGCGGCCATCTGTTCGGGTGTGCCGGGCAGGGCTTCGAGCGACAGGGTGTGGAAGCGTGCTTTCACCATGGTCGTGTCCAGCGCCGCCTGCAGGGCCTTGTGCAGCTGCGCCACGGTCTCCCTGGGCGTGCTGCTGGGGACGACCAGCCCCTGCCATGCATAGGCCTCGTAGCCCTTCACACCCTGCTCGATCAGCGTGGGGACGTCCGGGAAGTTCTTCAGGCGCTGGGCGCTGGCCACACCGATGGCGCGCAGCCGTCCGGCGTTCACATGCTGTTGCACGCTGGCCGTGTCCATCAGGCCGACCTTGATCTGGCCGCCGAGCAGGTCCTGCACCGCCGGCGCTGCGCCGCGGTAGGGCACGTGCGTCATCTTCAGGCCGCTCATCTGCTTGAGCAGTTCCGTGGACAGGTGATGCGGGCTGCCAAGACCGGCCGAGGCATAGCTCACGCCCTGGGGCTGCGCGTTGGCCCAGGCGGTGAACTCCTTCCAGTTCTTGGCGGGCACGTCGTTGGAGACGACCAGCAGCATCGGAAAGCGCGCGAGCAGGCCCACGGGCGTGAAGTCCCGATCCGGGTCGTAGGGCAGCTTGGCGAACAGACTCGGGTTGGCGGCGAGCGTGGCGAAGTCGGCGGTGAAGAGGATGTTGCCGATGTCCTTGCTCTTGGAGACGTAGTCCGCCGCGATGTTGGTGGCCGCGCCCGGGCGGTTGCTGACGATGATGGGGCGCTTGAGCGTCTGGCTCATCTGCTCGGCGACGGTGCGCGCCACCATGTCCGAGCCGCCGCCCGCGGCATAGCCCACAACCCATTCGATGGGCTTGTCCTGTGCGTGCGCTGCAAGGCTGCCCAGGCCCAGCAGGCTGCCGAGTGCGGCGACGCCTAGTGCGCGCACCCAGGTGCGGCGGGGTGTGTGGATCATGTCTGTCTCCTTCTCTTCGAGTATGGCTGTTTTTGAACTAAATCAAATAGAAATATTTCGGCTTTCCGCTTTTCAGAAGCCATTCTTGAAAAGATCATCGATCATCAAAACAGTGGCCGAAAACAAGTTTTACTGGTCGTTTCCCTCAGGATCGTCTGCCTTCGCCATCTCGATCAGCTCGCACAGCCTGCGCTGCGCTCCGATCTCGGCGGCGAGCAGCAGCACCAGTCGCGCGTTGAGCGCCGCGCTGGCGTTCGCGTCCAGCCCCTCATGGGCCTTGAGCAGGGCCTCATAGAAGTCATCGGGCGCATCAATCGCGGGTTCGCGCAGATTCATGGGTGCTGCTCCATGGCATGTTCCGGGGCGTCGGAGACGGCGCCTCGTGGTGCCGCTGCGCGATGCCCGGTCAGCGTGCTCAGTGCCTCAGCCAGTTGCTCGGGCCGCAGGCTGCGCCAGCGTGCGGCCACATGCAGATCCGGCCGCAGCAGGTAGGCCGTGCCCGGCTGCGCGTCGAAGCGGCGAGTCGCCAGGCCCGTCTCATCGAGCCAGCTGCCGCCCACAGCAATCACACCCAGGTCGAAGGCCTGCAGCCAGTCGGGCATGGCGCCCCAGAGCAGCAGCGTGCAGCGGCCGCGCGCGGCCTGACGCAATGCTGCCAGCAGCCACTGGCGCTCGCCGCTGCGGGCGAGCAAAGGCGCATCGGCAATCGGTGCGCCCGGCACGGGGCCGCCATCGAAGCGGGCTTCATCCGCGGCCAGTGTGGACAGTGGCGAATCCACATACGCGCTCGGGCTGGACAGGCGCCCGCTGTTCACCAGACGCTGCGCAAAGCGGTGGCGGCGCGCCAGGTGCAGCACGGCATCGCGCAGCACGCGGCTGGCGTCGGACTTGGGTGTGATGAAGTCGGTACTGCGGGTGGAGTTGCGCAGGTTCTCGTCGGCCGCGGCCTCGCGCTCGGTGCCATAGCTGGCCAGCAGCGCCGTGCTGGCGCGGCCGCGCAGCACGGCGTCGAGCTTCCAGCCCAGGTTGTCCGCGTCCTGGATGCCGGAGTTCGCACCGCGCGCACCGAACGGCGAGACGCGGTGCGCGGCGTCCCCGGCAAACAGCACGCGGCCGTGGACGAACCGCGCCATGCGCTGGCAGGCAAAGGTGTAGACGCTGGCCCACTCGAGACTGAAGGGGATGTCCCGCCCGAAACCCAGCTTCAGCATGGCCTTCACGCGCGGGATGATGGCGTCGGGCTGACGCTCGGCCTCCGGGTCTGCGCCCCATCCGAGCTGGAAGTCGATGCGCCAGACATAACCCGGCTGCTTGTGCAGCAGCACACTGCCGCCGGGGTGGAAGGGCGGGTCGAACCAGAACCAGCGCTCGGTGGCGCCGTCCGGGAACAGATCCTCGTCGATGCGTACATCCGCAATCAGGAAGCGGTCCTGAAACTGGCGGCCGGTCCAGCTCAGACCCATGCGCTCGCGCACCGTCGAGCGCGCGCCATCGCAGGCGGCCAGATACAGCGCCTGCAGTGTGTAAGGCCCGTCCGGTGTGTCGATGCCCAGTTGCACGTAGGCGCCGTGCTGCTCCACCGCAGTGACGCAGTTCATCCAGCGCAGATCCACACCCAGCGCGATCGCCCGTTCGACGAGCAACTGCTCCACGACGTACTGCTGCAGATTGATGAAGGCGGGGCGCTGATGGCCGGGCTCGGGCAGCAGGTTGAAGCTGTAGAGCGACCGCTGCCCGTGAAACACGCGGCCCACGTTCCACGATACGCCGCGCGCCACCATGGCCTCGCCTACGCCCAGCGCATCGAAGATCTCCAGGGTTCGCTTGGCGAAGCAGATCGCCCGGGAGCCGACCGAGAGCGCGGCGTCTGCGTCCAGCACCACCACCCGCTGGCCGCGCTGTGCCAGATCGATGGCCAGAGAGAGGCCGACCGGCCCGGCGCCAACCACCACCACCGGGTGAAGCGCCGGCTGGGCCGCGTCCTGGTCGGCGCTGCGGCGGTAGCTCAGGTCGAGGGCCATGGTGCTGCGCGCTGCGGGTTCAGCCCTCAAGGGCCTTCCACATCTCGATGTCGCGCTCGGCCGTCCAGATGCGCGGGTCGCGGTGGCCGGTCGCTTCGTCGAAGGCGCGGCTCACGTCGAAGGGCATGCAGTGGTCGAAGATGACCCAGTGGCCGTAGGCGGGGCGCACAGCGTCGAGGGTCTCCTTGTAGACCGCGCGCAGATCCTTGTTCTGCGCGGCGCCGGCCTTCACTGCGGCGAACACATCGCTGATGAAGGCGCGCGTGCCGCGCAAGCCTTCAGCCACCTGAGCCTCGCCCGCCAGCGCCGCGCCGCGGCCGGGCACGAGCTGCGCAGGCTTCAATGCCGCGATGGCGTCCAGCGTGGCCGGCCAGTCGCTGAAGTAGGCGTCGCCGCAGTAGGGCGTGGCATCGAACTCCACCAGATCGCCGGAGAACAGCGTGCGCTCGCCCGGCAGCCACACCACCGTGTCGCCCTTGGTGTGGCCGCGGCCCAGCTGCAGCAGCTGAACCTCCAGCCGGCCCAGCCAGAGCGTCATCTTGCCGGTGAAGGTGAGGGTGGGCCAGGTCAGACCGGGTGGCACGCTCTCGACGTTGCGGAACAGGCGCGGAAAGCGGCCGATCTCGCTGGCCTTGTCCTGCTCACCGCGCTCGCGGATCAGGTCCAGCGTGTCGTGGCTGGCGATCACATGCTCGGCGCCTTCCGGTACATACGCCGAGGCACCGAGCACGCGCACTGCGTGATAGTGGCTCAGCACCACATACTTGATCGGCTTGTCCGTCACCTCACGGATGCGGCGGATCACATCGGCCGCCATGATCGGCGTGGCCTGGGTGTCGATCACCATCACTGCGTCGTCGCCGATGACGATGCCGGTGTTCGGGTCGCCCTCTGCGGTGTAGGCCCAGGCGTGTTCGGAGAGCTGCGTGAAGCTGATCTGCTTGTCCTGCAGATCGGCCTGTGAAGCGAAGGCTTTGGTCATGATGAGCGATGCGGGCCGGGTGGGCGCGCATCGCTCGTTGAACCGGCGCTAGGGCGTGCTGAACAGGCTCACCGATCGCGGTGGCAGGCTCACGCTCAGGGTGCCGGCGGCGTCGACACGGACCGATCCGCCCGGGTTGGGATAGGAATAGACCAAGCGTAGGTCGGCAGCCACCGGCTTGAAAGTCAATGTGGTGACACTGTTTGCGTAGTTGACAGCCACGAGGTTGCGCTTGGCGCCTGCGCTGCGCACCCAGCCGATGGCCTGCGCGTTGTGGTGCACCTCGTCCAGCGCGCCGTTGCGCAGGGCCGCATCGGCATTGCGCAGTGCAACAAGCCGGCGATAGAAGGTCAACAGCGAGTTCGGGTCCGCGAGCTGGTCGTTCACATTCGCGGCTGCCACATTGCTTGCGAGTGCACGAAAGGGAGTGCCTGTTGTGAAGCCCGCGGTCCCGGGGTTCGAGGTCCAGCTCATGGGGCCACGCAGGGGCGTGTCGCCGCATGAGGGCTTGCCGTCGTCGCCCGGCTTGCTGTTGGCCGGGCAGGGTGTGCCGGCCATGCCGATCTCTTCGCCGTAGTAGATGAAGGGCGTGCCCGGGCCGAGCAGGTAGGTGGCTGCGGCCAGGCGGTAGCCGACGGCGTCGGTGCCCAGCTGGTCCGTCACGCGGCGGCCCGCAAAGATGTCATGGTTGTGCAGGAAAGTCGCCATGTTGGGGCTGACCTTGGGCAGGTAGTCCGCGATGTTCTTGACGGCCTCTGCCAGTGTCTTGCCCGTACGTTCACCATTGGGGCCGGGCGGATGGCCACCGCGGGCGGCGGCGATGATGTCGTACTGCAAGCCGAACGCAAAGCTCGACCCGCAGACCGAATCGGCCGCCCACTCCTCAGGCTTGGCCGTGGCCTCACACACCACATAGCGGCGCGGGTAGGCCTTGATCAGGTCCTGGAAGCGCTTGGTCAGCGCGCGACTTTCCGGCTGGTCGTTCCAGTCCTTCGCGTTGTTCTCGATCAGATGGGGCGTGGCGTCCAGCCGGTAGCCAGCCAGGCCGCGGTCCAGCCAGAACTTGAGTGCGTCCTCGTGGTACTTCACCACGGCCGGGTTGCGCATGTTGAAGTCCGGCATGTGCTGGCCGAAGGTGCCGAAGTAGAAACCGCGCGCATCGGCCGGCGGCTTGGGCAGGTCCTTGGGGTGGCCCTTGAAGTTCCAGCTTTCCGGCGCGGTGCGATACCAGGGGTTCTTGTCCCAGATCCACCAGCCCTCGGGCATGGGACCATCGGTGAAGACATACCAGTCGCGGTAGGGGCTCCTGGCGTCACTGCGGGCGGAGACGAAGAAGGGGTGCTCGGCGGCCGAGTGGTTGATCACGTAGTCCATGATGATGCCGATGCCGCGGCGGGCGGCCTCGCGCACCAATTCATCGAAGTCGGCCATCGTGCCGTAGGCCGGGTCGATGCCGCGGTAGTCGGTGGTGGCGTAGCCGTGGTCGCCGTCCGCATTGGTCTGGATCGGCATCAGCCAGATGCCGCGCACGCCGAGGGCCTGCAGGTAGTCCAGGCTCTGTGTCACGCCCTTCAGGTCACCCACGCCGTCGCCATTGCTGTCGCGGTACGCGCGCACAAAGATCTCGATGAAGGCGCCTTTGTGCCAGTCCGCAGGCAGCTGGGCGACCGGATCGACCGGTTGGGCCGCAGGCAGCTTGGCCGTCGGCGCAGCGCAGGCGCCCACCATCAGGGCAAGACCGGCCGCGCCAAGGGCGCGCCACAGGGGCGAAAGGGTGGTGGGCAGCAAGGACATGAAGGGCTCGATCCGGCGCAATCTGGCGCGATGTAATTGGATTACGGCATTGCATGGCCGCCTCAGCGGCCGCAAGACTGTGCACTCTGCCGGGTTATTGAGGCGTGATGCGCTCTGACGCTGCTAGCATCCGCCGCGTTGTCTCCTCGGCGTAGTTTTACTACCTAATCGCTTGCGGAGCGCGAAACTTTTCCTGCGGCGCCGCACTCGTGCTGGCACCGCGCCTTCAGGACACTCACATGACGCCATTCCGTATCCTGGCTTGCGGCGCCCTTGCCGCGCTGCTGCCCCTGGCCGCTGCAGTCGCCCAGACCGCAGCTGCCCCTCTGCCGCCGGTTGATTGCAACTTTGCCGGCCATCAGCAGGTGCTGGCGGCCGCGCCCGCGGAGGCCCCCAAGCTCGCGCGCGAGGCCTACTGGCTCAATGGCTTTCTGCTGCAGTGGCCGGGTGCCAAGCCTGCTGCCGGTACGACGTTCAAGCTGCTGAGTTCCGCGCGCGGCGCGGTGGTGGCCCGCACGGGCGGCGTGCCCGAGGGCGTGGAGGCCAGCATCGATCTCACGCCGCGCAGCCAGAGCCTGCCGGCCGGAGTAAGTGAGCGCTTCAAGTGGATCGGCGCCGGCCCGGTGCTGGAGGTGAAGCCCGCCGACCGCAGCCGCATCAAGCCGCTGCTGCGCGGCCAGGTGGTGCTGGCGGCGCTCGACGCCGAGGGCAAGGTAGTGGCCGCCACCCTCACGCAGATGCCCGGCGCACTGGATGCCCTGTATTCCCAGGCTGAGCGTGTGCCCGACCTCGGCGCCAATCTGCGCGAAGGCGCCACCCACTTCAAGCTCTGGGCGCCGACCGCGCAGGCCGTCAGCGTGTGCCTGTATGACACCGGCAGCGGCAACGCCCGTTCCGTACACCCCATGCGCATGGATCTGCCCACCGGCGTGTGGGCATCACGCCTGCCCACCAACCACAGCGGCCGCTACTTCCGCTACGCGGTGGATGTGATCGTGGACGGTGTGGGCCTGGTGCGCAATCACGTCACCGACCCTTACGCGCTCTCCTTCACCACGGACTCCGTGCGCGCCTACATCGCCGATCTGGATGATGCCCGGCTCAAGCCTGCCGGCTGGGACAGCACCCCGCGGCCCACAAAGGTCCGAAATCAGACGGACATGGTGATCTACGAACTGCACGTGCGCGACTTCTCCATCACGGACGCCACTGTGCCCGAGAAGCTGCGCGGCACCTTCGCCGCCTTCACCCAGACGGGCAGCAATGGCATGAAGCATCTGGCGGCGCTCTCGCAGGCGGGGCTCACAGACGTGCACCTCTTGCCTGCCTTTGACATCGCCACAATCCCGGAGAAGGGCTGTGTGTCGCCCCAGATCCCGCAGGCCGGCCCCGGCAGCGAGGCACAGCAGGCCGCAATCGAGGCAGTCTCCGGCCGCGACTGCTTCAACTGGGGTTACGACCCCTTCAACTTCACCGCGCCCGAGGGCAGCTACAGCACCGATGCCTCCGACGGCGCGCGCCGCATCATCGAGTTCCGCGAGATGGTGCAGGCCCTGCACCGCATCGGCCTGCGTGTGGGCATGGACGTGGTCTACAACCACACGCCGGCCTCCGGTCAGAGCGACAAATCCGTGCTCGACCGCATCGTGCCCGGCTACTACCAGCGCCTGAATGCCAAGGGCGCGGTGGAGCAAAGCACCTGCTGCGAGAACACCGCCACCGAGCACATGATGATGGCCAAGCTCATGATCGAGTCCGCCGTGGTCTGGGCGCGGGACTACAAGATCGACAGCTTCCGCTTCGACCTCATGGGCCACCAGCCGCGCCCGGCCATGGAGCAGCTGCAGCGTGCCGTGAACCGCGCCACCGGCCGCAACATCAACCTGATCGGCGAAGGCTGGAACTTCGGCGAGATCGAGAACGGCCGGCGCTTCGTGCAGGCCAGCCAGCTTTCGCTCAACGGCAGCGGCATCGGCACGTTTTCTGACCGCGCCCGCGACGCCGCCCGCGGCGGCGGCTGCTGCGATTCCGGCGAAGCGCTCCTGCGCCAAGGCTGGATCAACGGCCTTGTCTACGCACCCAATGAATCCGCCCAGCGCGCACCCTTCCCGGAGACCGAGCTGATGGCGGCGGCGGACCTGATCCGCGTCGGCCTGGCCGGCTCGCTACGCGGCTACCGCATGACTACGGCCGATGGCGTGGAGCTCAAGCTCGAAGAGATTCCCTATGGCAACCAGCCCGCCGGTTACGCCAGCCAGCCCGGCGAGGTGGTGAATTACGTCGAGAACCACGACAACCACACCCTCTTTGACATCAACGCCCTGAAGATGCCGGCCGACACGCCGCGCGAGGAGCGCGCTCGGGCGCAGATCGTCGGCGCGGCCATCACCGCCTTCAGCCAGGGCGTGGCCTACTTCCATGCCGGCGTGGAAACCCTGCGCTCCAAGAGCCTGGACAAGAACAGCTACGACAGTGGCGACTGGTTCAACCGCATCGACTGGACGCTCACCGACAACTACTTCGGCACGGGTCTTCCGCCCAAGCGCGACAACGGCCATAGCTGGGCGGTCTACAAGCCCGTGCTCGAGAACCCGCTCATCAAGCCCACCGCGGCCGAGATCCAGTGGACCAATCGTGCGTTTCAGGATCTGCTGAAGATCCGCGCCAGCAGCGCCTTGTTCCGGCTGCCCACGGCGCAGGCCGTGAGCGAGCGCTTGCGCCTGCTCAATACGGGCCCGACCCAGAACCCCGTATTGTTGGCCGGGCACCTCAATGGCGAAGGCCTGAGCGGTGCCGGCGGCGCGGGCGCGAACTTCCGACAGCTGCTGTACGTCATCAACGCCTCGCCGCAGGCGCAGACGCTCGATCTGCCCGCAGATCTGCGCAATGCCGCCTGGGTCTTGCACCCGGTGCACCGTGAGGCCGGGGCCGATGCCCGCGTGGCCAACGACGCGCGGACGCTGCCGGGCGGTGCGGCGCTGGCGATTCCCGGCCGCAGCGCGGTGGTGTTCGTGATCCAGTAAGCCGAGGATCCTGGGGTGCGGCGTTCGGCTGTAGCAGGACTACATGGACAAGCCTGCAACCTGTCGAAGCTGCACCGGATCCATGAGGTGTGAGCTAGCAGGGGCGCACGGCGTTGCGCGCGAAGTGCTTGTTGCACATATGTAGTTTTGCTACCATTTCACGACATGGGAGGACGATGATGTTGCACAAAACGCGCCACGCAGCCTCCCGAGCGCGCAATTGCGCGCGCAGTTCGACGCGGCTCGGCGTGCGGCTCGATCGCCCGCGCCCCGCATGACGAGGGGGGAGGACCCATGTTGAACCCGACGATCGCCCGGGCCGGTGCGACGCTGCCGAAGGTCCAGGCCTGCGGATCGCGTCTGCCGTCGTCCTCCCGTTGCCGCGCGGAGCACGGCTAATTGGCGGCGCAATTCATGACGATCGCGGCACTGCCCTGGCTGGTTGCGGACATCGGCGGCACCAACGCCCGCTTCGGCTGGGTGGATGCGCCCGGTGCGCCGGTGGCGCACGTGCGCAGCCTGTCTGTGGCCGAACATGCCCAGCCGGACGATGCCGCCGCCGCCTATCTGCGTGAACTTTCCGCCGCGATGGGGCAGCAGTGGCGCGCGCCGCGGCATGCCGCCTTTGCGGTGGCCTCGCCCATCACCGGCGACCGGGTCGCGTTCACCAACAGCCCCTGGCAGTTCTCGCGCAGCGCGCTGCAGGCCTCGCTCGGGCTGGACAGCCTCGCCGTGGTCAATGACTTCGAGGCGCTCGCGCTCGCGCTTCCGCAACTCACGCCCGCCCAGCTCATCGCCCAGGGCCCGCTGCCCACCAATGATGGCCCGATGGCCGTGGTCGGCCCCGGTACCGGCCTGGGTGTGGCCGGTCTGATCCGCCATGGCGGCCAGTGGGTCGCCATTCCCGGCGAGGGCGGGCACGCCACGCTGGCCGCCGGCAATGACTTCGAAGCCGCGGTGATCGCGGCCGCCCGCCGGCAGTTCGAGCATGTTTCGGCCGAGCGTCTGCTGTCAGGGATCGGCCTGCCCGTGCTGCACGGCGCGGTGGCGCAGGTGCTGCTGGGCGAGGCGCCCGAAGCGCCGCTGAGCACGGAAGACATCGTCGCGCGCGGCCTGGCCGGCAGCGATCCCGTGTGCCGCAAGACCCTGGACACCTTCTGCGCGCTGCTGGGGAGCTTCGCCGGCAACGTGGCGCTCACCCTCGGTGCGCGCAGCGGCGTGTACATCGCCGGTGGCATCGTGCCCCGCTTGGGCGAGCGCTTCTTCGCCTCCGCCTTCCGCGAGCGCTTCGAGGCCAAGGGCCGCTACCGCGACTACCTGCGCGCGGTGCCGGTGGCCGTAGTGGCTGAAACCCATGTGGCGCTGGCAGGCGCAGCGGCGGTGATTGCCGGGCAGCGGGGCTGAGCTCTCGCTGCCGCGTTGCGGGTGGCCGTCGCCTGCATTACTCGTTTCAATCGCGCAGCCGTCGCGCCCAGCCCAGTGTTGGCGCAGAACGATTTCGGCTAAACAATTAAGTCATAATCGGCCGTAAGTTGAAGATCCGGGTTTCCGCATATGGGGCGCGGGTCTCCAGCCATTCCAAGTGCTGATGTAATCAAAATCGGACTGAATGACTGATCGTTATCAGCCAAATCCGTCCAGAATCACGATCGGTGCGACCTGATCGCCCAGTCGGTTGTTGTTGGCCAAGCTCTGCGATCGGCGTTCCGCGGTCTTGGCGCGCACTTTGGTGGCATTGACGTGCCTTGACCACCGGTTTCGGTAACCGCTTTGGTACGCAACCGCACACTCGCCCCAGCGCTACGCCTAGCCGCAGGCGTTCAGCCCGGCCAAGCCGCCCGGCGCGCACGGCGGCGCGCCGCGTGGGCCAGCGGCACCCAGGCGCGGCTGCGCCAGCGGCCCCACATGATCAGACCGCGCACCCACTCATCGGCTGCATAGGCGAGCCAGACGCCGACCAGACCCCAGCCCAGCGGCCCGAGCGCGCTGCCGCTTTCGTCGCTCGGCCGAGCGCCCAGCCACCAGCTTGCTCCGGCCAGCACGATCACCATGGACGTCGCACCCGCGGCGAACGGGAACTTCACGTCCCCCACGCCGCGCAGGGCGTTGATGACCACCAGATTGAAGCTGCGGCCCAGCTCCAGCAGCACGGAAATGGCAAGCAGCTTCACCGCCAGCGCGATGATGGCTTCGTCCTGCGTGAACAGGCGCATCAGCCAGGGCGCAAGCAGGGCCGCAGTACCCGCCACAAGACCCGACAGCAGCAGCGCCCGAGCCAGCGCGCGCCGCACCAGGCGGTCGGCCACATGCAGGCGCCCGGCGCCGGCCAGATGACCCACCACGATCTCCGCCGCCAGCCCGATCGACAGGCCGGCCATGAGCGTGAGGTAGTTGATCTGCAGCACATAGGCCTGCGCCGCCAGCCCCTGCGCGCCCAGCTGCCCGGCCACCGCCACGCTCACCATGAAGCACACTCGGTAGAGCACGTTCTCCGCCGCGGCCGGGATGCCGATGCGCAGCACGCCGTCCAGCTTCTTCCAGGGCAGGGTCCACCAATCCGACCAGCGCGGTACCAGATCCAGCTTGCTGCGCCACACCCAGAGGTGCAGCGCCACACCCAGCACCCTGCTCACCAGCATCGCAATGGCAAAGCCGGTCAGCCCCAGCGCGGGAAGTGCAAGGTCAGTGCCCGGCAGCGTGGGCGTGCCCAGCATCAGCAGCGCGGCCAGACCCAGATGCGCGGCATTGACGATCACGATCACCCGCAGCGCCGCCTGACCGTGCAGGTGGGCGCGTGTCACGCTGGCCAGCGCTGCGTTCCAGGCGTCCAGCAGCATCGCGGGAGCCAGCCAGAGCAGCAGCGGAAAGGCCAGGGCAAACACCGCGTCCGGCGCGTTCATGAGCCTCAAGAGCGGCTGCGCGAACACGGCGGTGGCCAGCGCAATCAGCAGGCCCGCCCAGGTGCTCGCGCCCAGTGAGGCGCGGGCCACGGCCTGCGCCGCGCTGCTGTGTGCGGCGGTAATGCTGTTGCCACCGTCCGCCGCGCTGCCCAGGCCCTGCGCCACCACCACGCTCACGCCCGCGCCGATCACGCGGAACAGGATGAACAGCAATGTCGTCAGGTGCCCCGTGAGCCCCAGCGCGGCGGCGGAGGTGTCGCTGACACGCGAGGCCAGCAGTGTGGCCACCAGCCCCACGCCGACGCCGAGCAGCAGCTCGCCCAGCAGCGGGTAGGCCACGGGCCCCAGAGGCGGCAGGGCCGCCGCGCTTCTTGCGCGTCGAAGCTCAGGCGCGGCAGTGCGTGATTCGGCGCGGGCGGCGCTGTGTGGCCACTGCGACGCAGGCGGCTCAGGCGGAGCGGGCGGTCTGGAGTGCATGGATGCAATGGCTGGAGAGCGGGCGGCGCTGTGCGCTGCTTCACGAGACCTGCTGGATCTGTGGCTGCATCGCTGGCATGGCGCTGCAATCCACGTGCGGCTCTCTTTTGGCGTGCTCCAGCCCATTCAAGGGCGTGGCTGCTTCGGTGCACCGCAAGCGCGAGAACGCCTTCGAATGTATGAATACTACCGAGATGCGATGGGTGTGCTCGGGGCGCAAGCCGCAGCGCTGCGCACCCCGTCGCGACCGACTGAGTATCAAGCGTGCACCGGGATACGCCTAGGTGCGAGCAGCGGATGCTCGACTCCAAGCGCAGGCGCGTCTCAGGAGTTTTCCTACAGATCGACGTTGCGCAATCGATCGCCCTGCACCACAGCGCGGCAGTCGACGCCCTGCGTTTGGGCGCCGGCGTCTAGTTTTTGCCCCGACTTGGTTCGTGCTTGTGATCATGTAGTTGCGCTACAGACTCACTTCATGTCGCGGACGGCGCGCGCGGGACCCGAGGAAAAAGTCAATGAAAACAAGGATTTACGGCAATTTCATGCTGCGCCGCAGCGCATTTCCGGTGCGCCCGAACGCCTTAAGTAACCGAATGTGTTGACACTGAATCTAGTTTTGCTACAAATCTGCTTATGCCCGGGGAAAACGTGGAAAACACGCGGGCAACAACATTCTCAGGCTGGCGCTCCCGGGGGGAGGCAGTGCGGGGAACACGTGAGGAGACATCGATGAAGCGTAGTAAGAGCCAGCGCCAAGAGGGCAACCTCGGCGCCCAGGCAGAGCGTTCGCGCCTTGCCATCCAGCCGGCCGCAGTCAGTGTGACCGTGCTGATGCTTGCCTTGGGCGGTGCGGCATTCGCCCAGCAGGCCCCGGCCGCCCCCGCGGCACCGCAAGCCCAGACGGAAGCCGAAAAGGCCGCCGCTGAAAAGGCCGCGGCTGAAAAGAAGAAGAAAGAAGACGAGGCCAAGAAGGTCGATACCGTCACCGTGACCGGTATCCGCCGCGCCATCGAAGCCGCCATCACCGTCAAGAGAGATGCCGACGGTGTGGTGGAAGCCATATCCGCCGAAGACGTGGGCAAGCTGCCTGACGTCTCGATCGCCGAGTCGATCGCCCGTCTGCCAGGCGTGACCACGCAGCGCACCAACAACAGCGGCCGTGCCCAGCAGATCTCGATCCGCGGCCTGTCCGGCGACTTCTCCACCGCATTGCTCAATGGTCGCGAACAGGTGTCCTCCGGCGACAGCCGTGGCGTCGAGTTCGACCAGTACCCCGCAGAACTGCTTTCCGGCGCTGTCGTCTACAAGACGCCGACCGCGTCGCTGCTCGGTCAGGGCCTGTCAGGCACCATCGATCTGCAGACTGTGCGCCCCCTGAATGCGTCGGGCCGCACGATTGCCGTGAACTATCGCGATGCCAAGAGCGGCATCGGCCTTGCGCAGCAGGGCAATGGCGACCGCTTCAGCATCGCCTATATCGACCAGTTCATGGACCGCAAGCTGGGCGTCGCGCTGGGCTATGCCCGTCTCGATGACAAGGGCGCCGAATTCAGCCGCTTCGAAGTTTGGGGCGTGGCTAACAACGTCGCTGGCCCCGGCGGTCAGACCGGCAACGCGCCGGGCGGCTTCAACGCTTGGGTCGACAAGACCACCTTCAAGCGTGACGGCTTCGCCGGCACCGTGCAGTTCAAGCCCAACAAGGTCTGGAACAGCACGCTGGACATGTTCTATTCCAAGTCCGACGAGCGCAAGCTGACCCGCGGCTTCCAGGCCCCGATCGGCTTCTCCAGCGCGGGCGGCTACGACCCCGGCGGCAACCTGACCGCAGGCACCCTGGTGGGTGGCAACTGGGTCAGCGGGACGTTTGACAACTTCAAGGGCGTGGTCCGCAACGACTCTCAACAGACCGAGATCACCCTCAACTCGTTTGGCTGGAACAACAAGCTGAACCTCGGCGACTGGACGGTGGACGTCGACCTGAGCACCGGCAAGGTCAAGCGCCGCGGCGGCGTGCTCGAGACCACCGCAGGTCTGGCCGGCAGTGCCAACCCCTCTTTGCCTGGTGAGACCATCAGCTGGACCGGCTTCAACGGCACCGGCAGTGGCGTGCAGAACGCCCGCTACACGACCAGCCGCAACTATGCCGATCGTGGTCAGGTGGGTCTGACCGACGTCATGGGCTGGGGCGGTGGATCGAGCCTGCCGCAGGCGGGCTACTCCAAGCTCCCGTTTGTGGATGACAAGATCAGCGCCGTGCGCGGCAGCGTGAAGCGTGCCCTGCCGGACGGCTGGTTCTTCTCCACAGCTGAAGTCGGCCTGAACTACACCGATCGCGAAAAGGTCCGTGCCTATGTCGAAGGTCGTCTGGTTATCCCCGGCGGCAACCCCTTCGCTTCCGTGGCCGTCCCTGGCAGCGGTGTGGCCGGCATTCCCCAGCTCGGCGGCTTCCAGGTCGTGACCTGGGATCCGAGCGGCTCGGTCGGCAGCATCTATCAGGTCGCAGCCAAGCTCGTGCCGGACGTCAACCAGAAGGACTGGCGTGTCAATGAGAAGGTGACCACGCTGTTCGGTCGCCTCGACATGGATACCACCCTGTTCGGCATGCCCGTCAGCGGCAACGCCGGCGCACAGTTCGTGAATTCGGATCAGTCGTCCAGCGCCTTCTCCACCGACGGCGGCCCCTGCCCGAACGATGTCTGCGTGCGCCAGCGCGTGGGCTCGGGCAAGAAGTACTCGGACATCCTGCCGGCGGCCAACGTCAAGTTCGATCTGGGTAATGACACCGCGCTGCGCTTTGCCGTCGCGAAGGTGATGGCCCGTCCGACCATGAACGATATGCGCGCCAGCCTCGGCTTCGGCGTGAACAACTCGCCCAACTCGGATTTCCCCGGCACCACCCCGGGCTCGGCTGCCGCTCGTGCGCCTCGCATCGAAGGTGGTTCGGGCAACCCGCTGCTTGAGCCCTTCCGCGCCAACGCCATCGACCTGTCGCTGGAGAAGTACTACGGCAACAAGGGCCAACTCTCGGCCGCCGTGTTCTACAAGGATCTGGACACCTACATCCTGAATACGACGCGCGTGTTCGACTTCGCACCCTTCCTGAGTGCGAGCAGCCCGCGTCCGCCGTCTGGCTCCACCGTCGGCCTGCTGACGCGTCCGGAGAACGGTTCGGGCGGTTCGATCCAGGGCTATGAGCTGGGCGCCTCGCTGCCGTTCTCGCTGCTGACGCCGCACCTTGACGGTTTCGGCCTGTTCGCGAACTACGCCAACACCACGAGCAAGGTGCGCCTGCCCTCCAGCGGCGTGCGCGGCACCGATCTGGGCTCCAGCACGATCCCGCTGCCCGGTCTGTCGAAGATGACGGCCAACCTGGCCGCCTACTACGAGAAGAACGGCTTCCAGGTACGTATTGCCCGGAACTTCCGTTCGGACTTCGTGGGTGAAGTCTCTGACATCTTTGGTGACCGCCAGCTCACCTACGTGAAGGGTCAGGCCTACACGGACGCACAGATCGGCTACGAGTTCCAGCGTGGCGTGGCCAAGGGTCTCGGCGTGCTGTTCCAGGTCGCCAACGTCAGCAAGACGCCCTTTGTGCGCTATCGCGGCGACAAGTCGAACATCATCGAGAACTCGCCCGGCAGCCAGACCTGGTACCTCGGTATCAACTACAAGCTGTAAGCACTTTGGTGTGAGACAAACCCTTGTCGGCCCCGCGCCGGCAAGGGTTTTTTTTCGTCGGCACGCCAGTCACGCTGGTTCAATCAGGCAGTAAGCCCGCATTCACGTCGGGCCGGGCAGTTCCATGAATTCCGAGACTTCTCAGCACATCAAGAACATCGTCATCGTGGGTGGCGGCACCGCCGGCTGGATGACAGCCGCAGCATTCGCCAAGCTTCTGCGCGGCGGTTTCAACATCACTTTGGTGGAGTCCGATGAGATTTCCACTGTGGGTGTCGGCGAAGCCACGATTCCTCCGATCCAGAACTACAACAAGGTGCTGGAGATCGACGAGGACGAGTTCGTCCGCGAGACGCAGGGCTCCTTCAAGCTCGGCATCGAGTTCGTGAATTGGGGCCGGATCGGCGAGCGTTACACGCACGGCTTCGGCCGCTTCGGCCAGGATCTCTACACCGTGCCCTTTGAGCAGTACTGGCACAAGCTCTTTGCCGCGGGCAAGGCGGCAGACATCGCGGAATACTCGATCACCCGCATGGCGGCGGCGTCAGGCAAGTTCAGCCGGCCGCAACTGGAACTGCGCAACTCACCGCTGTCGGAGATTGCCTATGCCTTCCATTTCGATGCCGGCCTGTACGCCCGCTATCTGCGCCGCTATGCCGAGGCACGCGGCGTACGCCGCATCGAGGGCAAGATTCTCGATGTGCAGCGATCGGCCGAAAACGGGCATGTGAGCGGCGTGCGCCTGGAGAGTGGCAGCGTGGTCGCCGGCGACTTCTTCATCGACTGCTCGGGTTTTCGTGGTTTGCTGATTGAGCAGACCCTGCAATCAGGCTACGAGGACTGGACGCACTATCTGCCCTGTGACCGGGCGATTGCGGTGCCGACAGCGTCAGTGGAGCCGCCGATTCCCTACACCCGCGCAACCGCCCACACTGCGGGCTGGCAGTGGCGCATCCCGCTGCAGCACCGAGTGGGCAACGGTCACGTGTTCTGCAGCCGGCATATGAGCGAGGACGAAGCCACAGCCGTGCTGCTGGCCAACGTGCAGGGGGAGGTACTCGCCTCGCCGCGGACGCTGAAGTTTGTCACCGGCATGCGCAAGACGCCGTGGAAGCACAACGTGGTGGCGGTGGGCCTGTCCAGCGGCTTCATGGAACCGCTGGAGTCCACCAGCATCCATCTGATCCAGACCGCGATCGCGCGGATTATCAACTTCTTCCCGGACCGCGAGTTCAGCGCAGCCGACATCGACGAGTACAACCGGATCACGCGTCTGGAGTTCGAGAGCATCCGTGACTTCCTGATCCTGCACTATCACGCCAATCAGCGTGACGATTCAGCGTTCTGGCGTGCTTGCCGCAACATGGACGTGCCGGCGAGTCTGAAGATGCGCATGGCCTTGTACGAAAGTCGCGGGCGGATCTTCCGTGAAGGGGCCGAGCTCTTCTCCGAAGTGGCTTGGCTGCAGGTGATGCATGGCCAGGGGCTGCGCCCCGCCAGCCACCATCCCCTGGCTGATCTCGTGCCGACGGCGGACGCGGAGCGCTATCTGGCCAGCGTGCGACAGGTGATCGCCAACTGTGTGGTGGGCATGCCGACGCATGCGCAATACATCGCGGCACACTGCGCAGCCAGACGGGCTGCCGATCCCCTGCACGGGGTCACCCAATCCGCCGCGTGATGCCTTCGCGCCAGGGCGATGCTCAACAAACAAATTCCAGGCTGATTTGCGTAACAATGCTACAAAGGTCGGCCTTCGACGAACAACAACGCGGATGTAGTCGCACGCTTGAGTCAGCGACTTGCCGCGATTTGCGACCAAGACCGCCACAAGCGGCCGCCGATAGAGCGATAGAAAAAGGATAGAGGATGGCTTTTTCCGACGGTGCACGTCTGCTGGCCGACATTGGCAGCACCTTCGCCCGATTTGCCGTGGAGCGCGAGCGCGGGCGCTTCGAGCGGCTTGAGACCCTGCGCTGCGCCGACTACCCGGACTTCGGCAGCGCACTGAAGGCCTACCTCGCCATGGTCGAGGACATGGACGTGCGTCATGGTGCCGTGGCCATCTCCAACCCGGTCGAGGGCGACCTCGTCCGCATGACCAACTACCACTGGCAGTTCTCGATCGAGCAGACCCGGCTGGACTGCGGTCTGGACACGCTGCTGGTGGTGAACGACTTCACTGCATTGGCCGTGGGCGTGCCGCACCTGCGTGAGGACCAGCGCCGCCAGATCGGTGGCGGCCAGGCGCGGGCGCGCAGCGTCATCGGCCTGCTGGGCGCGGGCACCGGCCTGGGTGTTTCCGGCCTGATCCCGGCCGATGACGGCTGGATCTCGCTCGGCTCCGAAGGTGGCCACGTCAGCTTCTCGCCCACCGATGAGCGCGAGGTCGCGATTCTCGAGTTCGCGTGGACGCAGTATTCGCACGTGTCAGCCGAGCGGCTGCTCTCAGGCAGTGGCCTTGAGCTGATGTACAAGGCGCTGTGCCATCTCGCCGGCAAGCCTGCCGAGGCGCTCAGCGCGCTGGATATCACCAGCCGCGGGCTCTCCAAGCAGTGTGCGCTATGCGAACAGACACTTGAGGTGTTCTGCGGCATGCTCGGCGCGGTGGCGGCCAACCTCGCCGTGACGCTGGGTGCCTTCGGCGGCATCTATATAGGCGGTGCGATCGTGCCCCGCCTGGGCGAATACTTCGACCAGTCGGCTTTCCGGCGTCGATTCGAGAGCAAGGGTCGATTCTCCGGCTTCGTGGCCAGCATTCCCACCTATGTGATCACCGCGGATCAGGCCACCTTCATTGGCGTGGCGGCGATCCTGGACGCGCAGCTGCGCAAGCGCAGCGGTGGCGCCTCCATCCTCGACCGCATCCGGCAACTACACCGCGAACTCTCGCCGGCCGAGCGTCGCGTGGCCGATGTGGTGCTCTCGCGTCCGCGCTCGATCCTGAACGATCCGATCATGGAGATCGCGCGTGCGGCAGACGTGAGCCAGCCTACCGTGATCCGCTTCTGTCGGACGCTCGGTTGCGAAGGCCTGTCGGACTTCAAGCTGCGCCTGGCCTCCAGCCTCACGGGCACGATCCCGGTTACGCACACACAGGTCACGGTGGAAGACACCGCACTCGAACTCGGTGCCAAGGTGCTTGGCAACACGGCCAGCGCCATCCTGCAGATCCGCGACCAGCTCAATCGCAAGGCGATCGATCAGGCGATCGAGCTGCTGCTCAAGGCCAAGCGGATCGACTTTTACGCGGTGGGCAACTACGGCATCGTGGCCGAGGACGCGCAGTACAAGTTCCTGCGATTCGGCCTGCCGACGGCGGCGCATACCGAGCCGCGCCTGCAGCTCATGGCGGCCAATGTGCTGACGCCAGATGACGTGCTGGTGGTGATCTCCAGCACGGGTCGCATCCCCGAGCTGAACGCCGCAGTGGACGCCGCGCTGGAGCGGGGCGCGCAAGTCGTGGCCATCACGGCGAATCAGTCGCCGCTGTCCAAGAAGGCCACCATCACCATTGCACTGGATCACTCCGAAGACGTGGCTACGCAGGTGCCCATGATCAGCCGCGTGCTGTACCTGCTGGTGATCGACATCCTGGCGGTTGGCGTGGCCATGCGCGCCGGCTTGACCGATGAGCTTGGAACCAGCGAGCTCGCCGAGGCTATGGACGCCAACGAGGCGGGGTCGGAACACCGGCTCGCGCGCATGGTGTCGCACAGCCAGCGCTGAACCTCCTTCAATCGACCGTCGGACTTCGGGGGAGGGA